>NZ_JBXALO010000009.1:0-76391 GCF_058799515.1 Serratia sp. GW822-FHT06D09
GCTTTTTGTACGGCGTCCATGCTGAGTGCGCGGATGGCGTTGGCAAGCTCTTTACGAGAGGACATGTTTTACTCCAGAGTGATTACAGTTCAGCGGACAGCATGTCTTCCAGCTTTTGCTGGTCAACGGCGAACAGACGAATACCTTCGGCCAGTTTTTCAACGGCCATGGCGTCCTGATTATGCAGCCAGCGGAATTCGGCTTCGGCCAGCGGGGCAGGTTGGTGGAAGGCTTCGGTGGATGGCGTCAGTTTGCGTTCTACCGGTTGCTCGCTTTGTTTGAGCTGCTCCAGCAGGTTCGGCGCAATAGTCAGACGATCGCAACCGGCCAAAGCCAGGATCTGCTCAACCTTGCGGAAGCTGGCACCCATGATCACGGTCTGATAGCGGTGCTGTTTGTAGTATTCATAAATGTTGCGCACCGATTTGACGCCCGGATCCTGCTCGGCGTCATAGTCTGCAGCAGGCTGTTTGGCCTGGTACCAGTCATAAATACGCCCCACGAACGGGGAAATCAGGAACACGCCGGCTTCGGCACAGGCACGGGCCTGGGCAAAAGAGAACAGCAGCGTCAGGTTGGTGTTGATGCCTTCTTTTTCCAGTTCTTCGGCGGCTTTGATGCCTTCCCAGGTGGAGGCCAGCTTGATCAGAATACGCGACTTATCAATACCCTGTTCCTGATACATGCCGATCAGCTTACGCGCCTTGGCCACGCACATGCCGCGATCGAAGGACAGGCGTGCGTCCACTTCGGTGGAAATGCGGCCCGGCACGCTTTTGAGAATTTCGACGCCGATGTTCACCGCCAGTTTGTCGCTGGCGTTGATCAGTTGGGTTTCTTTATTGCCACCTTGCTGGCGGGCATAGTTCAGAGCTTCGATGATCAGTGGCTTATATTGAGGCAGCGCAGCGGCTTTCAGAATCAATGAAGGGTTAGTGGTGGCATCCTGCGGTTCGAACTGGCGGATGGATTCGATATCGCCGCTGTCGGCTACCACCGTAGTGAGCTGCTTGAGTGCGTCTAATTGGTTCATTAATAAGCTCCTTGACCAAACGTCAATGTAGGGAAATGAGAACGTTTTTCATCGTAGGCTGAACACACTGCATCAGAAGCCCGATGATTAAAATGCGCTTTTTCTGATTGTTGCGATGGATAAGAACAATGGATCCCGAAACGAGCCAGGTAGGGCGCGGTTTTGCAGCCGCTTACCGCACCTGCGAAGGCGGTGTCAGTATGGGCTGACCGAGGGGAAAAAGATGTGGCATAGCGCACTCGCAATAAAAAAGGGTTCAGCACCCGGCTGAACCCTGTGGTATTTCCCTTCCTTATTATTTGGTCAAGTTAACGTCAATCGCCTGATAGAAGGCATTGGTCGTATCTGCTACATCCCACACGGCGAGGATGACGTGCGAACCGCTACGGTCTGCAGGTATGTTGCACTGGTGGGTGACCTGCGCGGCTGGAATCGCACCGCCGTCGTTCTGTTGACAGAACGGCGTCAGGTCAAAGGACGCACGGGTCAGTGGCTGCGACGCATCCCAGTTCGGCTTGGTAATGAAATAACGCCAGCTGGTGGTGCTGTGGCGAGCGGTCAGTCTCCAGGTGAAGGAGTTGGCGCCGGTGTGCAGATTGATCTTGTTCCAGCGGGTTGGCGTTTGCTGATCCAGTTCGAAGAAGGTGGATTTGTCGGCGCTGGCGATATGCCCGTCAGCCGGACCCGCCTGTGGGAAGCCTTTCAAGCCTTCAACGCTCTGTGGTTCATATTGCACACTGCCGCATTGGGTATTGAGCTGCAGTTTGCACTGATAGGAGCGGCTGGCCGGCGTTTCGACGTAACCGTGGGCGGCGGCCTGTTGTGATACGCCGAACAACGCGGCGCTCAGCAGGCCAAGGGACATAAGGGTACGGGAAGTATTGTTCATAAGTCACTCCTGACTGAAGTTGTATTGTAAGTTGGGTTTATTTTCACCGACAAAAAGAGAGGTTATTAAAAAATTAAAAACATCATTCTTGGCGGCTTGTTTTATTTTTACCCTTAGACTCAGCTGTCAGGGTGGAATGTTTTATAGGCTATTAACTAAAATTATTATGATGATTGTCTTTTATTTCTTGATTGAATTTATTTAAACGCTGCTGTCTAAAAAAACGGCGTCATGATGAATTTTATTTAAAGTGTTGATGAATAGTCTTTCAGATGACGTGCTGCAATATAGAGTATATTGCTTGTGGTTTTGCTTACTCTTGTGTGACTTGAACGACTTTTACGCGCCAACCACTTGGGAATTTAGTGTCATTTTTTTCTTATTTTATGTCAAAGAGGAATTTGTATGACTAGATTATCCCTGGATGCGATTAAAATAATCAGCACCATCAAAAGTACCGGCTCTTTCTCAATGGCGGCGGAGGCGTTGCATAAAACCCCTTCGGCAATATCTTACCGGGTTTCCAATATAGAAAGTAAACTCTGCGTGAAACTTTTTCATCGTAATGGCCCGATGATTACCCTGACGGATGAAGGGGAATTCCTGCTGCAGGAAGGTGGCTGGATTTTAAATGCGGTACAGGATCTGGAAAGTAGGGTAAGAAACATCCCAAAGTTCGATAATAATATCCGCATCGTGGTTGATAATTTCTTTCCGCTGGAAACGCTCACCCAGGATATCCGCGACTATATCCAGCACAGCCCAAACGCCAACATATCCGTGCAGCGTGAAGCGCTGAATGGCACCTGGGATGCGTTGAAGAACAACCGGGCGGATTTGATTATTGCCATCGGCCAGATCCCGGACAGCGTGCAGGCCAAGACGCTGATGCTCGGCAAGCTGAATTTTGTCCTGTGCGTTTCTCCTTCTCATCCCTTTGCGGCGCAGAAAAAGCCGGTGGATAAAAACCAGCGGCTGAACGATATCGTGGTGGGCATTGCCGACAGCAGCCACGAGCTGCCCAAGCGTAACCATGGCGCCATGCCGTTGCAGCGCCAACTGATGGTATGCGACGTCGAGAGCAAATTGGCGCTGTTGAAGCGGGGTATTGGGCACGGCTTCTTGCCGCCGGCGCTGATAGAAAAAGAGCTGGCCAGCGGCGAGTTGGTGACGGTACCGGTCGATATGCAAAAAGGCGATGAAATGATTTGGCTGGCCTGGCATCCGGCCAGCAAAGGGGCCGGTTTTAGCTGGTGGCATGAGCGGCTGACGCGCAAAAGCGACGTCTTCAGTCTGCTGGGGCGGGAAGTAATACGTGATGGGGGTTATCCTTGGTGTAACAACTGAGGGAGTGACCACGAAGGGATGCGAAAATTAAACGTTTAATTTGCAGGCTGCGTCCCACCATTGCACGTGAGCGCCGCTGGCGGTCATTTGGACGCGCAGCAAGGCGCGAGTCGTGAGGTTTGGCAGGCCAAATAAGCGGCTCGTAACACAGGTGCGCGTTCAAATGGCCCCAGCCCTTCGGGTCGCGCCCCAAAAGCCCGTACTCTGCGTTGTCGGGCTTGAACGTAGGCCCGCTATGCCCAGCACCCTCCGCCTTGATTACGGGCTTTTGGGTCTGCGACGGCGTCATGTGCAATGGTGGGACGCAGCCTATAACCCCGTCGCCATCAGCCCCGGGGTTTTTTTATGTTGTCGCTGACCGTTACGCCACGCGACCCACTTTCAGCCAGGCGGTATCGGAACCCGGCACGGCAGTGATATAGCCCCACTTGGCCTGCCAGACATAGCCCTGATACGACACCAATGCTCCCTGGTTATAGGTGGTACCGGCAACGTAGGCCGGGGCGCTCATGATTGGCAGATTACCTGGGCCAACGCCGGTATAGCGCAAGCCGGTGCCCATATCCAACTGGCTGTCGTCATAGTCCGGTGCGTTGAAGTAACGGTCGAGTGAGGCCAACAGATCGCCATTGCGGTTGTCCTGGCCCAGGTGCCAGAACATCACGCCGCCCAGTTGCTGCTGTTTGATGTACTTCGCCTTGTACTTGAAGCTTTCGGCATCGTCATAGGTGACGAACAGGCCATTGGCCGCGTGGTACAGATACGGCGTTTTGGTTTTATCGTTCCACAGGCGCTGATAGCCGTAGTTGCCCAACAGCATTTGCTCCAGCTGGCGGTAAGAGGCGATGCGCGGATCCTTGTCGCGGACGCACTCTTCACAGCCGACCAACCAGTAATCGGTGCCAGGGAAGGGATCTTCCCCCGGCGTGCTGTGGCTGCTGTACTGGCCGCCGTTAGTGGCGCTGACGCCTTTGAACGCC
Organism: Serratia sp. GW822-FHT06D09; assembly: GCF_058799515.1. NCBI lineage: Bacteria > Pseudomonadati > Pseudomonadota > Gammaproteobacteria > Enterobacterales > Yersiniaceae > Serratia > Serratia sp. GW822-FHT06D09. The sequence goes on from NZ_JBXALO010000009.1 coordinate 4,250, forward strand.
CGGCCGTAGAACGGCACGCCCATGACGATTTTGCTGCTCGGCACGCCTTCCAGCATCAGATGTTGCTGTACGGCGGCGTCTACCGTCAGGCTGAACGGGCTGGGGAAGGCGCGAGTCAGCTCTTCCCAGCTCCAGCCGAGATTGGCTTCACGCAGCGCGTTATAGAAGGTTGGCCCGGCGCTGTCGCCAAACAAGCCTGCCTGGTGGTTGGTGATTTTTTCCCATGGGCCGGCCAGATCGTAGGTCATCAGGTTGATGTAATCGAGTGAGGCGACGATCTGCGGCAGCTTGCTGTAGTAGCGCGACAGGAAGAACGCGCCACCTGCACCGGCGATGGTCAGTTGGTAAGGCAGCGCCTGACGGCCGTCGGCCTGGGTTTGCTGATTGAGCAGGGTGCGGATTTCCTGCAGCGCGGCGACAAAACCGTCGACCTCGCTGCTCTGCGGGTATTCCCAGTCAATGTCTACGCCGTCAAAGCCATAGTCTTTCATGATGCGGACGCAGGATTGCGCAAATTTGGTGCGTGCCGCCGGGGTTTTGACCGCGTTGACATAGTTGGCATGGGACACCCCCAGATCGTTGGAGTAATACCAGCCGCCGATGGAGAACATGATGCGCAGATTCGGGTTATGCGCCTTCAGCGCAGTCAAACGGCTAACCACATCACGCGCCTTGGCGTCATTGGTTTCCGGATCCCAGGCACACTCCAGATTGCTGTTAATGTCGAGGAACGAGAAATTAATGTGGGTCAGTTGCCTGGCCTTGGCCGGTGTAATATTGGACACCGGGAAAGGTACGATTGAAGTATCGGACTCGGTATAGTGATTAATTTGGTTAGTAGGAATGAAATAATAACCAATAACGGCTTTACGTTCTGACATGGTATTTCTCCAGAGTTAAGGTTTTTGTCATTGAGAGTGAATCTCCCGCCGCTATTAATGTTTATTTATCGGATAAAGAGAAGTCGAAATAAATCACAATAAAGATGAATTTTTTATCGGCTTGCCAAGTTATTTGGCAGGGCGGTGTTGTGCCATGGGTGAGCATGAATGAATTTGACTTTAGAGGCTGTATTTATTCATTTGCTTTGTTATAGCATCCTTAACTAGATTCTGATGGTACCGATATTCCACCGGCCGTGATTGGCGTTTAATTAAAATAAAATAGGAGTGTAGCTATGTCCAGCTTAGAGCCAGACGCTGTTGGCTTAATTATTCAGCGAGCATGTGAATATCTTCAGCCGGTGATGAATGCCATTTTGGCAGGGCTCATGGCGCTATTGCACGGGGCTTATCGCAATGTCGGTATGCGGCGCCGTTTATTAAATGCAGGCATGTGCGCGTTATTGGCCTGGACGGTGCGCGACGCTTTGGCGCTGACCGGGCTGGAATTAAAGTGGGCGAACCTTGCCAGCGTGCTGATTGGTTTTCTTGGGGCTGATTATATCAGCGCATTAATTAAAAGATTTATTGGCAAAAAAACGGGGTTTAAAGATGATAAATGAAATTGAAGACATTCGTTTTACCGCACGCAGCGAGACCAATTTAATGGACGTGCATCCGGATCTGGTGCGGGTGATGCGGCTGGCGCTGCATTATTCGCTGGTGCCTTTTTCCATCACCGAAGGGCGCCGCAGCATGGCGCGTCAGCGTGACCTGGTGCGGGGTGGGCAAAGCCAGACGCTGAAAAGCCGCCATTTGACCGGCCACGCGGTGGACGTGGTGGCTATGCCGGCAGGCGTGGTGTCCTGGGAGTGGGACTATTATGCGCAAATCGCGGTGGCGGTCCGTCGTGCCGCGCGAGAGTGTGCGGTTGCCGTTGAGTGGGGCGGGGAATGGAAGACGCTGAAGGACGGGCCCCACTTCCAGCTTTCCTTTAAGGATTACCCGGCATGAGCGGTTGGCTGAGCAGGCTGGCGCAGGGCGGATTGCTGCTGTTGTTGTTGGTAGCCATCTGCCTTGGCGGCTACAGCTCGCTGTTGTCGCACCGGCTGGAGCAGGCGCGGCAGCAGGCGTTAGAGCAGCAAAAGACCCTGGCGCAGCAGGCGGGGTTGATTGCCACGCTGCAAACTCAGGATGCACAGAATCGTGCGCTGATGGCGGCTCAGCAGCAACAGGAGCAGCAGCTGCGGCAGCAAAGCGATGTTTATCAGAGGAAATACCGTGAAGCGATTAAAAATGACGCCTGCGCTGGGCAGCCTATGCCTGGCGCTGTTATTGAGCTCCTGCGCCCAACCGCCACAGCCGGCAGTGCCGGTGGTACTGTTGCCCCCTGAAACGGTGTTTATTCCGTGCGAGCAGCCGCAGCTGCTGGGCAATACCTGGGGTGATGCGCTGAGTTATACCCTGGCACTACAAACCTCGTTACAAATTTGCGCAGGCCGGGTGGCCACGCTGAATGCCTGGCGCGCCCAACTGCCAGCGCACTGATGGCAGTGTTTTTCTTCTTCGTCCTGTGGTACTTCTTTTTTTACTTTTATAAAACTATTTCGATCAAGGTTTTGGCCCGCTTCAAAGTTTGTGACGTTTCTCTCACTATACTACAAGGCTGCGTCCTGCCATTGTAGGTGAGCGCCAGCCCTTCGGGCCGCGCCCCAAAAAACCGTACTTAGCGTTGTCGGGTTTGAACATAGGCACGCTATGTCCAGCATCCTCCGCCTTGATTACGGGCTTTTGGGTCTGCGACGCTGGCACGAACAATGGCAGGACACAGCTTAATAGCCTTACCTCAACATAAAAGCAAAAAGCATAGGAACCTACAATGGACGAACAGCTCAAACAGAGTGCGCTTGATTTCCACCAATATCCGGTCCCAGGGAAGATCCAGGTATCCCCCACCAAGCCGCTGGCAACGCAACGCGATCTGGCGCTGGCCTATTCGCCGGGCGTCGCGGCACCTTGTCTGGAAATTGCTGCCGATCCGCTGGCGGCCTACAAATATACCGCGCGTGGCAACCTGGTGGCGGTCATTTCCAACGGCACGGCCGTGCTGGGCCTGGGCAATATCGGTGCGCTGGCCGGTAAACCAGTGATGGAAGGGAAGGGCGTCCTGTTCAAGAAGTTTTCCGGTATCGACGTGTTTGATATCGAAGTCGATGAGCTAAACCCTGACAAGCTGATCGACATCATCGCCGCGCTGGAGCCGACCTTCGGCGGCATTAACCTGGAAGACATCAAAGCGCCGGAGTGTTTCTACATCGAGCAGAAACTGCGCGAGCGCATGAAGATCCCGGTGTTCCACGACGATCAGCACGGTACCGCGATCATCACGACCGCCGCAGTGTTGAACGGCCTGCGTGTAGTGAAAAAGAATATTTCCGACGTGCGGCTGGTGGTTTCCGGAGCCGGCGCCGCGTCGATCGCCTGTCTGAACCTGCTGGTGGCTCTGGGGCTGCGCCAGCAGAACATTACCGTCTGCGACTCCAAAGGGGTTATCTACAAAGGCCGTGACGCCAATATGGAGCAGACCAAGGCGGCTTATGCGATTGAAGATAACGGCCAGCGTACGCTGGGTGACGCTATCCCTAACGCCGACATCTTCCTCGGTTGTTCCGGCCCGGGTGTCTTGACTCAGGATATGGTGAAAACCATGGCCAGGGATCCGTTGATCATGGCGCTGGCCAACCCAGAACCGGAAATCCTGCCGCCGCTGGCGAAAGCCGTGCGCCCGGACGCCATTATCTGTACCGGCCGCTCCGACTACCCGAATCAGGTAAACAACGTGCTGTGCTTCCCGTTCATCTTCCGCGGTGCGCTGGACGTGGGGGCGACCACCATTAACGAAGAGATGAAGCTGGCCTGCGTGCATGCGATTGCCGATCTGGCGCTGGCAGAGCAAAGCGACGTGGTGGCGTCGGCCTATGGTGATCAGGATCTGTCATTTGGCCCTGAATACATCATTCCCAAACCTTTCGATCCGCGCCTGATTGTTAAAATCGCTCCGGCAGTGGCCAAGGCGGCGATGGAGTCTGGCGTGGCGACGCGGCCGATCGAAGACTTTGATGCCTATGTCGAAAAGCTGTCTGAATTCGTTTACAAAACCAACCTGTTCATGAAACCGATCTTTGCTCAGGCGAAGAAGGAAATGAAGCGGGTGGTGATGGCGGAAGGCGAAGAAGAAAGGGTACTGCACGCCACTCAGGAACTGGTGTCGCAAGGCTTGGCCTATCCGATTCTGGTGGGGCGCCCGAGCGTGATCGAAATGCGGCTGAAAAAACTCGGTCTGCAGCTGACGCCGGGTAAAGACTTTGAAGTGGTGAACAACGAGTCCGATCCGCGTTTCAATGAATACTGGGGCGAGTACTACCAGATCATGAAACGCCGCGGCGTTTCGCAGGAACAGGCGCGCCGTGCGGTGATCGGCAACCCGACGCTGATTGCCGCCATCATGCTGCATCGTGGCGAGGCGGATGCGATGATCTGCGGCACCATCGGCAGCTATCACGAGCATTACGACGTGGTTGAAAAAGTATTTGGCTTCCGTGAGGGCGCCCATGTCGCCGGGGCGATGAATGCGCTGCTGCTGCCAAGCGGCAACACCTTTATCGCCGACACCTATGTCAATGACGATCCGACGCCGGAGCAACTGGCGGAAATCACCCTGATGGCGGCGGAAACCGTGCGTCGTTTCGGCATTGAGCCGAAGGTCGCGTTGCTGTCCCATTCCAGCTTTGGTTCTTCCGATAACCCGGCAGCCTGCAAGATGCGTAAAACGCTCGAGTTGGTGAATCAGATGGCACCGGAGCTGGAAATCGACGGCGAGATGCACGGCGATGCCGCGTTGGTTGAGAGCATTCGTAATGATCTGATGCCGGACAGCCCGCTGAAAGGCTCGGCCAACGTGCTGATTATGCCGAACATGGAAGCGGCGCGTATCAGCTACAACCTGCTGCGTGTGTCGTCTTCGGAAGGGGTTACCGTGGGGCCGGTGCTGATGGGAGTAGCGAAACCGGTACACATCCTGACGCCAATCGCCTCGGTGCGCCGCATCGTCAACATGGTGGCGCTGGCGGTTGTGGAAGCGCAGACCGCACCGTTATAAGCCTTCGGCATTAAACCGCCCCCTGACGCCTTGGCGCAGGGGGCTTTTTTATGCCTTGCAGAGTGCCGCGATCTGGCGAATATCCTTTGGCGTAGTCCGGCAGCAGCCGCCAATCAGCCGTGCGCCGATGCGTTGCCATTCTCCTACCTGATCAATCAGGCTGCCGTGCTCGCCGCCGCAGGCGTGCCAGGTTTTGCTCACCGCGTCGTAATGTTCGCCGGAGTTTGGATAGACCAACAGCGGTTTATCGGTCAGCACGGCAAATTGGCGCAGCGCCGGAGCTACATTTTCCAGCGCAATGCAGTTGATGCCAATCGCCAACGCCTGCGGATTGCCGTGCAGCGCTGCCAGCACCTGCGTCAGCGGCGTGCCGTCGCTGAGGTGTTGGCTGTCGCGCAGGGTGAAGGCGAACCAGGCGCCGAGCGTCGGGAATTCTTGCAACAGCGTGAGCAACGCCTGCAGCTCGGTGAACGAGGGCAGGGTTTCACAGGCCAACAGATCTACGCCGGCCTCGGCCAACGCACGGATGCGTGGGCGGTGGAAGGCGATCATTTCTTCCTGCGGTAATGCGTAATCGCCGCGATATTCAGAGCCGTCGGCCAGATAAGCGCCATAGGGGCCGACCGAGCCGGCGATCGGCAAGGGGGTTGCCTGCGGGTGCTGAGCCAGAAAGTCGCTGCGCGCCTGTTGCGCCAGGTGCACGCTTTTGGCGATCAGCGCCAGTGACTGCTCGTGATCCAGCCCCCGGCGCAAAAAGCCCTGCGGCGTGGCCTGATAGCTGGCGGTGATGGCGCACTGCGCCCCCGCGTTGAAATAGTCGAGATGAACCTGATAAATCAGCTCGGGGTTTTCGATCAGCACCTTGGCCGACCACAGGGGATCACTGAGGTCACAGCCGCGAGCCTCCAGTTCGGTCGCCAGTGCGCCGTCAAGGATCAGCGTGTTGTGGGTAGCCAACAGCGTGGCGACGGGGTTGTTAACCGACATGATTTTCTCCCAAAGATGTTTTTTGCCCGCTGCGGCGGGTCAGATAATAGGCGGCGTAGCACAGTGCGACGAACGGCAGCCCGCAGTAAAGCGCGATGCGCTGCTCCGGATCGAACGCCAGTCCGATACAGGCCAGCAGGCACAGGGAAAAACCGACGATCGGCGTTAACGGATAGCCCGGCGCGCGGTACTTCAGGCCGGCGATCGGCTGGCCGCTGCGCAGATAGTGGCGGCGGAAAGCGTAGTGTGAGGCGCAGATGCTCAACCAAACTGCCACCACGGCAAAGCCGGAAATGGCCGACAGGGCAACAAACACCGTGTCCGGCGCAATCACGCTGGTTAACAGCGCCAGTACGCCGCCAAGCATGCTGAAGGTCAGCGCATTGATCGGAATGCCGCGTTTATTGACGCGAGAAAAATAGGCCGGCAGGGTGCGCTGGTTGGCCAGCGACCACAGCATGCGGCCCGAAGCGTACAGGCCTGAGTTGGCGGCCGACAGGATGGCGGTCAGGATGACGAAATTAAAGATATCGGCGGCATAGGGCACGCCGATGCGTTCAAACACCAACACAAACGGGCTTTTGACAATCCCGGCCTGATCCATCGGGATCAGCGCAGCCAGAATAAACACCGTGCCGACAAAGAACAGCATCAGGCGGATCACCGTGGTGCGTATCGCCCAGGGCACCACCTTTTCCGGATTTTCGGTTTCGCCTGCGGCAATGCCGATAAGCTCCGTGCCGGAGAAAGCGAAGTTGACCGCCACCATCGTCATCAGGATCGGCAGGGTGCCGTTGGGCAGCCAGCCGGAGGCGGTCAGGTTATGCAGAAAGGGAGCCGGGGTGCCGTCTTTCATCGGCAGCAGGCCAAACATGGCTGCTCCGCCGAGGATGATAAACGCCAAAATAGTGATCACCTTGATCAACGAGAACCAGAATTCGCTCTCCGCGAAGAAGCGAGTGGTGACTACGTTGAGCAGGAAAATGGCCGCGCAGAAAATTAAACACCACAGCCAAACCGGCGACTGTGGGAACCAATACTGCATGCAGAAACCGGCGGCGGTCAGGCTGGAACCGAGTGCGACGGTCCAGGTGAGCCAATAGAGCCAGGCCACGGTATAACCGGTCGCCGGACCAAGATAGCGGGAGGCGTAAACGTGGAAGGCGCCGGTTTCCGGCATCGCCACCGAAAGCTCGCCCAGGCACAGCATGACCAGATAGACCACCAGTGCGCCAATCAGATAGGCCAGCAGGGTACCCAGGGCGCCGGTGGTGGAAATGATATAGCCGGTGTTGAAAAACAGCCCGGTACCGATCACGCCACCCAGCGACAGCATCACCAGGTGCCGAGCCTTCATGGTGCGTTTGAATTGCCCTTCGGCGGGGACAGGTGAATGCATGGTATTTTACCCGTATAGACGTCTAAGCTGCTAAATGGCTATTGGTTATACCCGCAATACTTCATGAAATCAATGCGTGGTCAGAGATCCTAAAGTAAAAAAATAGTTATCGATGTCGCAGGAAAGGGGGTTGTCTATATGCAAATGATAATTATTATCTATAATGTCGCCACTTTTTATGACAGGGCAGCATCATGAGACTTTTGATTTTATTGGCCGCGCTGGCGCTCGCCGCCTGTAGCCAAACCCCGGTTTCCTCGCCAAAAACTACCCTTGATAGTTTGGGCAAAATTACGGATTTGCGCAGTGGAGAAAGCCTGTCACCTGACCAGCTTCTGGCCCGTTTGGCCGCTCAACCGCGGGTCATTGTCGGCGAAAAACACGATAACCCCTATCACCATCAGATTGAGCTGTGGCTGGTGCAAAACCTGCCGCAGCAGCGTCCTCAGGGTAGCGTGCTGATGGAAATGATTAACCCGAATCAGCAAGACAAGGTTAACCAGGTGAAACAGTGGCTGCAGGGGGACCCCAGCGTTCGCGACGGACGCGTAGCGGAGTTGATCGGCTGGCAGTCGGGGTGGAAATGGTCGCTGTACGGCGATGTGGTAATGGCGGCGATGCGTGCACCCTATCCGCTGTGGTCGGCTAACCTGGATCGCGATGAAATCATGGCTTTTTATCAGCAGCCAAGTTTCCCGCAGGGCCAACTGTCGGTGCGTCCGGTGGTGCAGAAAGCGCTGGAGGAAACTATTCGCACTTCGCACGGCGGCAAGATTGAACCTCAACAATTGCATGCGATGCTGGCGATCCAACAGCAGCGTGACCGCCGCATGGCCGAACGCCTGCTGGCCGCGCCCACTCCCGCGCTGTTGATTGCCGGTGGCTACCATGCCGCCAAATCCGTAGGAGTGCCACTGCACGTGCAGGATTTGCAACCGGCTGCGTTGCCAACGGTACTGATGCTGGCGGAACCCGGGGTGCAGGTCGACAAACAGGTGGCCGATTACCTGTGGATAACCCCGGCCGTAAAATGAATCTGTTAAGGCAGTGAAAAGGACTGTTAATAATAATTACAAATGATTATCATTAGCAAATGTGATCTGCAATCATTCGCAATTAAGTAATCTAATGTCCCTATGCTAAGTCAGTCTTTCTCTTTTTCGGCCCCTGCGATGCCGCAACCGCGCTGGGCGCGCGGTTTTGTGTGCGCTATCGCGGCACATGTGGCGCTGGTACTGTTGTTTTACTGGCCGCCACGCTCGCTGCCGCCGATGCAATTGCCGCCTCCGGCGGTAATGATGAGCTGGGCCGCGCAGATTGAAGCGCCGGAAAGTCCCAAACCCTTACCGCTAGGCGTACAGCAGGCGCAGTCGTCTGCTGCACAACCGGCTGAACAGCAAGAACAACCCGACTTACCAAAGCTGGCAAGGGCTGAAAAAACCAAGATTGCCGTGGCCGAAAAGAAGCGAACTGAACAGCGGCCGCCGCAGAAAACTCAGCCGAAGCCCGAGGAGCAGGCAAAAGAGACCAAACACGCTGCGGCCTCCAGCGCCGCGGCACCGAAAGCGTTGAATGTTGCCCGGCAGGCGGCGGCACCGCTGAACAGTGATTCCGCCAGTCAACTGCAGGCCAAGCTGTCGTGGGAAAGCCAGGTTAAGGGGCTGCTGAACCGCATCAAACGCTATCCGTCGGATGCACAGCGCCGCCGCCGTACAGGCATGCCGCAGGTGGTCTTTACGGTGGATGCGCAGGGCCGGGTGTCTGATTTGAGATTGCAGGCGTCGTCAGGTACCGCCTCGCTGGATCGAGAGGCACTGGCGGTGGTGACTCGGGCGCAGCCTTTGCCGCAACCGCCGGTGGAGATGCTTCAGCAGGACAAGGTTCGGGTGACGATGCCCATCGATTTTAATCTGGCGGCGTTGCACGCCGTCCAATAGTTTATGCCGACGGCAGCGGCCTTTTGTTTGCTGAAACAAAAGCAGGCGTTGCCGATGTCAAACCATCGTGAGGGACTATGAAATATCCACTTTTGCCGGGTCGTTGTTGGCGTGCGGCAACCTCTGTCGTGATCTCATTAAGCTTAATGGGCCAGGCCGTTCAGGCGGCACCGCAGGCTCCCAGCGCGGAAATCATCCCGAAAAAGTTGACCGCCCAGGGTGAAACCCGGGTAGATGATTACTATTGGTTGCGCGACGACAGCCGCCAGAATAAAAAGATGCTGGATTATTTGACGGCGGAAAACCGTTATACCGAACAGATGATGCAGCCGTACAAAAAACTGCGCGATACGCTGTACCAGGAAATGCTCGGCCGCATGAGCCCGGAAGATCGCTCGGTACCTTATCAACTGAACGGCTACCGCTATCAGGAAAGCTATGCGGCGGGCAAGGATTTTGCCCTGTACCAGCGTCAGGCCCTTACCGCCGATGCGCCATGGCAAACCTTGCTGGATGCCAACCAGCGCGCGACAGGGCAGGCTTATTACCGTGTTGGCGGTCTGGAGATCAGCCAGGACAATCAGCGGATGGCGATCGCCGAAGATTATCAGGGGCGCAGGCAGTACCGTATTTCGTTGCGTAATGTCGACAGCGAGAAATGGGCCGCGGAAGTGATTGAAAACACCTCTGGCGACATGGTGTGGGCCAACGATGGCAAGACGCTGTTTTATATTCGCAACCATCCGCAAACCCTGTTGCCGTATCAGGTTTATCGCCATCAGTTCGGTACGCCGGTCGCGGACGATAAACTGGTGTATCAGGAAGATGACGCGGCGTTTTATCTGAGCCTGGCTCATTCCTCCTCCCGCGACTACCTCATTATTACCATCAGCGGCAACACTACCTCTGAGGCGCGGCTGATCGATGCCAACCAACCGCTGAAAGCGCCGGTGCTGTTTGCCGCCCGTCGGAACGGCCATGAATATTACCTCGACCATTATCGCGGCGAGTTCTATTTACGCTCCAATCACCAAAGCCCGCATTTTGGTCTCTATCACACCGCGGCGCTCGATAAACCGTGGCAGACGCTGATTGCGCCGCAGGAAAAGCGCGAGGTCGAAGGTTTCACCTTATTCCGCGACTGGCTGGTGGTGAAAGAGCGTGGCGATGGCCTGGTACAGCTACGGCAAATCAGTTGGGACGGCAAAACCCAGCGCAGCATTCCGTTCGATGACGCCAGCTACATGGCCTGGCTGGGCTATAACCCCGATCCGGACAATCAGCACCTGCGCTACGGCTATTCGGCGATGACCACGCCGACCAGCACCTACGAATGGGATCTTGATAAAGGCACTCGTACTCTGTTGAAACAGCAGGAAGTGAAAGGGGTTGATCCCAGCCAGTACCACAGCGAACGGGTGTGGATCAGCGCGCGTGACGGTGTGAAGGTACCCGTCTCGCTGGTCTACAACCGTGCGATGTTCAAACCGGGGCTCAGCCCGCTGCTGGTGTACGGCTATGGCGCCTATGGCATGAGTATGGATCCGGCCTTCAGCGCCAACCGCATCAGTTTACTGGATCGCGGTTTTGTTTATGCGCTGATCCACGTGCGTGGCGGCGGTGAATTGGGGCAGAACTGGTATCAGCAGGGCAAACTGAGCCATAAACCCAACACCTTCAGCGACTTTATCGATGCAACCCAGGCGTTAATCAAACAGGGTTACGGCCAGCCGGGGCGTATCTATGCCATGGGGGGCAGCGCCGGCGGCTTGCTGATGGGCGCGGTGATCAATCAGGCGCCGCAGCTGTATAACGCGGTGGTGGCGCAGGTGCCTTTCGTGGATGTTTTGACCACCATGCTCGACGACAGCATTCCACTGACCGTCGGCGAATATGAAGAGTGGGGCAACCCAAATCAACCAGAAGCCTATGCGCTGATGAAGTCTTATAGCCCCTACGACAACGTACGCAAGCAGACGTACCCGAACCTGTTGGTGACCAGCGGCCTGTATGATTCGCAGGTGCAATATTGGGAACCGGCAAAATGGGTGGCCAAACTGCGTCGCTTTAAACAGGGCGATTCGCTGCTGCTGCTGGCCACCGATATGACGGCCGGGCACGGCGGAAAATCGGGCCGACTGACGCGGCTGGAAAATAGCGCCTTGGAATACAGCTTTATTTTGGCGGTGGATCAGAAAACGCGGAAATAACCCTTCTGGCCGCCAGGAAATAACCTGGCGGCTTATTAAAACGATAAAGCGTTAATTTTACCGTCGATTTCGGCGGGCTTTGTGCTGGGCATTGTCGGCCATAACATCTTTTTGGTCATTTCTGGGGATCTATGAAAATTAAATTACTGGTAAGCCTGATCGGTGCGGGAATAGCGCTGAGCGGGACGGCGACGGCTGCGCAAGACGGGGCAGACAATGGCAAGGGCAACGTGGTGTTTAGCCCGTTGAACGTTTCGGCTGCGACAGAAAGCGACCGTAGCGAAAAGGAGGCGTTAGAAAAACCGGGTGCCTTCAGCTCACGAGGGGAAAATAAGAATCTCGAATCGGTAGACAGCATTTTGCGCAGCATGCCGGGCACCTATACCCAAATCGATCCGGGCCAGGGATCGGTTAGCGTCAATATCCGCGGCATGAGCGGCTTTGGCCGCGTTAATACCATGGTGGACGGTATTACCCAGAACTACTATGGCAGTTCGCCGAGCGATGCAGCCCATGGCGGGTTACCCACCAGCCAGTTCGGTGCGCTGATCGACCCCAATTTTATCGTCGGCGTTGATGTAGCGCGCGGCAATGCGACGGGCTCCGCCGGAGTGAATGCGTTGGCAGGCAGCGCCAACTTCCGCACCCTGGGTGTGGATGACGTGGTGTTTTCCGATAATCCCTTTGGCGTGCGCACCAAATTTTCCGTGGGCAATAACGGCATTGGCCGCAGCGGCATGATTGCCGTGGGCGGGAAAACCGGCGCCTTTGGCGAAGGCGGCAGCCTGGGCGCGATGGCAGCCATCAGCGGCAGTTCCATCACGTCTAATTACAAAAACGGCTCCGGTTTTGACAGTGAAGAGTTTAACGTTGATAAAACTTATCGACAGAACCCTAAATCCCAGTTATTCAAAGTCGATATTAAGCCAGACGCTTTTAATAGTATCGAACTGTCGGCCAGGACCTACCAGAATAAAATAACCCGCCGTCATATCGACAGTAATGACTTCTATATTAAATATCACTATGCGCCTTTCTCCGAGCTGATTGATTTTAATCTGACAGCCAGCACCAGCCGCGGTGAGCAGAAATTCATGTCTGACAATATGGCAGGGTTTAGCGACAGCAAGGCGAAAAATATCTCGGACGCGCTGGACGTCAATAACACCAGCCGTTTCAGCCTGCAGGAAGTCGATTTTGCCTTCAGCTATGGTGGCAAGCTGATCCGTAACGAATACAAGAAGCACGCATCCGGGCTGGTAACCGACGATAACCAGGCGGAAAGTTCGCCGGTGGGGATCGCGGGTAAACAAAATATCGCCAGCCTTTACAGCGGGCTGCAGCTTAACTACGGCATCTGGCAGAGCAACTTTGATCTGAACTACAGTTCCTATGATATTTCCGGTTATAAACCTGCCTGTGATGAGCGCGTGGCCTGCTTCCCGCAGGGGGCCAGCAATATCAATTTGAAAGAGCACGGTTTTAATCCGTCGGTGCTGTTATCGGCGCAGGTGACGCCATGGTTGCAGCCGTTTGTCAGCTACAGCAAGTCGATGCGCGGGCCGAATATTCAGGAGGTATTCTTCGCCAACAGCGGCGGGCAGTCGATGAACCCGTTCCTGAAGGGCGAAACCGCCGAAACCTACCAGGCCGGCTTCAACGCCAATGCTCATGACCTGTTGTTCAAGCAGGACAGCTTCCAGCTGAAGGCGGTGTATTTTGAATCAAAGATCAAAAATTACATTTCCAGCCAAAACTACATGGTGTGCAGCAATCGCGAGAAGTGCAACCGCTCTCAGGCGACGCAGGAAGAGTGGGATAACGCCGATGAGAATGTCGTGATGACCATGTACAGCAATGCTTATGAGCCGGTCAGAATGCGTGGGGTGGAAGTAGAGGCAATGTATGATGCCGGTTTCGCCTACACCAAACTTTCCCTGAGCAAAGAGCACACCAGCCAACCGACCAATCAGGCCAGCAACGAATTCGGTGCCGGTGACATCAGCGAACTGCCGGAATTTTATTTCACTTTAGATTCTGGGGTTCGTTTGCTGGACGAGAAACTGACGCTGGGCGGATTGGTCAAATACACGGGTAAAGCGGTTCGCCTGTCGCCAAATTCGGATCGGGACGAAAATGAGCAATTGCTGAAAGAGCCTGCGCCGCACATCCCGACGATTATCGATCTGTACAGCACCTATCAGTTCAACCGTAACCTGCTGTTGAAATTCAGCGTACAGAACCTGATGGACAGAGACTATTCCGATGCGTTGAACAAGATGAACTCGATGCCGTCCCAGGGACAGGACTTCACACCGACTAACACCGCCCGCGGCCGAACCTATATCTTCGGCGGGGAGGTGCGATTCTAAGCGGAGTACGGGCGCAATCACTGCGCCCGTTTTGCCTGCTGCAACCACTTGTCCAGCTCGTTGGCGAACTGCTGACGGTCGCGCTGGTTCAGCGTATTCGGGCCGCCGGTCTGGATACCGCTGGAGCGCAGGGTGTCCATAAAGTCGCGCATGTTCAGGCGCTCACGAATGGTGTCCGGCGTATAGCGTTCCCCGCGCGGATTCAGCGCCACCGCGCCTTTTTCGATCACCTCGGCAGCCAGCGGGATATCGGCGGTGATCACCAGATCGCCTTTCTCGCAGCGGCGCACGATTTCGTTATCCGCCACGTCAAAACCGGCCGCCACCTGCAGAGTGTGGATATGCCTGGAAGGCGGCGTTCTCAGCGGTTGGTTGGCAACCAGCGTTACCGACATGGCGGTACGATCCGCCGCGCGAAACAGCACTTCTTTGATCACGTTGGGACAGGCGTCCGCATCGACCCAAATCTGCATTATTCCGGCTCCTTCAACCAATCGCGCACCGGCAGGAAATCACGGTAAAGGGCCGCTTCCGGGCTGTCTTCCGCCGGTTGATAGTTGTATTCCCAGCGTACCAGCGGCGGCATCGACATCAGGATGGATTCGGTACGTCCGCCGGTTTGCAAGCCAAACAACGTGCCGCGATCCCAGACTAAATTGAACTCGACGTAGCGGCCACGGCGATACAGCTGGAACTGACGTTGGTTATCGCCCCAACTCAGCGCCTTGCGTTTTTCCACGATCGGCAAATAGGCATCGAGGAAGCCTTCGCCCACCGCTTGGGTAAACGCGAAGCAGGTAGTGAAGTCGGGCGTGTTGAGATCGTCAAAGAACAGGCCGCCGATGCCGCGCGCTTCGTTGCGGTGCTTGATAAAGAAATAGTCATCGCACCACTTTTTGTATTTGGGATACACCTGCTCGCCGAAGGGGGCGCACAGCTGTTCGGCGGTGCGGTGCCAATGAATGGCATCTTCTTCAAAGCCGTAGAAGGGGGTCAGATCAAAGCCGCCGCCAAACCACCACACCGGTTCTTCGCCCGGCTTTTCCGCAATGAAAAACCGCACGTTGGCGTGGCTGGTCGGGATATAAGGGCTGCGCGGGTGGATCACCAACGACACGCCCATCGCCTGGAAGCTGCGGCCGGCCAACTCGGGGCGGTGCGCGGTAGCGGAGGCGGGCAGGGTGGCACCGGAGACGTGTGAGAAGTTGACGCCCGCTTGTTCGAACACCGCGCCGTCGGTCAATACCCGGCTGCGGCCACCGCCGCCTTCTTCCCGCGTCCAGCGGTCCTCGTTGAAAACGGCGCCGCCGTCGGCCTGAGCCAGCTGCGTGCAGATGCGGTCCTGCAGTGCCAGCAGGAAGGATTTTACTTCTGCGATGGTCGATAAACTCATACGGATTAATTCACAGCGTCTGACTGAACAAGCCGCAGAGTATACCTTTATTCACCGTGGCTGGCAGTATCAGCCGGGTTTTCGTTGGTGTGAATCGTAATAGCTGAAGAAACTGATCACACCGTCGGCGATGGCGCGGGCGATTTTCTCGCGGAATGCGGTGGTGCCAAGCAGGCGTTCTTCCGCCGGATTGGTGATAAACGAGGTTTCGACCAGTACCGACGGAATCGACGGGGATTTCAGCACCGCGAACGCCGCTTGTTCGGTGCTGTTGCTGTGCAGATGATGTACCGGACGGATCTGGCCGAGCACGTGGCGGCCGAGCGTCAGACTGTTGTTGATGGTATCGGTTTGCACCAGGTCGAACAGCACCTGCTGCAGATAGTTGTCCTGATTTTTGTATTTGCCGCCGGCCACGTCATCGGCGGCATTTTCGCGGTTGGACAGATAACGCGCCATGGCGCTGCTGGCACCGCGATTGGATAGGGCAAACACCGAGGCGCCGGAGGCTTCCGGGCTGGTAAAACCGTCGGCATGGATAGAGATAAACAGGTCGGCCTGATGCTGGTGGGCAATCTCCACCCGCTGAAACAGGGGGATAAACTCGTCTTCTTCCCGCGTCAGGCGCACTTCAACGTGTTCCTGTTCGTGCAGAATGCGACGCACGTGGTTGGCAATCTCCAGCACCACGTGTTTTTCCTGCGAACCTTCTCTGCCGACGGCGCCCGAATCGATGCCGCCGTGACCGGGGTCGATCATCACCAGCCTTTTACTGCCGCTGGGTTTGGGCGCAGTTTTAGCGTGTTGCTTGCGCAGCATGCCGCCGGTTTCGGCTTGGGCCGTTTGGCTCTTGCTGCCGAGCAGCACCAGCGCCAGACCAGAAAGCAGTAATTGACGTCGCGTGGGGGAAACGGGGAGCGGTTTAAAATTGAGGAAGGGTTTAATCTGCTTTTTCATAACGCTACGCTCCATCGACAAATTCTATTTTGCGACGTTATATCGTATTGATAATCATTAATCGACCGGATAACTATGTCCATTTATTACGCGAGTTACCGGGGATTTCTGCATTATTGCCCGGGGAAATCGCAGTTTGATATTGCGTAAGTGAATAATCCCGCGATAATCAGATAAACATCTTAATTAACAGCGGCGAACATCGATGGAAATTCGCGTATTTCGACAAGACGACTTTGAAGAAGTCATTACCCTGTGGGAGCGCTGCGATCTGCTGCGGCCGTGGAACGATCCTGAGATGGATATTGAGCGCAAACTGAATCACGATCCGGATCTGTTTCTGGTCGCGGAAGTGGGCGGGGAAGTCGTGGGGTCGGTGATGGGGGGATACGACGGTCATCGTGGCTCGGCGTATTATCTCGGGGTGCATCCGGATTATCGCGGACGCGGTATCGCCAATGCGTTGATCAGCCGGTTAGAGAAAAAATTGATCGCGCGCGGTTGCCCGAAGATCCAACTGATGGTGCGGGAAGATAACGACACGGTGATCGAGATGTACGAGAAACTCGGTTACGAGATCCAGAGCATTACCAGCCTGGGCAAGCGGTTGATCGAAGATCAGGAATATTGAGCGATATTTTGGGCGGTGAGGCTTCACCGCCCAAACTGCGCGTTAGGGCAGTTTTTTGATGGTTTTCACGTCGACTTCCACGTTGCTCCAGTCTTTATCCACTTTCCCTTCCAACTGCACTTTATCTTTCGGGGTGATGGTCTGACCGTTCCAGCGTTTTTTGTCGATCTCGACCGTCAGCGTGCCGCTGGCGTCGCGGAAGGTATAGGTCTCGTCGCCGACGCGTTGCTCAATGTTGCCTTGCAGCATCACCCAGGTGTCATCACTCATTGATTTGACCTTGTCGACGGTGGTCAACGCGGCGCTAGGGCCGGAAAATCCGCCTTGCTGCGTGTTTTGGGTGTGCGTTTGCGGTGCCGCAGGATCGAGGAACCCGCCTTGCTGAGCCAGAACCGGTGCGCTACACAGAGCAATTAATGCTGCCAGGGTATATTTTTTCATCTTAAGCTTCCTTATCTCAATCTAGAATCAAAGCCCTGCCAATCAGGACTGCTGGTTTGATGGGGTTAAGTAAAGCATGAAAATCTTAAGGGGTTCTTAAGCGCGCGCATTGAAAACAATAAACACGGCACCCATTTGAAAAATCATCATGATATTGGCAAGGAATCGATGTTGAAGCCACTTCCACCCCGTTTTTCCCCCGACGATTACGATCAGCACGGTGCGTTGCGTTTGCCGCTGTGGTTTTGGGGCTTACTGATTTTACAGGCCCGCACCTGGATCCTGTTTGTGATGGCCGGGGTTTCGCGCCAGCAGGGGGAAGGCCTGCTATCGCTGTTTTACCCGGACACCCAATGGTTCTGGTATGGCATCGTGCTGGGGCTGCCGGCGGCGTTGGCATTTTTGATTGCTCCGCGTCGTCACCAGTGGCCACGGCTATGGCGTGCCTGGCGCTGGGTATTGATTGCTTCGCTGCTGGCAGCGCTGGGCGGTTCCCTGTTTAGCCTGTGGCAGCAAGACGACAATCCTTCGGCGTTGGACATCGTGCTGGCGCTGCTCGATGCGTTGGCGCTGGCTTACTTGCTGCTGAGTGCGCGTCTTAAGGCCTGTTTCGTGGTACAGGATGAGGCGGGTTAATTGCCGCACAGTGCGGCACTTTTCTCATTTTCCGCACTCCAAGCTCGCAACCGATGGCGATGCGTGGACAGTTGTGAGAGGCTGACACGCAACAAAACGCCAAGTGCGGCAGGGCAGAGCAGGCTGTGCCCCGTCATTGATGTTAAGGAGCTAAAAATGAATGTTCGCCCACTGTTGTTAGGGCTTCCGCTGTTACTGACCGGCTGTTCGACGATGTCCAATTTCTCTTGGTCCAGCCTGTCGCCATTTAACTGGTTTGGCAGCAGCCTCGAAGTCAGCGCCAAGGGCGTTGGTGACCTCAACGCCGGTACCCCGATGTCGGAAAGCGCCATTAACGACGGGCTGAATGGCGATTACCGCCTGCGCGGTGGCATGGCTACCAGCCAGGGCAAAATAGTTTCCTACTACCAGGCGATGGACGGCAACGACGTGAAGCTGGTGATCACCGGGGAACCCAAGGGTCACGTGCAGCGCGTGGACGTGATGGACAGCAAAGTCGCGACCGAGTGGGGCAGCAAGCTGGGCACGCCGTTCAGTGACCTGTACAGCAAGGCGTTCGGTGCCTGTAAACCGGCCGACGGCGACGATGCCGGCAAGGTCGAGTGCGTCGCACAGCAGAGCAAGTACGTCACCTATATCTTCGACGGCAAGTGGGCCGGCCCGCAAGATATCATCCCACCGGATGACACGCTGAAAAGCTGGACGGTCAGCAAGATCATCTGGCACGCCAAACCGCAATAAAGCTTCCCCCTGGGCGCCCGATCCGCGGCGCCCCTGATTTATCTGGTTTCCATCCCCGCTGAACGTTAAATCACCGCTACCTTTGGGCGAGATTGCCCGGTTATGGGTAACCCTATTTTCTTTGCGCTGATGCAAGGCAATCCCGTTTTCATCGGGTATGATACTGCGCATTCGTAACAGGAAATCTAGACATATACCCTATGGCTTTAAAGTTGCAGCCAGGCGGCCAGCTCGCTCACCCCGGGCGCTTAATTGAGTAAGTAACGGGGGTGAGCGACAAATCTGTCGGGAACAGATTTGAACGCTGCTTGTAGCGGCCCCGAAGGGGCAAGACCTACGGAGGGGTCTTGTAAGCAGGTAACAACGCTGCGACTTTAAAGACGACGGGTATACAGCAGCCTGTTACTCGATTTCGATTTTGAGGATAACGATAATGACCCAGGTTCAGAGCGGTATTTTACTGGAACACTGCCGCTTCGCCATTTTTATGGAAGCCACCGTGCAGGGCGAATTCGCCGATTTGCGCCAGGGCTGCAAGCAGTTTTGCCAGACGTTGACCGAGCTGCAACAGCAGTTTCCCGATGCGCATTTGGGCGCGGTGATCGCCTTTGGCTATGACGTCTGGCATGACCTTTCCAGCGGTCAGGGCGCAAAAGAGCTGAAGCCATTCACCCCGCTGGGCAAAGGGTTGGCCCCGGCCACCCAGCGCGATCTGTTGATCCACATCCAATCCTTGCGTCATGACGTTAACTTTACGCTGGCGCAGGCGGCGCTGGCAGCGTTCGGCAACGCCATCAAGATTGAAGAAGAAACCCACGGATTCCGCTGGGTGGAAGAGCGCGATCTGAGCGGTTTTATCGACGGCACTGAAAACCCGCAGGGCGATAAACGTCCTGAAGTGGCGGTTATCGCCGAAGGTGAAGAAGACGCAGGTGGCAGCTACGTGCTGGTGCAGCGTTATGAACATAACCTGCGTCAGTGGCAGCGCTTTACCACCGAGCAGCAGGAGCAGATTATCGGCCGCACCAAGCACGACAGCGAAGAATTGCCGCCGGAGCAGCGTCCTGACACCTCGCATGTCAGCCGTGTCGATCTGAAAGAAGACGGCAAAGGCCTGAAGATTTTGCGTCAGAGCCTGCCTTACGGTACTGCCAGCGGTAAACACGGGCTGTATTTCATCGCCTATTGCGCCCGCCTGCATAATATCGAAAAACAGCTGCTGAGCATGTTTGGCGATTTGGACGGCAAACGTGATGCGATGCTGCGTTTCAGCCGTGCGGTGACCGGCAGCTATTACTTTGCGCCTTCGCTGACGCGCCTGCTGTCGCTTTAACCTTTCCTCCGGGGTCGGCCATGCCGGCTCCGGATTAACTTCCTCCTCTGCCACACCGCTCTGCCCCTGCCTTATAGCGTTTGATGCTTGAAAATCACTAAACGGTATATAAAAGCGTTACAGCTCCGCACCTAGTTATAAATACACTGGTCAACATCAGGGCGAAAGCCCGGCGGATTGATTCAGCTATAAGGTGCACAATGAAACAAACACGGGTTAAAAATTTCATGCTGAAAGGATGGTTGGCGGCGGCGCTGTTAGCCAGCGGTACCGTTTCGGCCGCTGAGCTGCTGAACAGCTCCTATGACGTTTCCCGTGAATTGTTTACCGCACTGAACCCGGGTTTTGAACAGCAGTGGAACCAGCAGCATCCGGGCGACAAGCTGACCATCAAACAATCTCACGCTGGCTCTTCCAAGCAGGCGCTGGCCATATTGCAGGGGTTACGTGCCGACGTCGTGACCTACAACCAGGTGACCGACGTGCAGATCCTGCACGATCGCGGCCAACTTATTCCGGCTGACTGGCAGGCTCGCTTACCGAACAACAGCTCACCTTTCTATTCCACCATGGCTTTCCTGGTGCGCAAGGACAACCCAAAAGGCATCCATAGCTGGAACGATTTGGTGCGCGACGATGTGAAGCTGGTGTTCCCGAACCCGAAAACCTCCGGCAACGGCCGTTATACCTATCTGGCTGCCTGGGGAGCCGCCAGCCAGGCTGACGGCAACGATCAGGCCAAAACCCGTGCCTTTATGACCCGTTTCCTGAAAAACGTGCTGGTGTTTGACACCGGCGGTCGCGGTGCGACTACTACCTTTGTGGAACGCGGCCTGGGTGACGTGCTGATCAGTTTTGAGTCGGAAGTGAACAATATCCGCAAGCAGTATGGCGAAGACAAGTATCAGGTGATCGTGCCGCCGGTCGATATTCTGGCGGAGTTCCCGGTCGCCTGGGTCGACAAAAACGTGGAAAGAAACGGCACTGAACAGGCCGCCAAAGATTATTTGAATTACCTCTACAGCCCGGCTGCGCAGCAGGTGATCACCAGCTTCTACTATCGCGTGTATGACAAACAGGCGATGGCGGCCGCGAAGGGCCAGTTCCCGCAGACCAAACTGTTCCGTGTAGAAGATCAGTTTGGTGGCTGGCCACAGGTGATGAAGACGCATTTCTCTACCGGTGGCGAGTTGGATCAACTGTTAGCGGCAGGGCATAAGTAATGTTGTTGTCCAGCAAACGGGTTCTGCCTGGGTTTGGTCTCAGTCTGGGAAGCAGCCTGTTTTACACTTGCCTGATCCTGCTGCTGCCGCTCAGCGCACTGGTGATGCAGCTGGCGCAGATGAGCCTGGCGCAATATTGGGAAGTGGTTTCCAACCCGCAGGTGGTTGCAGCCTATAAGGTCACGTTGCTGGCGGCGGGCGTCGCCAGCTTGTTCAACGCGGTGTTCGGCATGCTGATGGCCTGGATCCTGACTCGCTATCGTTTCCCCGGGCGCACGCTGCTGGACGGTCTGATCGACCTGCCGTTTGCGCTGCCGACGGCGGTGGCCGGTTTGACGCTGGCGGGGTTGTTCTCCACCACCGGGTGGTATGGCCAATGGTTGGCGCATTTTGACATCAAGGTGACGTTCACCTGGCTTGGCATCGCGGTGGCGATGGCCTTCACCAGCTTGCCCTTCGTGGTGCGTACCGTTCAACCGGTGCTGGAAGAGCTGGGACCCGAATATGAAGAGGCCGCAGAGACCCTGGGCGCAACCCGCTGGCAGAGTTTTCGCCGCGTGGTGATGCCGGAGCTGGCACCGGCGCTGCTGGCCGGTACGGCCATTTCCTTTACCCGCAGCCTGGGCGAGTTTGGCGCGGTGATTTTCATCGCCGGCAACATCGCCTGGAAGACGGAAGTGACCTCGCTGATGATTTTCGTTCGTCTGCAGGAGTTCGATTATCCGGCGGCCAGTGCGATTGCCTCAGTGATCCTGGCGGCTTCGCTGCTGTTGCTGTTCAGCATTAACGTTCTGCAAAGCCGCTTTGGCCGACGCATCGGGGGGCACTGATGGCGGATATCTCTGAGTTCAACGGCGTCGAACGCCCGCGCGTCAATTGGGGCAAGTGGACGCTGATCGGTATCGGCGTGCTGTTTTCGGTATTGCTGCTGGTGGTGCCGATCGTTTCGATTTTCGCCGAAGCCTTTTCCAAGGGCGCTGGCGCGATGTGGAGCAACCTGGTCGATCGCGACATGTTGCACGCTATCTGGCTGACGGTGCTGATTGCCCTGATTACCGTGCCGTTCAACCTGGTGTTCGGCACCTTGCTGGCCTGGCTGGTGACGCGGTTCACTTTCCCGGGCCGCCAGCTGCTGCTGACGCTGATCGACATCCCGTTTGCCGTGTCACCGGTAGTAGCGGGGCTGATTTACCTGCTGTTTTACGGCAGCAATGGCCTGCTGGGCGGTTGGCTGGATGCGCACAATATCCAGATCATGTTCTCCTGGCCGGGCATGGTGTTGGTGACCATTTTCGTGACCTGTCCGTTCGTGGTGCGTGAGCTGGTGCCGATGATGCTGAGCCAGGGTAGCCAGGAAGACGAGGCCGCCATTTTACTGGGCGCTTCCGGCTGGCAGATGTTCCGCCGGGTGACGTTGCCGAACATTCGCTGGGCGCTGCTGTACGGCGTGGTGCTGACCAACGCGCGCGCCATTGGCGAATTCGGCGCGGTGTCGGTGGTGTCCGGTTCTATTCGCGGCGAGACCTTTAGCCTGCCGCTGCAGGTCGAGTTATTGCAACAGGATTACAACACTGTTGGCTCCTTTACCGCCGCCGGGTTACTGACCCTGATGGCGATAGTGACCCTATTTTTGAAGAGTGGCCTGCAATGGCGTCTGGAACGTCAGAATGCACGTCTCGAGCGGGAGGAAAATCATGAGCATTGAGATTAACGGTATCAACAAGTTCTTCGGTCGTACCAAGGTATTGAACGATATCTCGCTCGATATTGCCTCCGGTGAGATGGTGGCGTTGTTGGGGCCGTCGGGCTCCGGCAAAACCACGCTGCTGCGCATTATTGCCGGGCTGGAAAACCAGAGCGGCGGCAAGCTGGGCTTCCACGGCACCGACGTCAGCCATGTGCATGCCCGCGATCGCCGGGTGGGTTTCGTGTTCCAGCATTACGCGCTGTTCCGCCATATGACGGTGTTCGACAACATTGCCTTTGGCCTGAGCGTGCTGCCGCGTCGTGAGCGTCCGAATGCCGCGGCAATCAAACAAAAAGTGACCCAACTGCTGGAGATGGTGCAGCTGGGTCATTTGGCCAACCGCTATCCCTCACAGCTTTCCGGCGGCCAGAAGCAACGCGTAGCTTTGGCTCGTGCACTGGCGGTAGAGCCGCAGATTCTGCTGCTGGACGAACCTTTTGGTGCGCTGGATGCCCAGGTGCGTAAAGAGCTGCGCCGTTGGTTGCGTCAGTTGCATGAAGAGCTGAAGTTTACCAGCGTGTTCGTCACCCACGATCAGGAAGAGGCGATGGAAGTGGCCGACCGCATCGTGGTGATGAGCCAGGGCAATATTGAGCAGGTAGGTTCGCCGGAAGAAATTGTCCGCGAACCGGCCAGCCGCTTTGTGCTGGAGTTCATGGGCGAAGTGAACCGCCTGAGTGGCGAAATCCGCGGCTCGCAACTGTTCGTCGGCGCGCACCAGTGGCCGCTGTCGTTCCAGCCGATGCATCAGGGCAGCGTGGATCTGTTCCTGCGGCCTTGGGAGATGGAAGTGGGCACCGAGAGCAGCGAGCGCTGCCCGTTGCCGGTGCAGGTGCTGGAGGTTAGCCCGCGTGGCCACTTCTGGCAGATGACCGTTCAGCCGATCGGTTGGCACCAGGAACCTATCAGCGTGGTGTTGCCTGACGGCAACGAGCCGCCGGTTCGCGGTGGCCGTTATTACGTCGGCAGCCTGAATGCGCGCCTGTACGCTGGCGATCGGCTGCTACAACCTGTTGCGTTAGCTAAAAGCGCCTGATAGTTTTTACCTCCCAACATCATTTTAAAGGCAACCCTGGGGTTGCCTTTTTACATTACGCACTTCAACACACAGGCAAAGCACGTGACAACGCTCGAACAATGCATCGGCAATACCCCGCTGGTAAAATTACAACGTCTGGCCGCAGGACTGGGCAGCGAGGTTTGGGTCAAGCTGGAAGGCAATAATCCGGCGGGCTCGGTGAAGGACCGCGCCGCGCTGGCGATGATCCAGCAGGCGGAATTGCGCGGTGAGATAAAACCCGGTGACCGGCTGATTGAGGCCACCAGCGGCAATACCGGCATTGCGCTGGCGATGATCGCGGCGTTGAAAGGCTACGCTTTGACGCTGCTGATGCCGGAAAACATGAGTCTGGAACGCCAGGCGGCGATGCGCGCCTACGGGGCCGAGCTGATCCTGGTCAGCCGGGAAGTGGGCATGGAGGGGGCGCGAGACCTGGCGTTGGACATGCAGAATCAGGGGCAGGGCAAGGTGCTGGATCAGTTCAACAATCTGGACAATCCCTACGCCCACTTCACCACCACCGGCCCGGAAATCTGGCAGCAGAGCCAGCAGCGGGTCACCCATTTCGTCTCCAGCATGGGCACCACCGGCACCATTACCGGCGTGGGCGGCTACCTGAAGAGCCAAAATCCGCAGGTGCAGATCATTGGCCTGCAGCCGGCGGAAGGCAGCAATATTCCCGGTATTCGCCGCTGGGCACCGGCTTATCTGCCGGGTATTTTCCGCCCGGATCTGGTGGATCAGGTGTTGGATATCGAGCAAACCGACGCCGAGCAGACCATGCGTCAGTTGGCGCAGCGCGAAGGCATTTTCTGCGGCGTCAGCTCCGGCGGTGCGGTAGCCGGTGCGTTGCGGATCGCAGCGGCGAACCCGGGCAGCGTGATTGTGGCGATCATCTGCGATCGCGGCGATCGCTACCTCTCCACCGGCGTTTTCGGTTGAGGGTTACTCCCTTTCCAACGCATGTATCGGATCCATCCCGGCAGCGCGTCTTGCCGGGAAGAAGCCAAAAATCACCCCGATCAGCGTCGAACAGATAAACGCGGCGACAATGGACTCGGTGGAATACACCATCGTGAAATTGTCGCTGAATTGACTGAACACCACGCCAATCCCCAGCGACAGCAGAACCCCCAATGTGCCGCCCAGCAGGCACACCAGTACCGCCTCAATTAAAAATTGTTGCATGATGTCGCTGGCGCGGGCACCGACCGCCATACGCACGCCGATTTCTCGGGTGCGTTCGGTCACCGACACTAGCATGATATTCATTACCCCAATGCCACCCACCACCAGAGAAATCAATGCGATCATCGACACCAGCAGCGTCAGGGTGGCGGTGGTTTTCTCAATGGTTTGGCGAATGCTGTCGGTATTCATCACAAAGAAGTCCTTGCCGCCATGGCGCTGGCTCAGCAGACGGGTGACGCCGTCTTCGGCGCTGGTGAGATCGATATCGTCGTTCACCCGCACGGTGATGCTTTTCAGGTAGCTCTGGCCCAGCATGCGTTTCATGGCGGTGGTGTAGGGGATCCAGACGTTCAGATTCTCGTCGCTGCCGAAACCGCTCTGTTTTTTGGCGGCGACGCCGATAATGCGACACGGCAGCGAGCCGAGCAGGATCACTTCGCCAAGCGGGTTGGCGCCGTGAGGAAACAGTTTGTTGCGGGTATTTTCGTCAATCACCGCTTCCTGCATCAACTGGTCGACGCTATGGCGGTTAAACGCCATGCCGCTGTCGATGCTGTAACCGCGCACCAGAAAATACTGCTCACCGACGCCATTGACCGTGCCGCTGACCGACTGATTGCCATAGCGGAAGGTGGTGCTGCTTGAAACGGTCGGCGTGACGCTGTGCACGTAGCCCTGCTGCGCCAGCGCATCGGCGTCGGTGGCCCGCAGCGTCTGTACTGCAGCAGAACGCATATCGCCGAAATCTTTGCCCGGATAGACCTCCAGCGTGCTGGTGCCCATGGCGTTGATGTTGGCCAGCACCTGCTGCTGAGAGCCTTTGCCCAGCGCCACCACCGATACTACCGAGGCAATGCCGATGATAATGCCGAGCATGGTCAGTAAGGTGCGCAGGCGTTGGGAGGCCATCGCCAGCAGCGCCATTTTGAATGCTTCGTACAGGCGATCGCGTTGCGATTGCCAGCGGCTGACGGCGTTATCCAGCGCTATCGGTAGGCGTGCCACGGTGTGGGCCGTTGTTTTCCGTCGGTCGGCGACAATCTCGCCGTCACTAAGCTCAATGATGCGCTGAGCATGTTCGGCAACTTGCATATCGTGAGTGACAATCACCACCGTATGGCCGCGAGCGTGCAAGTCTTTCAGGATGCTCATCACTTCTTGCCCGCTGTGGCTGTCCAGCGCGCCGGTGGGTTCGTCTGCCAAGATTACCTCGCCACCGTTCATCAATGCGCGAGCGATACTGACGCGTTGCTGCTGGCCACCGGAGAGCTGGCTGGGACGATAATTCAACCGTTGCGCCAGGCCGAGCCTTTGCAGCAGATCGGCGGCGCGTTGTTGGCGTGCGCTGCGGGCATGGCCGGCATACACCGCAGGGACTTCCACGTTGCCTTGGGCGCTAAGATCCCCCAGTAAATGATAGCGTTGGAAGATAAAACCGAAATGTTCGCGGCGCAGTTCGGCCAGGCTGTCGCGATCCAGCCGTGCGGTACTGCGGCCGGCCACCTGATAATCCCCTTCGCTTGGGCGATCGAGGCAGCCGAGAATGTTCATCAAGGTTGATTTACCCGAGCCGGAGGCGCCCACGATGGCCACCATCTCGCCTTGGGCAATGCTGAGATTGATCTCCTTGAGCACGGTGACGTTTTGGTCACCGGCCTGAAAACGGCGGCTGATACCCTGCAGTTGCAGTAGGGGTTGTGAGGCCATCATCACATCCCCATCGGTGGCGGGCCCATACGACGGGCGGGGCTTTGGCTCGTGGCATTGGCCTGGCTGACGATCACTTTCTCACCGGCCAACACGCCGCTGATAATCTGTGCGTCGACGTTGTTATTGATACCGACCTTGACCGGACGGCGGGCGATATTGCCCTGCTTATCCACCACCTGTACCCAGTCGCCTTCCAGCGCGGTTGCGGGGATCACCACCGCATTTTCCGCTTTGGCCAACACGATATACACCTGCGCAGTCATTGAAATGCGCAGCGCGCCGTCCGGGTTTGCCACATCAAACAGGCCGTTGTAGTAAATTGCGGTGCTGGAGCTGGAAGTACTGCTGGACGTGCTGGTGCTGGTCGAAGTAGTTTCGTCGTTGATCGAGTCTGGTGCCGGCTCTATGGCCCGCAGCTGGGTGCTATAACGCTTGCCCGGTTCGCCGAGGATGGTGAAATAGACCGGCATGCCGGTTTTCACCTTGACCACATCGGCTTCGGATATTTGCGCTTCGACAGTCATGGTCGCCAACTGAGCGACTTTGACGATGGTGGGGGCGCTTTGGACTGCGTTCACCGTTTGGCCTTCTTCTACCGGTAAGGCGACGATGGTGCCGTCGATCGGCGAGGTGATTTTGGTGTAACCGAGGTTAACCTGCGCGGTGTTGACCGCGATTTGCGCCTGAATGATCTGCGCATCCAGCGCGTTGATATCGGCGCGGGTGGCAATCAACGTGGCCTGAGCGCTGTCCAAATCTGCGCGGACCCCGACACCACGCGCCACTATGGCCTGCTGGCGCTGATAAACCAGCTGATTGTTGTGCAGCGCCGCCATTTTGGACGCGCGCTGTGCCTGAACGTTCTTCAATGCCGCTTCCGCGTCCCTCAGGGCGTTCTGCTGGGTTAAGTCATCAATCTCAGCCACTCGCTGGCCTTTATGCACTTTGTCGCCCAGCGCCACGTACAGGGCCTTAATCTGGCCCGATACCTGAGCGCCGACGCTAACCTGTTTTTGCGCTTCTATCGTACCGTCGGCCAGCACCGTTTGTTCCAGGTCACGGGTTTGTGCTACCGCAGTGATATACCGGGGCGTTTCTGTAGCGTCGTGGGATCGGAAGTAGAGAAATAGGGCGATAGCGGCCACAATACAGTGGGCGGCAGATAGCGTTTTAAGCGTTGAAACGATGGCATGAGGAGAAGCTTCCCTGGCATAAAGCGTGGCGAAAATCTGTTGGCACTAATTTAACGCGCCGTCGGCCGGGCTGCGGTTAAGTGGCATTCAGGAATATGTAAGGATTGAGTAAAACCGGCTGCGAAGCAGGCAAATAGGCGTGAAAATGACGAAAATCCGCGAAGGAGCAAGGCATGAAAATTTTATTGGTCGATGATGACCTCGAGCTCGGCACCATGCTGAGTGAATATCTGACTGGCGAAGGTTTCAATGCCACGCTGGTGCTGACCGGCAAAGCGGGCGTGGAAGGCGCGCTGTCTGGCGATTACACCGCAATGATCCTCGACATCATGCTGCCGGACATGAGCGGCATCGACGTGCTGCGCGACGTGCGTAAAAAGAGCCGCATGCCAATCATTATGCTGACGGCCAAAGGCGACAATATCGACCGGGTCATCGGGTTGGAGATGGGGGCCGACGACTACATGCCCAAGCCATGCTATCCCCGCGAACTGGTGGCGCGCCTGCGCGCGGTACTGCGTCGTTTCGACGAGCGCCCGGAAGAAGTGGACGACGAAATTGCCATTAACTTCGGTGAGCTGACCCTCAACCCATCGACCCGCAGCAGCGAATGGCGCGGTAAACCTTTCGATCTGACCGCTTCCGAATTCAACTTGCTGGAGCTGTTGCTGCGTGCGCCTGAACGCGTGGTATCAAAAGACGAACTATCGGAAAAAGGGTTGGGGCGCCCGCGCGAAGCCTATGACCGCAGCGTTGACGTTCACATCAGCAATATTCGCCAGAAGTTGGGGGCGTTGACGGATAACGCACTCAGCATTGAAACGGTGCGCAGCATCGGCTACCGCATTCGGTAATGGCCATGCGCGGAAGACTATTCTGGAAAATCCTGCTCGGCTTCTGGCTGACCTTTATCATCATGACCCAGGCGCTGTGGGTCGCTTTTTCTTTGTATGGCGATCGCTATGAGCCGCCGGAAAACGCGATGGCCCGGCGTGCGGTTACGCTGCAACTGACTTCGGCCGCCACCCAATTGCGCGAGGGCGGACTGCCGGCATTGAATGCCATGCTGAAAGACTGGTCGGATGATGACCGGCGCTTGTTGTCCGTAACGCCGATGGCGCAGCCGCCTGCAGCGGAGGAACCGGTATTTGAGGGGCGCCGCAGGTTAAAGGAGGTGACTGCGTGGGTGAAAGATTCGGGTGGCACGGGCTATCTGTTGAGTTACGACATGCGGGCCCTGCGGGAAGAATATAGCCCGAACCGGCGTCCGCACGTGTTCAATATCCCTATGCCGATGCTTTGGGTGGGGGGGCTGGCGGGGCTGCTGTTCAGTACGGTGCTGGCCTGGAACCTGACCCGGCCGATGCGTAAGCTGCGCGATGGTTTTGACCGCGTAGCCCAGGGCGACTTATCGGTGCGTTTGTTCCCGGCGATGCGCCGGCGACATGATGAACTGTCCGAGGTAGCGCGCGATTTTGACAGCATGGCCGAACGGCTGGAGCTGTTGGTTAGCGCCCGCGAACAGTTGTTGCATGACGTTTCGCACGAGCTTCGTTCACCGTTGGCCCGGTTGCAGTTGGCCATTGGCCTGGCGCGGCAAAATGCAGGCAACGTCGAGAACTCGCTGCAACGCATTGAGCATGAAGCGGGGCGGCTGGATAAAATGATTGGCGAACTATTGGCGCTGTCACGTGCCGAGAGCAACAGTCTGCCGGACGAAGAGTATTTCGATCTGTACGGGCTGGTGGATGCGGTAGTGAGCGACGCGCGTTACGAAGCGCAAATCCCTGGCGTCGAGATTGTGCTACAGGCCAGTTCGGACGTGGAATATACCGTTAAGGGCAATGCCGAGCTGATGCGGCGCGCGGTGGATAATATCGTGCGCAACGCGTTACGTTTCTCCTGCCATGGTCAGCGGGTGACGGTGGTGTTGACGCGAATCGACCAACTGTTCCAAATAGAGGTCAGCGATCAGGGGCCTGGGGTAGAAGAGTCGAAGCTTTCCAGCATCTTTGATCCGTTCGTCAGGGTAAAATCGTCGATGTCGGGCAAGGGTTACGGACTGGGACTGGCGATCACCCGCAAGGTGGTGCTGGCACATGGCGGACAGGTTGAGGCGCGCAACGGCGAACAGGAAGGGTTGGTGATTACTCTGCGCATTCCGCGTTGGCAGTAATAACACCCTTCGCCTTTCGGACCGCCGCGTTGTTGGTTGGCTGCTCGTGCGCACACCAGTCACTTACTTGAGTAAGCTCCTGGGGATTCACCCGCTTGCCGCCTGGCTGCAATTCGAAATTCGTTGGGTATTCTCAGTTGTACAATAGGCGTTATCGGTGCAGGCAGCTTGAAAATGCCTCGGAGTGTACGTGCAGTACATACTGATTCAGCCTGGTGACATAAAAAAACGGCGCCAAGGGCGCCGTTCTTATTTCATTCGCAATTACTTCTTGATGCGGATGATTGGGGTCTCACCAACGGTTACGTTACCGGTCAGTTTGATCAGCTCTTTGATCTCGTCCATGTTGGAGATAACCACCGGCGTCAGGATAGACTTGGCTTTCTCTTCCAGCAGGGCCAGGTTGAACTCGATAACGACGTCACCTTTCTTGACGCGCTGGCCTTCTTCAGCGATGCGTTTGAAGCCTTCGCCTTTCAGTTCAACGGTGTCGATACCGAAGTGGACAAACAGCTCGATGCCGCTGTCGGATTCGATAGAGAAAGCATGGTTGGTTTCGAAAATTTTACCGATAGTACCGTCAACCGGGGCAACCATTTTGTTGCCGGTAGGTTTGATGGCAATACCGTCGCCAACGATTTTTTCAGCAAATACTACGTCAGGCACATCTTCGATATTAACGATTTCGCCAGAAAGTGGAGCTACGATCTCGATAGTGCCCGTGTCTTTCTTGTCATCAGAAACCAGAGATTTCAGTTTATCGAACAAACCCATGATCTTCTCCTAAGCATTAAATTGGGCGGCGTTCCAGTGTCGTGGAAGTTTAGCAGAGCGTCTTTTCTTCGATGAATTTATTCACGCAATTCATCAGATCTTGCGCCGTTGGCTGTGCCAAGGCTTGCGCTGCCAACGCCTTCACATCTTCGAAATTAGTATTACGAATAATTTTCTTGATGCGCGGGATTGAAATCGCACTCATGCTGAACTCATCCAGCCCCATGCCCAATAACAACAGTGTAGCACGCTCATCGCCAGCCAGTTCACCGCACATACCGGTCCACTTGCCTTCTGCATGAGATGCATCAATAACCTGTTTGATCAGGCCAAGCACTGATGGGGACATCGGGTTATAGAGATGAGAAATCAGCTCATTGCCGCGATCTACCGCCAGAGTATACTGGGTTAGATCGTTTGTCCCAATACTAAAGAAGTCGACTTCTTTCGCCAGGTGATGAGCAATCACTGCCGCGGCCGGTGTTTCCACCATTACGCCCACTTCAATGGTCTCGTCAAAGGCCTTGGATTCTTCACGCAGCTGCGCCTTCAGCGTCTCGATTTCACCTTTCAGATCGCGGACTTCTTCCACGGAAATGATCATCGGGAACATGATGCGCAGTTTGCCGAACGCGGAAGCGCGCAGGATGGCGCGCAGTTGCGCGTGCAGGATTTCTCTGCGGTCCATGGCGATACGAATCGCGCGCCAGCCGAGGAACGGGTTCTCTTCTTTCGGCAGGTTCATGTACGGCAGGTCTTTGTCGCCGCCGATGTCCATGGTACGGACGATCACGGCCTGTGAGCCCATGGCTTCCGCAACGGCTTTGTAAGCCTGGAACTGCTCGTCTTCAGTCGGCAGTGAATCGCGGTCCATGAACAGGAATTCGGTACGATACAGGCCAACACCTTCTGCGCCGTTGCGCTCTGCACCGGCGACGTCGCGCACGGTACCGATGTTGGCACAGACTTCAACCTGATGACCGTCCAGCGTAATCGCCGGCAGATCTTTCAGCTTGGCCAGATCGTTTTTCTCGGTGACGTACTGGTTCTGTTCGGCTTTCAGCTGATCGATAACGTCAGCGGTCGGGTTAACGTAAATTTTGTTGTTAACCGCATCCAGAATCAGATAGTCGTCGTTCTTCACCTGCTTGGTCACGTCGCTGGTGCCTACGATTGCCGGCAATTCCAGGGAGCGAGCCATGATGGAGGTGTGGGAGGTCCGGCCGCCGAGATCGGTAATGAAGCCCAGCACCTTGTCCAGGTTCAACTGTGCGGTCTCAGACGGGGTCAAATCGGTAGCGACCAGGATAACTTCGTCCTGGATGGCGCTCAGATCGACGATAGCCAGGCCCAGAATGTTCTGCAGCAGGCGTTTACCGATGTCGCGTACGTCGGCCGCACGCTCTTTCAGGTATTCATCGTCAAGTTCTTCCAGTGCTTTCGCCTGGCCTTCGATGATGGTGTAGGCCGCAGCGTCTGCAGAAGCCAACTCATCTTTGATTAGGGCTATGATTTCCTGCTCAAGCTCTTCGTCTTCCAACAGCATGATGTGGCCTTCGAAGATAGCTTCTTTCTCTTCGCCGAAGGTTTCGCCAGCTTTGGTCTTGATCGCTTCCAACTGCTCGGACGCTTTGGCGCGGCCGGCAAGAAAACGTGAGACTTCCTGCTCTACATCATCTGCAGAGATTTTCTTCCGGTTGATGACAATTTCATCTTCTTTCAGTAGGAGAGCCTTACCAAAAGCGATACCCGGTGATACTAAAATGCCTGAAATCATAACCCTACCTTACTCTTGACTGGTGTTAACTAAGAAGACGGGCCGATTACTCAAGCTCTGCCATCAGTTTTACCAAGTGCTCAACGGCTTTCTGCTCGTCTTCACCTTCAGCGGAGATGGTCACTACGGTCCCTTGAGTCAGCCCCAGAGTTTGCAGTTTGAACAGGCTTTTGGCGCTGGCGCTTTTCCCGTTAGAGGTCACGGTGATGTCAGAAGTGAAGCCTTTGGCTTCTTTAACGAACTGAGCGGCAGGGCGAGTGTGCAGACCATTCGGAGCGGTAATAGTAACTTCTTGCTGGAACATTGATGTTTCCCCAACTTATTGGTGTGTCGTGGAGCTAAAGTTTAGCCCAAGGGTATGACTTTAGCTTGTCTGGTTAGCGCCTGACTATGGTACAGGGGCGAGCATTGATGCAACAGAAAACGACGAGTTTGGCACTTCAGATCAAAAAATTTGGCTTCCGCCGTCGTTTCAATCCGCGCTTCATTATGCCGTGTTTAACGCATCAGCGACAAATGAGTAAATCGATTCAGCCTAAACAAGAAATGAAGGGCGATTAATTTTGCGCATCGAAATAATGCACCGTTAAATACTAAAGCTGACGGGTAAAATCAATCTTTGACTGCTATAAACTTTGATCCAGCCCACAAAAAAGCACCCCGAAAGGTGCTTTTTTAGCGATTTATGCGCGGCTGGCACTACTGTTGCAATTCTTGCTCGGTGAACAAATCGGCGAACAGGGCGGTGCTCAAATAACGTTCGCCGGAAGACGGCAAAATCACCACGATAGTTTTGTCGGCGAACGCCGGTTCTTCGGCCAATTTCACCGCTGCGGCTACCGCGGCACCGGAGGAAATGCCCGCCAGGATGCCTTCTTCGTCCATCAGGCGGCGCGCCATGCTGATGGCCTCGTCGTTGGTGATTTGTTCCACGCGGTCCACCAGATCGAGATCCAGGTTGCCGGGGATAAAGCCTGCGCCGATGCCCTGAATTTTGTGCGGGCCCGGTTTGATTTCTTCACCCGCCAGCGCCTGGCTGATGACCGGTGAATCGGTTGGCTCCACCGCCACGGTTGTGATCGCCTTGCCCTTGGTGTTTTTGATGTAGCGGCTGACACCGGTCAGCGTGCCGCCGGTACCGACGCCGGAGATGAATACGTCAACTTCGCCATCGGTGTCGTCCCAGATTTCCGGGCCGGTAGTTTGTTCGTGGATCGCCGGGTTAGCCGGGTTGCTGAACTGCTGCAGGATGATGTAGCGGTTCGGATCGGTGGCGACGATTTCTTCCGCCTTGGCGATCGCGCCCTTCATGCCTTTTGCGCCTTCGGTCAGCACCAGGTTGGCGCCCAGCGCTTTAAGCAGCTTGCGGCGTTCGATGCTCATGGTTTCCGGCATGGTCAGCGTCAGCTTGTAGCCACGCGCCGCGGCGACGAATGCCAGCGCAATGCCGGTGTTGCCGCTGGTCGGCTCCACCAGTTCTTTACCGGCGACCAAAATGCCACGTTTTTCTGCGTCCCAAATCATATTGGCACCGATGCGGCATTTAACGCTAAAGCTGGGGTTGCGTGATTCAACCTTGGCCAGAATGCGTCCGTTGCCGATACGGTTCAGACGAACCAGCGGCGTATGGCCGATTGTTAATGAGTTGTCTTCATATATCTTGCTCATAGCCCGTCCTTTAACTCTATGAAAAATGTGGGGAACGTCGAAAGCATACGCTAACAGTACCGGCAGGGAAGTAAAGAATTGGTATATCTATATGTTATTAGGAAATAAGTTTTAAGCACAAGGATAAGGGCGCAAATTGCGCGCCCTGTCGAAGAATTAATCGTAATGCGGCCAATAAAACGGCTCAGGAACGGACGAATTGTGGGCGATAACGATCGACCCACATGGCGGTGGCACCGCACACCGCGACCGGCAGGATCACCAGGTTAAGGATGGGGATCATGGTGAACAGGCTGACCATGGCGCCAAACTGCAGGTTGTCGGTTTTATGCTGGCGCAGCGCGCGACGCATATCGGCAAAGCTTACCTTATGGTTATCGAACGGGTAGTCGCAATACTGGATGGCCAACATCCAGGCGCTGAACAGGAACCACAGCACCGGCGCCACCGTTTGGCCGATGCCCGGGATGAAATAGAGTATCAACAGCACCAGCGCGCGCGGCAGGTAGTAGGCCAGCTTGCGCCATTCGCGCGCCATAATGCGCGGCAGATCTTTCACAATGCCAAAAATGCCGGTATCCGGCAGCGGTTTGCCGGTCAGGCTGCCTTCCAACTGTTCGGCCAGCAAGCCACAGAACGGGGCGGCAATCAGGTTGGTAATGGTGCTGAACAGATAGCTGAACACCAACAGGACGGAGATCACCGCCAGCGGCCACAAAACGTAGCTTAGCCACTGCAGCCAGGTCGGCACATGGCTCATCATGCTGGGGATCCAGTCACCAAGCTGACTGAACAGCCACCAGAAGGCGGATCCCATCAACAGCACGTTGACCAGTAACGGCAAGACGACATAGCGTTTAATCCCCGGGCGCGAAATCAGGCGCCAGCCTTCGGCAAAATAATGAAGGCCGCTGGTGGAGTGAGAAGGTGACTGCGAATAGGACATATCTTAAGTTATCTCTTTGTCTGAACAGGCATCGCTATCATATCGGGATGATTTTCTACTGGCTAGGGTGACATTGGCTGAAAAAACAGCAAAAAAAGGCAGAATAATCATCTTTATTGGCATAAAGTTCAGCACGGACTTGCACTTGTGTGCTTGGGCAAATAGAGTTAAAGAGTGAATGTTTGCCGCGGTGGCAATGTATTGGAACAACAGAGATAGCAATGATGCAGGATTTGCGTCTGATATTAATCGTTGTTGGCGCGATCGCCATAATAGCGTTGTTATTGCACGGTCTTTGGACCAGTCGTAAGGAACGCTCATCGCTTTTTCGCGATCGCCCAGCCAAACGTTCCAAAAAGGAACGTGAACAATCCCCGATCGACGATCTCGATGAAGGCGTGGGAGAGGTGCGTGTACGCTCCGCTCACCCGCAAGATGAGCCGTCCTTTGGTCATTTTGATGCCGCTCGCGAAGAACCCGTGGTTGCGCCCAAGCCCGCTCCGGCGGCTGAGCCAGCACCGCGTGCCGTTCAACCGGCTGCTCATCAGTCTCCGCCACCGCTGTCTCAGCGACCGGATTATGATGACATCCTGCTGGACAACTACGCGCAGGATGAAGACGACGAGCCGCAGCAGCCTGCGCCGCGCCGTGAACCGCGCGTTGACGATCTGCCGCCAGTGGCGCATGCAGCGGAGCCGGCGTTCCACGCCGAACCTGCTCATCAGCCACAGCCGGAAGAGAAGCCAGCGGTGGTGCACGAGCCTCAGCCTGCACCTGCTGCCGTCAAACCGGCAAAACTGAAAGAAACCGTACTGGTGCTGCACGTTACCGCACATCAGGGGGGCGTGATCGGCGGCGAAGTTCTGCTGCAGAGCGTGCTGCAGGCGGGCTTCCAGTTTGGCGAAATGGGCATCTTCCATCGCCATATCAGCCCTGCGGGCAGCGGTCCTGTGCTGTTTAGCCTGGCGAATATGGTTAAACCAGGGTCCTTTGATCCTGAGATGATGTCCGATTTCTCGACGCCGGGCGTATCGATGTTCATGATGGTGCCGTCGTATGGCGACGCTAATCAGAACTTCAAGCTGATGCTGCAGTCGGCACAGCGGATCGCCGACGACGTGGGTGGTGTGGTGCTGGACGACGAGCGCCGCATGATGACCCCGCAGAAGCTGGAAACCTACAAAGCGCGCATTCGTGAAGTGTTGGATAACAACGACTAAACGGCTGCTACGCGCACTGAACATCCGTAACAACAAAGCCCCCGCCTGCCGGGGGTTTTTTATCTTTGATGGTGAGCCATGGAATCGATAATCCAACAAATCAATCAACTACGAGCCTCACTGCGCCATCACGAATATCAATATCATGTGCTCGACGCACCGGAAGTGCCGGATGCGGAATACGATCGCCTGATGCGTGAACTGCGCGAGCTGGAAAGCGCACATCCTGAGTTGATCACCGCCGACTCGCCCACCCAGCGCGTGGGCGCGGCCCCTTTGGCGGCGTTCGATCAGGTACGCCATGAAGTGCCGATGCTGTCGCTGGACAACGTTTTTGACGAAGAGAGCTTCCTGGCGTTCTACAAGCGGGTGCAGGATCGCCTGAAGAGCAGCGAGCCGCTGACCTTCTGCTGTGAACTGAAACTGGACGGCCTGGCGGTCAGTTTGCTGTACGAAGACGGCGAGCTGGTGCGCGCTGCCACGCGCGGCGACGGCACCACCGGTGAAAACATTACCTCCAACGTGCGTACCATCCGCGCCATTCCGCTGCGTCTGACCGGTGACAACATCCCGCGTCGGCTGGAAGTGCGTGGCGAAGTCTTTATGCCGCAGGCCGGTTTCGAGCAGATGAACGAAGAGGCGCGTCGCAAAGACGGCAAAATCTTTGCCAATCCGCGTAACGCCGCCGCCGGGTCGATCCGTCAGCTTGATCCGCGCATCACCGCCAAGCGTCCACTGACCTTCTTCTGCTATGGCGTTGGCCTGCTGGAAGGGGGCGAGTTGCCGCGCAGCCACTGGCAGCGGCTGATGCAGTTCAAAGCGTGGGGCTTGCCGGTTAGCGATCGCGCCAAATGTTGTACCGGCAGTGACGAGGTATTGGCATTCTATCGTCAGGTTGAGCAAGACCGTGCGCAGCTCGGCTTTGATATCGACGGCGTGGTGGTGAAGATCGACGATATCGATCTGCAAGAAACGCTCGGCTTTGTGGCGCGTGCGCCACGTTGGGCAACGGCGTTCAAATTCCCGGCGCAGGAACAGATTACCCTGGTGCGCGAGGTGGAGTTCCAGGTTGGTCGTACCGGGGCTATTACCCCCGTGGCGCGCCTGGAGCCGGTGCTGGTTGCCGGGGTGATTGTCAGCAACGCCACGCTGCATAACGCCGACGAAATTGAGCGTTTGGGCCTGCGCATTGGCGACACGGTGATCGTGCGCCGCGCGGGTGACGTGATCCCGCAGGTGGTTGGGGTGATGACCGATCGCCGCCCTGCAGACGCGCGTGAAGTTGTATTCCCGCAACACTGTCCGGTATGCGGTTCCGATGTCGAAAGAGTTGAAGGCGAAGCGGTGGCACGCTGCACCGGCGGGCTGATTTGCGCCGCGCAGCGTAAAGAAGCACTGAAGCATTTCGTTTCCCGCAGAGCGTTGGACGTCGACGGCATGG
The DNA here is from genome assembly GCF_058799515.1 of Serratia sp. GW822-FHT06D09. NCBI lineage: Bacteria > Pseudomonadati > Pseudomonadota > Gammaproteobacteria > Enterobacterales > Yersiniaceae > Serratia > Serratia sp. GW822-FHT06D09. The sequence continues at coordinate 42,453 of NZ_JBXALO010000009.1, forward strand.
GCGACAAAATCATCGAACAGCTGGTGGAAAAAGAGTACGTCAAGAACCCGGCCGATCTGTTCCGCCTGTCCGCCGGCATTCTCACCGGGTTGGATCGCATGGGGCCGAAATCAGCGCAGAATCTGGTCAACGCGCTGGAGAAGTCCAAGCAAACCACCTTCGCCCGTTTCCTGTATGCGTTGGGCATCCGTGAGGTCGGTGAAGCCACGGCCGCCAATCTGGCCGCGCATTTTGGCACGCTGGAGAAGCTGTTTGCGGCTGACATCGAGGCTTTGAAAGAAGTGCCTGACGTCGGTGAAGTGGTAGCGAAACACACGCGGCATTTCCTGGACGAGGAGCTTAACCAGAAGGTTATCAATGAACTGATCAGCGACGAAATAGGCATCAACTGGCCGGCGCCGGTGGTGATAGTGGCGGACGAAATCGACAGCCCGTTTGCCGGTAAAACCGTGGTGTTGACAGGCTCATTGAGCCAGCTTTCACGCGATGAGGCCAAAGATCGCCTGACGGCATTGGGCGCCAAGGTCAGCGGCAGCGTCTCGAAGAAAACCGATTTGGTGATTGCCGGGGAAGCCGCCGGTTCCAAGCTGGTGAAGGCGCAAGAACTGGGCATTGCGGTGATCGACGAAGCGGAAATGATCCGCCTGTTGGGTGCCTGATGGAAAAAGAAAACCTGCTGGAAATCGCCAACACCGTGATGCCGTTCGGCAAATACCAGGGGCGGGTGCTGATTGACCTGCCCGAGGAGTACCTGCTGTGGTTTGCTCGCAAGGGGGAGTTCCCGAACGGCAAACTCGGCATGCTGATGGAAATGACGCTGGCGATTAAAATCGAAGGGCTCGACCACCTGGTCAAGCCGCTGAAGAAAAGTTGAGTAGCCGGCGCGGCAATCGTCGCGCCCGTTTGATTATCCCCGCGCCGTTTCGGCGTTTGGCACCGCCTGTTTTTCCTGCTGTTTCTTTTGATAGCGCCGCGCCAGCACGGCGCAGGTCATCAGCTGTACCTGGTGGAACACCATCAGCGGCAGCACCATAATCCCCACGGTAGCGGCCGGGAACAGGATATTGGCCATCGGGATACCGTTCGCCAGGCTTTTCTTCGAGCCGCAGAACACGATGGTGATCTCATCGGCTTTACTAAAGCCCAGCCAGCGCGCCATGTAAGTGTTCACCACCAGCACGATCGTCAGCAGCACCAGGCTGCCAACGATGATAAACACCAGCGAACCCAACCCGACCTGATGCCAGATACCGTGGGTGACGGCTTCGCTGAAGGCCGCGTAAACCACCAACAGGATCGAAGTCTGATCGGTCTTGCCAATCAGCTTACGGTTGCGTTCAATCCATTTACCAATCAGCGGGCGCGACAGGTGACCGGCCACAAAGGGCACTAACAGCTGCAGGACGATGGAACCCACCTGCTGCAGGCTGCCGGTTTCACCGTGAACGTTCATCAGCAGCCCCACCAGCAGCGGCGAAACGAAAATCCCCAGCAGGCTTGACGCTGAAGCGCTGCATACCGCCGCCGCCACGTTGCCGCCTGCCAGCGAAGTAAAGGCGATGGCCGATTGCACGGTGGCGGGCAGAATGCACAGATAAATAAAGCCGGAATACAGTTCCGGGCTGACGTTGACCGGCGACCACCATTTAAACAGCACGCCCAGCGCCGGGAAAATAATGAAGGTGCTGAACATCACCCACAGATGCAGCCGCCAGTTGTTGCTGCCGGCCAGAATGGCTTCGCGCGACAGCTTGGCGCCGTGCATAAAGAACAGCAGGGCAATGGCGGCGATGGTCAGTGCGTTCAGCCAGCCGACGAACTCGCCGCGCGCAGGCAGGAACGAAGCCAGCAGCACGGTGGCGATCAACGTCAGGGTAAAGCGATCGGGTAAGAATCTCATGGCGGCGTACTCGGATGAAAAATCAATGCGCCCATTGTCGCGCGGCGGGATATAATAATTAAATTGATTTATTTAATTCATTTATGAATAAAAAACATGAATTACTCGATTAAGCAGCTCAAGGTGTTTGTCGCCATTGCCCGCCACCGCAGTTTCAGCCGGGCCGGTGAGGCCATTGGTCTGACGCAGTCGGCGGTCAGCCACAGCGTGAAAGAGCTGGAAGCGGAGGTCGGCGTTCGCCTGCTCGATCGCACCACTCGCGAAGTGGTGCTGACCGACGCCGGGCAGCGGTTGGCCAACCGCGTTGAGCGCTTGCTGGATGAGCTGCAGTCGTCATTGCTGGATGCGCGCAGCTTCGGCGTGCAGCGCAGCGGTACGGTACGGGTGGCGTCCAGCCAAACCATCTCCGCACACCTGATGCCGCAGTGCATTGCGGCAGGGGAAAAGCAGTATCCGGATATTCGCATTATGCTGCGCGATCAGGCACAGCAACAGGTCCTGCACAGCATTCGCAACGCCGAAGTGGATTTTGGCATCGTGGTGGATCCGGTCCAGGCGGTGGATCTGGACTGCGAACCCATCCTGCACGAGCCCTTCCTGCTGCTGTGCCGTAACGATCACCCCTTCGCCGGGCTGGCCGAGGTGCACTGGTCGGCGCTGAACGGCAGTCGTCTGGTATTGCAGGACTATGCGTCCGGTAGCCGGCCGCTGATTGACAGCGCGTTGCGCCAGCAAGGCGTGGAAGCGCAGGTGGTACAAGAGATAGGCCACCCGGCAACGTTGTTCCCGATGGTGGCGGCAGGTATCGGTATCAGTATTTTTCCTGCGCTGGCGTTACCGCTGCCGGAAGGGGGGCAATTAAAGGTGCGTCGGCTGATGCCGGAAATCAACCGCGCACTGATGCTGGTGCGGCGTAAAAACCGTTCGCTGACACCCGCGGCGGAAGCCATCTGGCAAGTGGTTGGCCAGCAGGCGGCATTGTTGCAGCAGCAACGCCGACAACAGGCGGACTACTGAGTCAGATATACACGTCCACGGCGTTGGCCGCCGTCGGGCGGTTGATGCCATCGCCCTTGGCAGGGACAATGCTCTCATTGGCCTTGGCCATCTGCTCGGCCTGCTGTTTTTCCATCTCTTCTTTTTGAATCCGCGCGATCTCGGCCTGCAGCATCTTGATCTGCGCCTGGATCAGCTGTTTCTGTTTTTCGATCTCTTTGGGATCGCTGTCTGAATCTTTCAGGTCTACCAGTTTTTGCTGCAGAGCCTGAATCTGTTTGTTCAGCACTTTGATGCGCGCTGAAGCGCTGCTGTCGGAAACGCTAACCCGGTCGCTACCGCCCGCCGCTTTGGTTTCATTAGACTTGTCGCCTTCAGGTTGCTGATGTACCGGCTTGGCCATCAGCACCTGGCCTGTATTACCGGGGGCGCTAAAAACGTTGCTGACGCCGGGTACGGTATTTTTCACCGGAACAATCATGGTGATGCTGGTCGACATAATGCTCTCCCTGAGTCTTGATATGGCTACTCAGGGTATCGGCAGCCTGGGGAAAAACTTTACCCGCGAATTTGCCGCAGGCGCGGCCAGCGTTGTAACCAGCCCTTGCCGACAACCCGCTGTTCATAGGCATCGAGGTCGCCGTTTTTGGCATTGAAGGTAATAGTGTCGGCAAACAGCCCCTCGAGACCGAACGGCGCGACCAGCGTAATGCTGTCATCTGCATTCAGGCGTGCACCCACGGCCGTTTCTACCTCTGTCCAAAAGCTGATGGCGTCTTCGCTATTGCGATAAGGGGCTCGACCGCTACGCAAATGCATACGCGCCTGGTTTTTCACCGACCAGGGCTGTGGCAGCCACTCTTGCAGCCGCGTTTCCAGCATGTGGTCACGTTCCGCCTCCGGGCGCTGTGGGTCGAAATGGATCACGTCGATGTCGTTGAGCGGCGTTGGCGTAGCGTAACCGTGGCGCTGATCCCACACCAGATTGCGCACAAAGCCGGCCCCCAGGCACCAGTCATTCAGCCCGAGTCGTCGCGCGGTGCGCAATGCCATCATTCTTTCGTTATCTTGCTGTAACCATTGGATAATTTTCTGCTGCAGACTCATTACCGCTCCTTAGTTGCGGCTACTGTAACCCGAAGCGACCGCAGGCGGAATGCCGTGCATGATTTTAGTGCACGCCACTGCAGCGTGGATAGCCCGAGATATGGGGACAATAGGCTGATTTCCGGCAAAAAATAATTTCACACGCCCACTGACTACACTTGGTACAGGGTTTGCAACTTCCACCGACCATTCAGGGCAGAACAGGGGGCGCTATGTATCAGGCCACGCTTAGCCGGCGCAGCTACCGCTTCAACGATTTACGCCAGTTGCTGGCCAAGGCATCACCGGCACGTTCCGGCGATTATCTGGCGGAGGTGGCGGCGGACAGTGCAGAAGAACGCATGGCGGCGCGCATCGCGTTGGCGGATGTGCCGCTAAAAACCTTTCTTCAGCAACTGCTGGTGCCTTATGAACATGACGAGGTCACACGGCTGATTGTCGATAGCCACGATGCGTTGGCCTTTGCGCCGATATCGCACCTGACGGTGGGGGACTTCCGCGATTGGCTCTTGAGCGAGCAGGCGGACAGCGCGATGTTGGCACGGGTAGCAGCAGGCATTACGCCGGAAATGGCGGCTGCAGTGAGTAAATTGATGCGCAATCAGGATCTGATCCTGGTGGCGAAGAAGTGCCGGGTCATCACGCGTTTTCGCAATACCCTCGGCCTGCCGGGGCGGCTCAGCGTGCGGTTGCAACCGAATCATCCTACCGACAGTCTGCAGGGCATTGCCGCCAGCATGCTCGACGGCCTGCTGTATGGTTGCGGGGATGCGGTCGTCGGCATCAACCCGGCCAGCGACAGCCTGCCGCTGCTGGAAAAGCTCAACTACATGCTGGACGACGTGATCCAGCGCTTCGCCATTCCGACGCAATCCTGCGTGCTGACCCATGTGACCAATACGCTGCGGTTGATGGAGCGTGGCGTCCCTGTGGATTTGGTGTTCCAGTCGATCGCGGGTACCGAAGCGGCCAATCAGGGGTTCGGCATCAATCTGGCGCTGCTGGCGGAAGCGCAGCAGGCGGCACTGAGCCTTAACCGCGGCACCTTGGGCAATAACGTGATGTATTTCGAAACCGGGCAGGGCAGCTGTTTGTCGTCCAACGCACATCATGGCGTCGATCAGCAAACCTGCGAAGCGCGGGCCTATGCGGTGGCGCGTCATTTCTCCCCGTTGTTGATCAACACCGTGGTCGGCTTTATCGGCCCGGAATATCTGTACGATGGTAAACAAATTATCCGCGCCGGCTTGGAGGATCATTTTTGCGGCAAGCTACTTGGTCTGCCGCTAGGGTGCGACGTGTGCTACACCAATCACGCGGAGGCGGATCAGGACGACATGGACACGCTGCTGACGCTGTTGGCCACCGCCGGGCTGACTTTCCTGATTGGCGTGCCGGGTGCCGACGACATCATGCTCAATTATCAAAGCACCTCATTCCACGACGCGCTCTATATCCGCGAGCTGCTGGGGTTGAAGCACGCACCGGAGTTTGCCGACTGGCTGACTAAAATGCAGATTACCGATGAACGGGGTCAACTGCGCGATACCGCCGCCAATCACCCTTTGCTACTGGCCCTGCAGGGAGAGAGACGATGAGCAAACCGGTGCACGTTAACCGTTGGGACGCGCTGCGCGCCTTTACCGATGCGCGCATTGCATTGGGGCGTACCGGCTCCAGCCTGCCTACGGAGGAGTTGCTTAAATTCGGTCTGGCGCACGCGCAGGCGCGTGATGCGGTACATCAGCCGTTTGATAGCGATACGCTGGCCGGGACATTGCAGGAGCAAGGTTGGCAAACCCTGACGGTGCACAGTCAGGCCGCCGATCGCACCGCCTATCTCCGTCGGCCGGATCTCGGGCGGCGTTTGGCTCCTGACAGCCGCAGCCTGCTGCTGGGCCAGCCGGAAAAACCGGCCGATCTGCTGCTGGTGGTGGCGGACGGTTTATCCTCCAAGGCGGTGCACCGTCAGGCGCTACCGTTGTTGCAGGCGCTGCGACCCTATCTCGATGGGATGGGGCTTTCGGTTGCCCCTGTGGTATTGGCACACCAATCGCGGGTCGCGCTGGGGGATGATATCGGCGAGTGTTTGCAGGCCAGAGCGGTGGCGATGTTGATCGGCGAGCGGCCGGGCTTATCGTCGCCGGACAGCCTCGGTATTTACCTTACCTGGGGGCCGAACACCCGGCGGCGCGAGTCGGAGCGCAACTGCATCTCCAACGTGCGTCCGGAAGGGCTGGATTATCCGCAGGCGGCATTCAAACTGGCCTGGCTGCTGGAGCAGGCTTTCCAGCGTCGGCTGACCGGGGTGGAACTGAAAGATGAAAGCGACAACCCGGCGCTGCAGGGACAGGTTTCCCCGCGTTACTCCCAGCTAGGTGGCTGACCGATGCTTTGTTTTAGCAGGGTAATAAACAGGTTCAGCCGCGCGGATACCTTCGCCACCGGCCGTAACAGGTAAATGCCCTGTTGCTCCTGGCGCGGGTCTTCCAACATCTGCAGCAAGCGGCCGGCCTGAATATCCGGCCCGACCACCCAGTTGGGCAAAAAGGTGAGCCCCAACCCCAGCAGCGCTGCCTGGCGTTGAGCGGTAAAGTCGTCACAGCGCAGCACCATGCTGCAGCGGCTCATCAGAGGAACGCTGAGGATCTGCGCCCAGCAGGCCGGTTGTTGCTTATGGTAACGGGCAATCAATCGATGCTGTGGCAATGCATTGAGGTCGGCCGGCTGCCCGTAACGGGCGATATAATCAGGGCTGGCGCACATCACCCAGCGCTGGGTCGCGATGCGGCTGGCGTACAGCCCGCTGTCTTTTTGCTCGCCGATACGAATGGCGGCATCCAACAGTTCCTGGGTCGGATCGGTTTGGCGTTCGGTCAAATCCAGGTCGACAAACAGTTGCGGATAGCGTTCGGCCAGCGTCGGCAACAGCGGCAGGATATAGGTTTTGCCGAAGGTGGGCAGACAGCTGATACGCAGCGTGCCTTGCGGCATATCGTTCCACGAAGCCAGTTCGGCACGGATGTCGGTGATATCCGTCAGCAGCGTGCTTGCTCGCGCCTGCAGCCTTTCGCCCGCATCCGTCAGCATCAAACCCCGCGTAGAGCGGATAAACAGCGTGGCGTCCAGCGCGTTTTCCAGCGCATCAATGTGGCGTACCAGCGAAGAAGGCACCATTCCCAGCTTGCGAGCGGCGGCGGAGAAGCTGCCCAACAGGGCGACCTCGAGAAATATCGGCAGATGTTCAACATAGCGGGCGTCATTCATCTTTGCATTATATGCAAAAGCGTTTCTTATGAATACCAGGTTCTCCGTCCGTCGCAATGCGGCTACTCTTTTTTCGGGCTTACGGAAAGCGATGACATGCCGTGAACCCCACCGCACAGAGAGAAAATGCATAAAACTCGCGGTTTTTAGAACTTTAAATACAGAACTTCCCTCAGGTTCCAGCGTGTGCCTGCGGTATTGATGATGACTTCAACACCAGATTAACCGTTCAAATTGATGCCCTGTTTACCAACAATGATTAGTGAATCTAAACCGTTGTTGACATTGGGCATCGCCGGCCTGCCGTGCCGGTTTTTTTGTCGCCGTTGGCTGAATCGTTCCAACTGAACGCGTTGCCGGCGACATCTTTGTTCACCTACGGGTGGGCATTTTTGAACGCGCGGAGCATTTCACTCCGCGCTGGTGGAGGAGTAGTTATGAACGAAGACCATGGGTGTTCCTGCGCGCAGCATTTGGCGCAAGGGTTTGCCAGGCAGTCGCTGAGCGTTGGGGAGGGCGAGATCTATCAAATCTCGCTGATGAGCGCACTGATCAGCGGCGTTTACGAAGGGGAGGTCACCATTGCCGAATTGCTCAAGCACGGCAACTTTGGCCTGGGAACGTTCAATCACCTCGACGGCGAACTGATCGCTTTCGACCAGGAAATTCACCAGTTGCGCGCCGACGGCAGCGCACGACCGGCCAGTTTGCAGCAGAAAACCCCGTTTGCCGTTGTCACCTTTTTCCAACCTAGCGTCACCCAATACTTCGACAGTCCGATCACCAAGGCGCAGTTGCACCAGTGTATCGATGAGCAGGTGGCTTCGCCGAACCTGTTCTGCGCGCTGCGCGTCGACGGTGAATTCAGCCATGTGGAAACCCGCACCGTGCCGCGTCAGGAGCGGCCTTATCGTCCGATGCTGGAGGCGATAGAAGAGCAGCCGACCTTTGCCTTCCATCGACGTCAGGGCACCCTGGTTGGCTTCCGTTCGCCTGATTACATGCAGGGCGTTGGCGTGGCCGGTTATCACGAGCACTTTGTCACCGACGATCGCAACGGTGGCGGTCACGTGCTGGATTACCAACTTGACCACGGTCGCCTGCAATTTGGCGTGATCACCCGCCTCAATCTTCAATTGCCGCATGATGCGGATTTTCTGCGCGCCGACCTCTGTCCCGAGGATTTGGATAGCGCAATTCGTTCTGCCGAGGGTTAATTCCGCGACAGTCCTGGGTGTATTTTCAGGAGGTATTCCATGAACAAGGCAAAAACAGACAATAACTGGGCATGTGGCGCAGATTTGGTGGTGAAAAATCTGGAGGCGCAGGGGGTTAAACACGTATTCGGTATTCCGGGCGCCAAGATTGACCGGGTATTCGATTCGCTGGAAGACGCGCCGTCGATAGAAACGGTGGTGGTGCGCCACGAGGCCAACGCGGCGTTTATGGCGGCGGCGGTGGGGCGTTTGACCGGTAAGGCCGGGGTGGCGTTGGTGACCTCCGGGCCGGGCAGTTCCAATTTGATCACCGGGCTGGCGACCGCCACCTCGGAAGGGGATGCGGTCGTGGCATTCGGCGGGGCGGTGAAGCGTGCCGACAACCTCAAACAGACCCACCAGAGCATGGATACCGTCAGTATGTTTCGGCCGGTGACCAAGTATTGTGCCGAAGTGCATGCCGGTTCGGCGATTTCTGAAGTGATTGCCAACGCTTTCCGCCACGCCGAATTCGGCCGTCCGGGGGCGTCTTTTGTCAGCCTGCCGATGGACATCGTCAATGAGCCAGTCAGCGCCCCGGTGCTGGCGGGATGTCGGTTGCCGCGAATGGGGGCCGCCGCTGCCGAGGATATTCGCGCCGCGGTTAAGCTGATCCAACAGGCGAAGTGCCCGGTGTTGTTGCTGGGGCTGCAGGCCAGCCGCCCGGAAAATAGCGAGGCGGTGCGCCAACTGCTGCATCGCACCCATATGCCGGTAGTGGGGACCTACCAGGCGGCAGGGGTGATCGACGTTAATCACTTTGCACGCTTTGCCGGCCGCGTCGGCTTGTTCAACAACCAACCGGCCGACCAGCTGCTGCAGAAAGCCGATTTGGTGGTCAGCGTCGGCTATGGCCCGATCGAATACGATCCCTGCATGTGGAACAGCCAGGGGCGATTGAAACTGGTGCATATCGACGTGCTGCCGGCGGACATCGATACCTGCTATCGTCCGGACGTCGAGCTGGTGGGCAATATCAGCGCCACGCTCGACATGATGACCGAAGCCTTTAACAGCGTGGTGAGCGTGCCGGCCGAAGTGGAATCGATCCTCAGCGATCTTGGTCGCCAGCGTACCGAACTGGCGGAACGTGCCGCACGGCGCGGCGGTATGCCAATCCACCCGCTGCGCATCGTCAAAGAGCTGCAGGATATTGTCAGCGACGACGTGACGTTGTGTGTGGACATGGGCAGTTTCCACATTTGGATTGCGCGTTACCTTTACAGCTTCCGTGCGCGCCAACTGCTGATTTCCAACGGCCAGCAGACCATGGGGGTGGCGCTGCCGTGGGCTATCGGCGCGGCGCTGGTGCGGCCGGGCGACAAAGTGGTGTCGATTTCCGGCGACGGCGGTTTTATGCAGTCGAGCATGGAACTGGAAACCGCCGTGCGGCTGAAAAATAACATCGTGCACGTGATTTGGGTGGATAACGCCTACAACATGGTGGAAATGCAGGAGGTGAACAAATACCGCCGCAAATCCGGGGTGGAATTCGGCCCTATCGATTTTAAAGCCTATGCCGAGGCGTGCGGGGCGGTCGGGTTTGCGGTGCAGTCGGTGGATGACCTGCGGCCCATGTTGCGCAAGGCGATGGAAATCCAGGGGCCGGTCGTGGTGGCCATTCCGGTCGATTACGCCGACAACTACAAGTTGATGGCGCAGATGAACTTCAGCCAGATGATTTAATTTCATCAAGCGTAAAAACCACGGGGAATGCCGTACGCGGCGCTCCCCGTTTTTTATGCCTAAAATTTGTTCTTTACATCCCTAACTTCATGATTTATTGGTATCCATCGAGTCTATTTTCTATACCGGGGATGGCAGGATGAAAACAAAAACACTCACAATGACGCTGGGATTATTGGCTTTGGCAGTGATGGGCGGTGCGCGCGCCAGTACGCTGGTTTATTGTTCTGAAAGCTCACCGGAAGGGTTTAACCCGCAGTTGTTTACCTCGGGCCCGACGGTGGACGCCAGTTCGGCGACGATCTATAACCGATTGGTGGACTTCAAAACCGGCACCGTTGAGCTGCAGCCCAGCCTGGCCGAAAGCTGGCAGGTGAGCGAAGACGGCAAAAATTACACTTTTCACCTGCGCAAGGGGGTGAAATTCCAGAGCAATAAATACTTTACCCCCACCCGCGATTTCAACGCCGACGACGTCATCTTCTCCTTCATGCGGCAAAAAGACGCCAATAACCCTTATCACAAGGTTTCCAACGGCGCTTACACCAACTTTGAGTCGATGGAGTTCGGCACGTTGATCAACAACATTGTCAAAGTGGACGATAACACCGTGCGCTTTGAACTTTCACGTGCCGAAGCGCCATTCGTGGCCGATCTCGGCATGTATTTCGCCACCATTCTCTCCGCCGAATATGCCGATGCGATGCTAAAGGCCGGTACCCCGCAGCGGGTGGACAACGACCCGATCGGCACCGGTCCCTTCCAGTTGGTGCAGTACCAGAAGGATGCGAAGATCCTCTATAAGGCGTTCGACCACTATTGGGAAGGCAAACCCAAGGTTGACCGTCTGGTGTTCTCAATTACCCCGGATGCGGCGGTGCGTTATGCCAAGCTGCAAAAAAATGAGTGCCAGGTCATGCCGTTTCCTAACCCGGCGGATCTGACACGCATGCGTCAGGATCCCAATATCCAGGTCATGGAGAAGTCCGGTCTGAATATCGGTTTCCTGGCGTTCAATACCCAGAAAAAACCGCTGGATAACGTCAAGGTGCGGCAGGCGCTGGCGCTGGCGGTGAACAAACCAGCGATCCTCGAAGCGGTGTTCCACGGCGCGGGCCAGCCGGCGAAGAACCTGTTGCCGCCGACCCAGTGGGGCAGCAATGACAAGATTGAGGATTACCCGTATTCCCCGGAGAAAGCCAAAAAGTTACTGCAAGAGGCAGGGCTGGAGCAGGGCTTTGCGATAGATCTGTGGGCGATGCCGGTACAGCGGCCCTACAACCCGAATGCCAAACGCATGGCGGAGATGATCCAGTCCGACTGGGCGAAGATTGGCGTGAAGGCCAAGATTGTCACCTTCGAGTGGGGCGAGTATCTGCAGCGGATAAAAAATGGCGAGCATCAAACGGCATTGATGGGCTGGACTACGGCCAATGGCGATCCGGATAACTTCTTTGGCCCGTTGTTTACCTGCGTGTCGGCCAACGGCGGTTCGAACTCGGCCAAGTGGTGCTATCCGTCGTTCGACAAGTTGATTTCGCAAGCGCGTGAGGAAAACGATCACACCAAGCGGGTGGCAATGTATGAACAGGCACAGGTGATGATGCATGATCAGATGCCGGCGTTGATGATTGCCCATTCGACCATTTTTGAACCGGTGCGCAAAGAGGTGAAAGGCTACGAGATCGATCCCTTCGGCAAACACATCTTCAAACAGGTTTCGCTGGAGAAATAATAAAAAAGGGGCTGCATGGCAGCCCCTTAGGTCGTTGGCAATCGGCTCTGCTTTTTTATGGTAGGGGCGCTGCATGCAGCGCCCAGTTGCATAAACACTGGATTTAATCGGGTCGAACATGTTCGACCCCTACCGGTTTAGCCCCTTAGTGGGGGTTAGCAGTCTTGATTAAGCTGGCCGTTTAGAAATGGGTATTCACGCTCATATAGTAAGTACGGCCCGGTTCGTTGTAGGTGGCGGCACCTGCACCGGCAATGTTAATGGCACCGGTGGTTGGGTCACCCACGTTCTGCGAGTTACCTTCGCGGAACTGACGTTTGTCGAACAGGTTGTCGATACCCGCCGTCAGGCTGATGTTTTTGGTCACATCATAGGTCGCGCTGGCACCTACCACGGCGTAAGGGCTGACTTCCTTGGTTTCAGTACCGCTGACCGGTTTACCCTGGTAGTTGTACTTCTTCGGTTTCTGACGGCCGTACCAGGTCAGGGTCGATTGCATCGACAGATCCTGGGTCGCCTGCCAGCTCAGCGTCGAGTTGATGGTGAACTTGGGGATCACCGACAGGTAGTCGCCGGTGCTCTTGTTCTTGTTCTCGATCATATAGGTGGCGTTGTTGCTCCATGAGACGGTCTCGCTGACCGGCACGTTCAACGTGCCTTCCAGGCCCTGGACTACCGCTTTCGGCACGTTTTCCCATTGGTACACGGCTGTGCCGGTGCTGCTGGTGCCGATACGGCTATTGCCCGCTTCGATTTTATTGTGGTAATCGTTGCGGAAATAAGTCACGCCGGCCAGCCAGCCTTCATTGTGGAATTCCACCCCGACTTCTTTATTGACGCTGGTTTCCGCCTTCAGGTCGTCGTTACCCAGCAGATAGCAGCCATTTTTGACATCGCTGGACGAACACCCCTGACCTTTGCTGTACAGCAAATAGTTCTGGTTGGTCTGGTACAGGTTAGGCGCTTTGTAGGCGCGGGCGATGCCCATTTTCAGGGTGAAGTTGTCGCCCAGTTCCTGTGACAGGTTCAGCGACGGGCTCCAGTTGTTACCGGCTTCGGAGTGCAGATCGTAACGCAGGCCCGGCGTCAGCATGGTGCTGTCGGTCAGCTCCATGTTGTCTTCGGCAAACAGCGAGAAGATATGGGCGGATGCGTAAGGGCTACGAGTACCGCTACCTTGACCGGGAATGGTGCCCCCCAACATCGTTTGGCTGGTGGATGAACCGTCCTTCATGCGTTGCTGGTTCCATTCGGTACCCAGGGTGGCGGTTTGCGTCACGCCCAGTTCAAATGGCACGCTGACTTCGCTGTGCGCCAGGAAATCGTCCAGCTTGGTGGTGCCGAAGCCTTCGTTTTTAGCGTCGAAGATACCTTCGGTACCGCCGGCCAACCCTTCGTTCAGGCGGGTATTGCGGGTGCGCTCGAACTGAACGTAGTTATTGGTGCTGACGCCATTATCCCAGGCACCGCGGTGGTTAAGGCCGAAGGTCTCGCGGTAGATACGGTTGGTTTCTTTGCCGTAGTTGCTCTGTACCAGCGCATTGGTGTTGGTGTTCTGAGTGTCACCGGCGTACAGGTTGCCCTGACGGCCATAGGAATATTCAAACTCCAGCGACTGCAGGTGCGCGAAGTCCCAGTGCAGCAAGGCGTCGATATTTTTATCTACCACCCCTTCACGGCCGGAAGGAATGCTGCTGGCGTAGGCACCCACTCGCTCGGATTTATGCGATTCGTTAATGTCCCAGGCATCGGCCTGAGTTTTGCTGTAACCCCCGAACAGGCGGAAGCTCAACTGGTCGGTCAGCGGGCCGGACAGGCTGAAGTCGGTACGCTTGGTGGAGCCTTCCTGCTTGTGCTCCGGCACGTCGAAATAGGTGTTCAGCGAGCCGTGCAGCTCTTTGGTGTTCTTCTTGGTGATGATGTTGACCACGCCGCCGGCGGCGCCGTTACCGTAACGGGCTGCCGCGGGGCCGCGCAGCACTTCGATACGTTCAATCATTTCCGGCGGGACCCAGGCGGTATCGCCGCGGGTATCACGCTCACCGCGCCAGCCCTGACGCACCGAGTTGCGGCTGCTGGCCGGTTTGCCGTCAATCAGGATCAGGGTATTTTCCGGGCCCATGCCGCGGATATCGATCTGGCGGTTGTTGCCGCGCTGGCCGCTGGTGGAGTTACCGGTCAGGTTAACGCCGGGCATGGTGCGGATCAGCTCGCTGATATCACGGGCAGGTGGGCGCTTTTTGATTTCGTCGGCGGTAATGGTAGAAACCCCAGGTGCCTGCAGGTTTTGCTTGGCGGCAGTGACAACAATAGTGTCCTCGGCGGCTTCTTTTTTACTTTTGGCGACCTTGTCTGTTTCTGGGCTGGTGTCGGTTTGCTGTGCGGCGTGTGCAAAAGCGGACGCGCCTAACCCTAACCCGATGAGTGTGGCTAAGGAATAACGTGATAATTTGCTGTTCATCTGAGAGTTCCTACCTTGCTGCCTTTCTCCGGGCACCGAAGCAGTAGCTCTCCGGCTATGAGAAGGGCGGTTGTAGTTTTTTGTTTTCGGAAAGAGAAACCCAATCGGCCAAGACGCAGCGGCCACGACATTGGATTCAGCGCTTAAATTCGGCATCCGTCCCTGTTGAAGAATACCTGCCCTGTTTACGAGCCTACACACACTATTGCAAACGCAAATAATTATCAATAGTATTCGACTTACCGTTTTCTTGGGCAGCGCCTCGCGCCGCGAAATTACCGGCTTTCCTGAAGCTGCCAGCTAAATAGTGAATAGGCGTTTGAAAACAAAATCCGAGTCAGAAAGCAGCAGATTATTATCAAGCAAGCACGCCGGGCGCCATGGATGGTGGCTGAATATCGCCAAACGCGGCACGCCGCTGGTGGAGCTGCAAGGGGATGGACGCGGGAAGGTCACCTTTTTATGGCGTGACCCCCAGGGATGTGAACTCACTTCCGCCTATCGACGCGTCTGGATCCACATCAATTGTCTGACCGACCATCATCAGTCGTCGCCGCCGCAGAGTCTGCAACGGCTGGAAGGGACCGACGTTTGGTACTGGCAGACCGAGCTCAGCGCCGACTGGCGCGGCAGCTACTGCTTTATCCCCTGTATGGACGACCGGCCATTGGCCCCCAGTGATGAGGATGCGCACGTTAATATGCATTCGGTCCGCCATTGGTGGCATCAGGTGTTTGCCGGTGCGACCCAGGACCTGCTGAATCCCCATCGTTCCTGGGCCGGTGTCGGCGGCCATGTATTGTCAGGTCTGCATATGCCGGAAGCGCTGCCGCAACCGGCCTGGCAGGATTTCGATCGCTATGCGGTCGCCAGCGGGCGTTGTACTCCAGCACCCCCGGCGAAACTGCAGCGCCACAGCTGGCACAGCGAGCGTATGGGCAATACCCGTAACGTCTGGGTTTATACCACCGGCGAAGGCGATCCAACACAACGTCCGCTGGCGATATTGCTGGACGGTCAATTCTGGGCGAGCAACATGCCGGTCTGGGATCCGCTGATGCAGTTGACCCGCGAGGGCAAGCTGCCGGAAGCGGTTTATCTGCTGATTGACATTATCGATCTCAAACACCGCTCCCAGGAGCTGGCCTGCAATGCAGATTTCTGGCTGGCGGTACAAGAAGAATTGCTGCCGCAGGTCGCCGAATGGGCGCCGTACCAGCGCGATCCTGCCCGTACTCTGGTGTGCGGCCAAAGTTTTGGCGGCTTGTCATCGCTGTATGCCGGGCTGCACTGGCCGCAGAGCTTCGGCGGGGTGATTTGCCAGTCCAGCTCTTTCTGGTGGCCACGTCGCGACATGTATCAGCTTGCGGAAATTCCGGCCGATGCCGGTTGGTTACTGCATCAGGTTGAGCAGGGCGTTGGCAAAGGCAAGCTGAAGGTGTTTATGGAAGCCGGCGTGCATGAAAAAGTGGCGCGCCGGGTCAACGATCGGATGGCGGACTTGCTGCGTGATGCCGGTCACCGGGTGCAATACCGGGTGGTGGCCGGGGGACACGATCATTTGTGCTGGCGTGGCGGTCTGATAGACGGTCTGCAGGCACTGTGGGCGGACCAATCCTCTGCCCCCTCGATCAAGCTAACCTTCACTGCCCAAGGAGTCCGCGATGGAAACTCTGAACCCGTTCGATGACGAGCAACAAAGCTGCCTGATTGTGCAGAATGATGAATTGCAATACAGCCTGTGGCCAGACTTTAGCGCAGTGCCGGCGGGGTGGACGCCGGTGTTTGGCCCGGCGGCGCGTTCGCTGTGCGTGATTTGGCTGGAACAGCATTGGCAGGATATGCGGCCCGCCTCGCTGCGTAAGGCGTGATGGCGCCAATACCGATAACAGGAGTCAGTACCTTGTCAGACCGGAATTTATTACCGACCGAACGGCCGTTCGCCACTGAACTGCCGTTGGTCGCCGCGCAACCCGGGATCTGGGTTGCCGATCAGATTTCGCCGCATGCCAACGCCTATGCGGTTTCCCACTATATTGAGCTGAATGGCCCGCTGGATCAGGCGTGCCTGTTGCGTGCGATTGAGCAGGGGCTGTCGGAAGTAGATACCCTGCAGTTCCGCTTTGAAGAGCGTGACGGGGTGCCGATGCAGTGGCATGACCCCGAGCTGGCGATCCTGCCGGTAGAATACATCGATCTCAGCGAATCTCCCGATGCCGCTGCAGCGGCGCGTGCCCTCATGCAGTTGGATATGTCCGGTGATTTGCGCATCGGTAGCGGCAATGCGTTATATCGTCATATGCTGATCCGCCTGTCGGAACAGCGCTGGTTTTGGTATCAGCGTTATCATCATATTCTGGTAGATGGCTTCAGTTTTACCGCCATTGCCCGCAGAATCGCCCATATTTACACCCGGACGTTGCACAATGAACGGCCGGATCCGACGCCCTTCAGCGCATTCAGCGAAGTGGTCGAGGAATATCAGCGTTATGCACAATCACCCACCTCTCAGCGCGACGCTGCCTTCTGGTTGAACAAGGCGCAGCAATTGCCGACGCCTGCCACCCTTTGCCCGCAGCCGTTGGTCGGGCAGACGCCAACCACCCGTATTCACCGCTTGTCACAGCTGTGCGATCGACAAGATTTCACGCAGTTGGTGAACGCCGGTCAGCAGCAGTTCAGCGTGGCAGATATGGCACTGGCGCTGGTTGCGTTGTGGGTTTCACGCCTGAGTGGACATGCCAGCTTCAGCGCCGGTTTTATCTTTATGCGCCGTACCGGTTCGGCCGCGCTCTGTGCCAACGGACCGGTGATTAACGTCTTGCCGATCGAAATGCACCTCGACCCTCAGGCTACGCTGAGCGAGGTCGCCGGTAATATTGGTCGTGAGTTAAAAATCGTACGCCGCCATCAGCGCTACGAGGCGGAGCAGGTGCAGCGCGATCTGGGGCGAATTGGCGATACCCAACCGCTGTACGGCACGGTATTCAACTTTAAGATGTTCGATTTCCAGTTGGACTTCGGCGGTATCGAAGGCATCACCCATGAGCTGGCTTCCGGGCCGGTCCGTGATCTGGAGATCGCGTTGTACCTCGACGAGGCCGGTACGCTGAAGGTCGATCTGTTGGCTAATGCCGAACGTTATCAGCGTGATGAGCTGGCGGCGCATCTGCAACGCCTGCCTCTGTTGTTGCGTCAGTTTGCCGCACAGCCTCAGATGCCGATTGGCGATGCCGATTTGCTCACCGAGCAAGACCGCCAACTGTTGGCCCGGGTTAATGACACGGCACATCCGGTGAAGGCGCAAACCCTCAGCGGGCTGCTGGCTGAGCAGGCGCAGAAAACCCCTGACGCCCCGGCGCTGGCCGATGCGCAGTACCAATTTACCTATCGCGAAACTCGTGAACAGGTTGCCGCGCTGGCGCGTCAGTTGACGGAGCAGGGCGTACAACCGGGTGATATCGTCGCCGTCGCCTTACCGCGCTCGGTCTTTTTGTCTCTGGCGTTAATGGCCATCGTCGAAGCCGGGGCGGCCTATTTGCCGCTGGATACCGGTTATCCTGACGAGCGTCTTGGCATGATGCTGGAGGACGCTGCGCCGCGCCTGATTATCACCGAACCGACCCAGCAGGCACGTTTTGCCGGCAAGGGTGAGATCTTGCTGTATGACGCGCCGTTGTCGATAGACAGCGCAGCCAACGTCACGCTCAATGGACCGACGCCGCATCACCCGGCCTACATTATCTTTACCTCCGGCTCGACCGGGCGACCGAAAGGCGTGTTGGTGGGGCATCAGGCGATCGTCAACCGGTTGCTGTGGATGCAACATCAGTATCCTATGGCGGCAGGCGATGTGGTGCTGCAGAAAACGCCTTGCAGTTTTGACGTTTCGGTATGGGAATTCTTCTGGCCGCTGATAGTGGGGGCCCAGTTAGTGATGGCTCCGCCTGAAGCGCACCGCGATCCGGAACAGCTGCTCCAGCTGATTGATCAACATCGTGTCACCACCATGCACTTTGTCCCTTCGATGCTGGCGGCCTTCGTCAGCGCGTTGGATAGCCCGCAGGCGGTGGCGTGTTGTGCGCCGTTACGTCAGGTATTTTGCAGTGGTGAAGCCTTGCCGGCGGAACTGTGCCGCCTGTGGCAAAGCCGCACTGCGGTGCCGTTGCATAACCTGTACGGGCCGACCGAAGCGGCGGTGGACGTCAGCTGGCATCCGGCCTGGGGCGAAGCCTTGGCTGCCGTCACTGGCGCCAATGTGCCGATTGGTTTGCCGGTTTGGAACACCGGTTTACGCATCCTCGATACGCGCCTGCGGCCAGTGCCGCCGGGCGTCGCCGGTGATTTGTATCTTACCGGTGTGCAACTGGCGCACGGCTATCTGGGGCGACCGGAACTGACCGCCAGCCGCTTTGTAGCCGATCCTGACGGCGATGGCGGGCGGATGTATCGCACGGGTGACGTCGCCCGTTGGCTGCCGGGAGGCGAGGTGGAATACCTTGGCCGCAGTGACGATCAGTTAAAAATACGTGGGCAACGCATTGAATTGAGTGAAATCGATCATGCTTTGCTGTCGCTGCCGGGGATTAAACAGGCGGTGACTCACGCGCTGGTGCTGGAAAATACGCCAACCGATCCTGGCGGCGGCGATGCCCGTCAACTGGTGGGCTATCTGGTGGCGCAGCCCGGTGTGCGCCTTGATCTGGACGCGCTCCGCGCAGCGTTGGCCGATCGCCTGCCGCCGCATATGGTGCCGGTGGCGCTGGTCGAGATGGAGACTCTGCCGCTGAGTGCCAATGGCAAGCTGGATCGTAAAGCGTTGCCGCAACCGCAGGGCGCAACCCGCGCGGCAGGGCGTGAGCCGCATGCGGGGCTAGAGACGGCGATCGCTGCGGTGTTCGCTCGCCTGCTGCAACGCGAAACCGTGTTTGCCGACGATGACTTCTTTGCCCTCGGCGGGCACTCGCTGTTGGCGATGCGTTTGGCGGCGGAGCTGCGGCGTGAGCTGGGCAAGGCGGTGTCGGTAGGGCAGGTGATGGTGGCTTCCCGCGTGGAACAGCTGGCGCAGCTGTTGGCCGAAGAACGCACCCAGGAAGAAGCTGACAAAACCGGTTTTGACCGCGTTCTGCCGCTGCGCACCACCGAAGGACCAACGCTGTTCTGCCTGCATCCGGCGTCCGGCTTCTCATGGCAGTTCAGCGTGTTGCCGCGCTATATCGATCAGCACTGGTCGCTGGTGGGCATTCAGTCACCACGGCCGGATGGCCCGTTGGCGCTGAGCGAAAATATGGACCAGGTATGCGACGCGCATCTGGAGACGGTGTTGCAAGTGCAACCGCACGGCCCGTATCACTTTATCGGTTACTCGCTGGGCGGTACTCTGGCACAAGGTATTGCCGCGCGCTTACAGGCAAGGGGCGAAGAAGTGGCTTTCCTTGGGCTGCTGGATACCTATCCGCCGGAAACGCAAAACTGGGACGTGATGTTGGATGACAACGTGTTGAAAGAAGTTCAGCGCGAACGACAGCAGTTCCTGGCGGTGTCTGAAGATGCGCTGGATCCGGCATTGGGCGAAACTCGCGTAGCCATGTTCGATAATATCGAAGCCAACTATGCCGATTCGGTTCGTCTGCTTTCAGCCACCCATACGGCGAACTTCAAAGGACAAGCGACGCTGTTTGTTGCGCGCCAGACGTTGCAGGAGGGGATGGATGTTCAGCAGACCTGGTCGCAATATGTGGACGCGCTACAGGTTCATGAACTGGACTGTGCGCACGTGGATATCGTTTCACCAACGTCGTTCAAGGTATTAGGACCGTTGTTGAACCGCATACTTCGCGCTTTATAATACCCAGTGATGGTAGGGGACGAATATATTCGTCCCGATTAACGCGGGCCCAGCATGCTGGGCCCCTACAATCTCGATTACTTACCCAGCGGTACCACCAACGGCGTGTGCGAGACGGGATCGTCAATGATCATGCAGCGCAGACCGTAGACCTTTTCGATCAATTCCGGCGTCACAATATCCTTCGGTGCCCCCTCGGCGACCACTTTACCGTCGCGCATGGCAATCAGATGCGTGGCGTAACGGCAGGCATGGTTGAGATCGTGCAGCACCACCACCAGCGTATGGCCATTTTCACGGTTTAACTGGCGCATCAGTTCCAGCAAGTCGATCTGATGGCTGATATCCAGCCAGGTGGTCGGCTCATCCAACAGCAGCAACGGCGTTTGCTGCGCCAATACCATAGCGATCCAGACCCGCTGACGCTGTCCGCCGGAAAGCGTATCAACCGGCTGTTCAGCCAGTTCAAACACGCCGGTGGAGCGCATGGCCTGTTCGACCGCCTGCTGGTCTTCTTCACGCCAGCGGCTGAACAGGCGCTGATGCGGATAGCGACCGCGTGCCACCAGATCAAACACGGTAATGTCACCCGGCGCGGTCGAGCTTTGTGGCAACAGCCCCAACTGGCGAGCCACCTCTTTGGTGGCATAGTCGCTAATGTGTTTGCCGTTGAGCCAGATGGCACCGGCCTGCGGCTGCATCAGGCGGCTAAGAGTGCGCAGCAAGGTCGATTTACCGCAGGCATTCGGCCCGATAATGACCGTCAGTTCACCGTGCGGAATAGAAACGGAAAGGTCGCGCGCGACGATTTTTTTGTCATAGCCGAGCGTCAGGTTTTCGGCGCGTAACGGCGCGGGCTGTAAGAGTTCAGCATTCATTTTTTTCGTGACTCACGGATTAATAGCCAAATCAGATAAATGCCGCCCAGGCTGACGGTCAATACCCCGACCGGCAACTGATAAGGCATAAACAGGCGTTGCGCCGCGACATCGGCGAGCAGCAGCAACAGGGCCCCCGTCAGGGCTGTCAGCAACAGGACGCTGCGGTTGGCGCACAGGCGTCGCGCAATCTGGGGGGCCACCAGCGCAATAAAGGAGATCGGCCCGGCGACGGCGGTGGCGGCGGCAGTCAGGGTAACGCCGACCAATAACAGCAGCACGCGTGAGCGCTCCACCGGCACACCGAGTGCGCAGGCGGTGTCATCGCCCATCTCCAGCAGCCGCATGCGGCGGGCCAGCATCAACAGCAGCAGGCAGCACAGCGCAATCACCACCAGCACCGGCAAACTTTTCGCCCAGGTCACGCCGTTGAGCGAACCGGCGCTCCACAGTCCGGCGGTCATGGAGGATTCCAGCGAAGCGCTGATGATCAGCCAGGTATTGCCGGCCACCAGCAAGGCGCGAACGGCAATACCGACGATAATCAAACGGAATGACTCGACGCCGTTGCGCCATGCCAGCAGATAAATCAGCGCGGCGGTCAGCAAGCCACCGGCCAGTGCCCCGGAGGTGATGCCGAGAATGCCGCCGTTAAACAGCACTATCGCCACCAGTACGCCGCTGTAAGCGCCGGTATTAAAACCGATGACGTCCGGGCTGCCGAGCGGGTTACGCAGCAGCGATTGGAAGATGGCGCCGCTGATACCGAGCGCGGCACCCAACAACAGCGCCATTATCACGCGAGGCAAACGCCACTGGGTAACGATCACCGCCAGGTTGGCCGGGCCTTCACCGCGTAAGGCGTCAATCACCTGCAGAGCGCTGAGCGACAAAGCGCCGGAACCCAGGGCATAAATCGCCAGTGCCAGAGCGGCAAGCAACAGCAGCAGCGCGGTTAGCGCCGGGCGCGACAAGGCACGCATCTTGTGGTTGGCCATCAGACGGGCTGCGGACATCGACATTAGCGCTGCCTCCTGAACATATGGCGTTGGCGCACCAGCATGATCAGCAGCGGTGCGCCAATAAGCGCGGTGACGATGGAAACGCGCAGTTCACCGGCGACCAGGAAGCGGCCGATCAGATCGGCGCTCAGCAGCAGGATAGGGGTCAATACCAAGGTCCACGGCAGCATCCAGTGCAACTCGGAGCCGGCCAGTCGCCGGGCAATGTGCGGCATCATCAGCCCGACAAAGGCTATCGGACCAACGGCGGCGGTGGCGCCACCGCACAGCAATGTGATCGCCAGCAACCCCAGCAACTGGGTGCGGACGATGCCGGTGCCCAGCGCGGTGGCTAACTCATTGCCCATACTCAGGCTGTTCAGCGATTTGCTCATCCACAGCGTGATTGCTGTGCCCAGCAGGATCGGCAGGGCAACGGTGCGCACCACCTGCATATTTTGAATATCCAGCGAACCGGCCTGCCAAAAACGCAGCTGATCGAACACCAGCGGGTTCAACAGGGAAATGCCGGATGTCATGCCTTCCAGCACCGCCGCCAGCGCGACGCCGGCCAGCGTCAGGCGAACCGGGTTCAGGCTGCTGCCGCCCAATGCGCCGATCAGCGCCACCAGCAGGGCGGCAAACATCGCGCCGGCAAAGGCGAACCACAGATATTCGCCGACGTGAGCGGCACCAAAGAAAGTGATGCCCAATACCACGGCAAACCCCGCGCCGGCGTTAACGCCGAGAATGCCGGGGTCGGCCAGCGGATTGCGGGTGAGGGTTTGCATCAGCACGCCGGACAGGCCCAGGGCGATACCCGCGAGCACGCCGATCAGCGTGCGCGGCAGCCTGGCGTTGGTAATGATGGTGCAGTCGGCGCCGCTACATTGGCCGTTGAGCGCCTGGATAACCGTGTCGAAGGGGATAGATTTGGCACCGAGCGACAGGCTGAGCAGCATGACGACCAACAGGGCGCAAACGGCAATCAGCAAGCCAAGCAGCTTGCGACGAAATGAGCGGGGAGTGCCACCCGCAAGACGATCCCTGGACAGCGGAATGGACGGTGTGCAATTGCGTGTAATCCGTAACATAACAATCCATTATTTGATTGAATATGAATGATATTTATTATCATTATTGATTGTTTTCATCTATGGTACCATGAGTCCCTTCGCTATTGCAGCACAGACGCTGCCCCTTTTCTTTAGTTGTGGTGAGAAAGCTAATGAGTAAGCCCTCTATTTTGCTTGATTTTGGCCTGCTTAAGACCAATAGCGCCTTTCGCGCTGTGTTCTGCGCGCGTTTTATTTCCATTCTGGCGCTCGGGCTGATGGCCATTGCCATCCCGGTGCAGATCCAGGCCCTGACCGGGTCGACGCTGCTGGTCGGGTTGTCCGTGACGCTGGCCGGCAGCGGCATGTTTGCCGGTTTGCTGATGGGGGGCGTACTGGCTGACCGCTACGAGCGCCGCCGTCTGATCCTCTTTGCCCGTTCCACCTGCGGTATTGGGTTTATCGGTCTTTGTTTAAATGCCGCTTTACCTGCGCCGTCATTAACGCTGATTTATCTGCTGGCGGTTTGGGACGGGTTCTTCGGGGCGGTAGGCGTGACGGCGTTGCTGGCGGCGACACCTGCGCTGGTTGGGCGTGAAAATATCGTTCAGGCCGGTGCCATCAGCATGCTGACGGTGCGTTTTGGCTCCATTCTTTCCCCGGCGATCGGCGGGTTGGTGATTGCCAACGCCGGCGTGACCTGGAACTACGCTTTGGCGGCCTTCGGCACCTTGCTGACGTTGATCCCTTTATTGCAGCTGCCACAGCTGTTGCCACCCCCTCAGCCGCGTGAGCATCCGCTGCGCGCACTGGCCGGCGGATTTGGCTTCCTGTTTCGTAACCGGGTGATTGGCATGGTGGCGCTGATCGGCGCGTTGCTGACCATGGCCAGCGCGGTGCGAGTGCTGTACCCGGCGATGTCCGGCATGTGGCAGGTCAGTGCGGCGCAGCTGGGCTTTATGTATTCCGCCGTGCCGCTGGGCGCGGCAATTGGCGCCTTTACCAGTGGCCGGGTGGCGCACGTGGCGCGGCCGGGCTGGATGATGCTGATGACGGCGATTGGCGCGTTTGTCGCTATCGGCCTGTTCGGCCTGATGCCCTGGTACGGTCTGGCACTGTTCTTCCTGGTGGTGTTTGGCTACCTGAGCGCATTGAACTCATTACTGCAGTACGGGCTGATTCAGAACCTGACGCCGGATGCTTTCCTGGGGCGCATTAATGGCCTGTGGACGGCGCAAAACGTGGTGGGGGACGCATTGGGTGCCCTGCTGCTGGGGGCGATGGGGGCGTTTATGTTGCCGGCCATGACTTCAACCAGCTTCGGTTTTGGCGTGGCGGTACTGGGTGTGGTACTGGCGTTCGCGATGAAAGGTCTGCGTCAGGTGAGCCTTGGCGGGCAGGAAAGCGATCTCCAGCCCGCCGCGGGATCTACTGAGAAATAAACTGTTTTTCCAACAGCGTCAGCAGGTTGCTGGCGCTGTAGTAATCCAGTCGGAAGGTGTCATTGCCCAGCGCATAAACCCGCTTATGCTGCACCGCCGGCAGGTGAGCGAGGAAAGGATTGGCCATCAGCCGCTGCGCATCGCTTTCGTTGTTGGCAAACAGCATCAGCGTCTGGCCGTTCAGCCCTTCCGCCAGGTTTTCCCCGGCGAGCTGAATGATGTCCTTTCGCATACCCATGCTGCGGCTGTTGTTCAGCTTGTCAGACGGAACCGCCAGGGTGAAACCCAGCTGCTTGAGCATTTGCCCCTGGGAAGATTCGGCGGTCCACAGGTTGGCTGACTTGCCGTCGGCGCTGAAGACCAGAGCGGAGGTCGGTTGTTCCGGCAGCGTCATACGTTGTTTGAGTGACTTTTCCCGGCTATCGAAATCATCAACGATTTTTTGCGCATCGGCTTCGTGCCCGGTGGCCTGGCCCAGCTCTATCGCCAGCGCCTGCCAGCTTTTGTCGTCGTAATTGACCACCAGCACCGGGGCAATGGCGGACAGCTGATCGTACAGGCGTACGGCGGAGTCGGCACCGGTAGCGGAGATGATGATCAGGTCGGGCGCTTCACCGGCAATGGCTTCTGCGTTGGGTTCACCAATGTACAGGCGCTTTACGCCGCGCTGCGTTGCGATAGCGCTCCATTGGTGGAAGAAACCTTGTGAGTCCGCGAGACGGCTGCCGGGCGTGGTGGCGCCGCTGGCGATCACTGGCGCATCAATCGCCAGCAGGGTGCCGGTGACGGTTACGCTGGTGGAAACGATGCGGGTAGGGGGCTGCTGCAGGGTGACTACGCCGTGTGAAGTTTCGATTTTACGCGGCCAACCGGCCTCTGTGGCATGGGCTGCACCCATGGCTAACATGCCAAACAGTGCGAAGCCGAAGAACAGGTTCTTCTTCATAAAGCATTCCTTAGAATTTAAATAGTAATACTTATCATTTATATAATTAAAACTGCTGGTTTTATAGCACGATAATGAATAGAAGAACTGTTTACATTTATTGACATAGCATATTCACGAGGGTAATTTAACGCGATTCAATACAAATGATAATCATTATTATACAGGTTATTGTTCATGATACGAAAGGGAGAACCGATGAGCGTGACAGTAAAGGGTACCGGGCAGAAGAAGCCGCACAGCAAGGAGAGCGAGTCGTCCGTAGCAGGCGTGTCGCCGACCTCCGGCTTTTTCTTTACCTCTCCTTTCCGTAGCCTGAGCACCCAGGGCTGCTTCGCCAAAATCACGCTGCCGGCCCAGGGCGGGGATCAGCTTAACGGCGAGTTCCAGCAGGCGGTACGGCATGCTTTTGCCGAAGCCAAACTGGCGGGGGTGAAAAACCCGGTCCTGTGCGGCGCGATCCCGTTCGATACTCATCAACCCTCTGCGCTTTTTATTCCCCAGCACACCCAGTGGTTTGAGCGCGATGCCTTTTTGGCTGGCGTAACCTCACCACAGGAAGCCCTACCGGAAATTATCAGCCAAAATGAAGTGCCGGCACAACAGCCTTTCATGCAGATGGTGGCAGATGCGGTGGAAGCAACCCGTGGCGACCAACTGGATAAAGTGGTGCTGTCACGCCTGTTGGAGATTGAAACACGCGAACCGGTAGACAGTCAGGTATTGATGGCGCGTATCATCGCGCAAAACCCGCATGGCTTCCATTTCCATGTGCCGTTGGAACAAGGAGCATTGCTGGGCGCCAGCCCTGAACTGCTGCTGCGTAAATCCGGCGCACAATTTTATTCCAACCCGCTGGCAGGCTCCGCCCGCCGTGACGCCGACCCGCAGCGGGATCGTGAAGTCAGCCAACAGCTGTTGGTTTCCGAGAAAGATCTCTACGAGCACCAGTTTGTTACCGAAGGTATGCGGCAGGTGCTGGCCGATCGCTGCAGTTATTTGAACATTCCCACCTCGCCTGAATTATTGAGCACCACCACGCTGTGGCACTTGTCTACGCCAATCGACGGCGAGGCCGCCAGCCGGGCGGAAAACGCGTTGTCGTTGGCCTGCCTGCTGCATCCGACACCGGCGCTGTGCGGTACGCCAACGGCGCTGGCGCATCAGGTGATCAAGCAACTGGAGCCTTTTGATCGCGGCCTGTTTGGCGGCATCGTCGGCTGGTGTGATGCCGAAGGCAACGGGGAGTGGGTAGTGACCATCCGCTGCGGCACGGTGCAGGGTAACCAGGTGCGACTCTTTGCCGGAGCCGGCATTGTGCAAGACTCTTCGCCGGAATCTGAATGGCACGAAACCGGCACCAAACTCAGTACCATTTCGCGGGCGTTTGGCCTGAACCAAGGATAGACATTTCCATGAGCATTGCTTTTACTCCCTGGCCTGAGGCACTAGCCCGTCGCTATCGCGAACGGGGATATTGGACCGACCGGCCATTGACCGACATCATCACCCGCCAGGCTAAAAATGACGCCATCGCGCTGATCGACCCGCAACGCAGCCTGAGCTATCGCCAGCTTAATCAACTCTCCGATCGGCTGGCTGCGGCCTTGCTGCGTCGGGGCATTCACAGCGGTGATACCGCGCTGGTGCAGTTGGGTAACGTGGTCGAGTTCTACGTGACTTTCTTTGCGCTGTTGAAAATTGGCGTGGTGCCGGTGAATGCGCTGTTTAGCCACCAACGCAATGAGCTGAACGCCTATGCGGCGCAGATCAAACCGGCGTTGCTGATTGCCGATCGTCAGCATGGCCTGTTCGGTAACGACGAATTCCTGACGACGTTTCGCGCTGAACATCCTTCATTGCGCCTGGTCGCTTTGCGCAGTGAGGAACAGGGTGAGCAGTCGCTGGCGAGCTGGCTGGAAGAGGATTGCGGCGATTTCGTGGCTGCGCCAACCGCGGCCGATCAGGTAGCGTTCTTCCAACTTTCCGGTGGCAGTACCGGCACGCCGAAGCTGATCCCACGTACCCACAACGACTACTACTACAGCATTCGCCGCAGCGTGGAGATTTGTCATTTTGATGACGAAACCCGTTATCTGTGCGCACTGCCGGTAGCACACAACTATCCGATGAGCTCGCCTGGCGTGTTGGGCGTGTTTTATGGTGGTGGGCTGGTGGTGTTCGCCAGCGATCCGGATGCCGGGCAATGCTTCCGCTTAATAGAACAGCACCAGATTAACGTGACGGCGCTGGTGCCACCGGCGGTAACGCTGTGGCTGCAGGCCATTGAGGAATGGGGAGGTTGCCAGCAGTTGGCCAGCCTGAAGCTGTTGCAGGTGGGCGGTGCCAAGCTGGGGGAAACCCTGGCCGCGCGCATTCCGGCCGAAATTGGCTGTCAGCTGCAGCAGGTGTTCGGCATGGCGGAAGGCCTGGTGAACTACACCCGGCTGGATGATGACGACCAACATATTTTGACTACTCAGGGCTGCCCGATGTCGCCGGATGACGAGCTATGGGTGGCCGATGACGACGGTAATCCGCTGCCTGTCGGCGAGACCGGGCGTCTGATGACCCGTGGCCCCTATACCTTCCGCGGTTATTACCAAAGCCCGGACCATAATGCCGCCGCCTTCGATAAAGACGGTTTCTACTGCTCCGGCGACTTGATTAGCCTGACTGAAGACGGCTACGTGAAGGTTGAAGGGCGGCAGAAAGACCAAATCAACCGCGGTGGGGAGAAGATTGCCGCCGAGGAGATCGAAAACCTGCTGCTGCGTCACCCGGAAGTGATCAATGCGGCGTTGGTTTCGATGCCGGACGAGTTGATGGGCGAAAAAAGCTGCGCCTACATTATCGCCACCAGCCCATTGAAACCGGTCGTTTTGCGTCGCCATTTACGCGCCGAGGGCGT
The DNA here is from genome assembly GCF_058799515.1 of Serratia sp. GW822-FHT06D09. Taxonomy (NCBI): domain Bacteria; kingdom Pseudomonadati; phylum Pseudomonadota; class Gammaproteobacteria; order Enterobacterales; family Yersiniaceae; genus Serratia; species Serratia sp. GW822-FHT06D09. The sequence continues at coordinate 70,942 of NZ_JBXALO010000009.1, forward strand.
GGCCGAATTCAAATTACCCGACCGCTTTATACAGGTTGAGACGCTGCCGCTCACCCCGGTTGGCAAAGTGGATAAAAAACTGTTGCGCCAACGCCTGGAGGCGCAACAACTGACTCAGGTCCAGGGAGAATAAGTCATGGCCATTCCAAAACTTAATGATTACGCGTTGCCGACTCAGGCTGAACTGCCGACCAACAAAGTGAGCTGGACGGTGGAACCGCAGCGCGCTGCACTGTTGATCCACGACATGCAGCAGTATTTTCTGAATTTCTGGGGTGAAGACAGCCCGTTGATCAAACAGGTAGTGGAGAACATCGCCAACCTGCGCCGCTACTGCAAATCTCAGGGCATCCCGGTGTTTTACACCGCGCAGCCTAATCAGCAGAGCGATGAAGATCGGGCGTTGCTCAATGATATGTGGGGGCCTGGATTGAACAAGCACCCGGAGCAACAGGCGGTGGTCGCCGCGCTGGCGCCGGAAGAAGACGACACTGTGCTGGTGAAATGGCGTTACAGCGCCTTCCACCGTTCACCGCTGCAGGAAATTCTGCAGGAGTCAGGCCGCGATCAGCTGATCATCTGTGGTGTTTACGCCCATATCGGCTGCATGACCACGGCGATCGATGCCTTTATGCGTAACATTCAGCCGTTTATGGTTGCTGATGGTCTGGCCGACTTCTCCCGCGAAGAGCACCTGATGGCGCTGCGTTACACGGCCGGCCGCTGTGGCCGCGTGGTTACCACCGCCGAGCTGCTGCCAGGGATCACCAGCAAAGCGGCGTTGCGTCAGCAAATCATGCCTTTCCTCGACGAAGACAGCGAAGACATGGGTGACGACGAGAACCTGATCGACTACGGTCTGGATTCAGTGCGGATCATGGAGCTGGCGGCGCGCTGGCGTAAGATCCGCGGCGATATCGATTTTATCGCTCTGGCCAAGAACCCGACCATTGATGGTTGGTGGGCGCTGTTGTCAGAGGGGAAAGCCTGATGAGTCAACAGGGCGATTTTGCCGGCAAACGAGTCTGGGTTACCGGCGCGGGCGCCGGGATTGGCCTGGAGACCGCATTGGCGTTTGTGCGGGCCGGTGCCGAGGTAATTGGTTTCGATAAGCATTTTGGCGAGCCGGAATACGCGTTTCGCACCGAAGTGCTGGATATCGCCGACAGCGATGCGGTAGATGCCCTGTGCGGGCGTTTGCTGGCGGAGCAGGGTGAGTTGGACGTGTTGGTCAACGGCGCCGGTATTCTGCGCATGGGGCTGGCGGACGAAACCAGCACCGCAGACTGGCTGGCCTGCCTGGCGGTTAATGCCGGGGGTGCATTCAATATGTTCCGCCATGCCCTGCCGGTATTCCGTCGCCAGAGACGCGGCGCTATTGTCAGCGTGGCATCCAATGCGGCGCATGTGCCGCGTGTTGGCATGGCGGCCTATTGCGCTTCCAAAGCGGCGTTGCGTAGCCTGTGCCAAACCGTGGGGTTGGAAATGGCGCCTTATGGCGTACGTTGCAACCTGGTTTCGCCCGGCTCGACCAATACCCCGATGCAGCGCGGCATGTGGCAGGACGAAACGGGGGAACAGAACACCATCAACGGTTTCCCGGAACAGTTCAAGCTGGGTATTCCGCTGGGGAAAATTGCCCAGCCGCAGGAAATCGCCGATGCCATTTTGTTCCTGGCTTCCGATCGCGCCAGCCATATCACCATGCAGGATATCGTGATTGACGGCGGGGCGACGCTGGCGGCCTGATAATCCGCTCGGCAACGCCAGGATAGCCCAAGGGCGCTGCTTGCAGCGCCTTTTCTATTGGCGGCGCAGGGGGATGATTATTTTCAGGGGCAGGGCGGACGTGGTGAGGCTTATAGAGATTATCAGGGCGCAGATGCGAAAAAAGCGCCAAAAGGCGCTTTTTCTGTATTGGTGGGTCGTGCAGGATTGACTCGGCCTCTGGCCTCGCCCTGCGGGCAACGCTGTGCGTTGTCGTCTCGCTTCGCTCGGCTCGAACCTGAACGCAGGTTCTCATCCAGCACGATACGGCGGAGTATGTGATCAATGAGTTTGCGGGAATAAGGTGGCGCAGATGCGAAAAAAGCGCCAAAAGGCGCTTTTTTCTGTATTGGTGGGTCGTGCAGGATTCGAACCTGCGACCAATTGATTAAAAGTCAACTGCTCTACCAACTGAGCTAACGACCCGCAGAAGTGGTGGGTGATGACGGGCTCGAACCGCCGACCCCCTCCGTGTAAAGGAGATGCTCTACCAACTGAGCTAATCACCCACTTCAGGACTTCCAGGTACTGCTAAACAAGAGAATGAGTGGTGGGTGATGACGGGCTCGAACCGCCGACCCCCTCCGTGTAAAGGAGATGCTCTACCAACTGAGCTAATCACCCTCATTCTTCTCATTTCTTACTGCTTTACTGCTCAACAAGATGGTGGGCGATGACGGGCTCGAACCGCCGACCCCCTCCGTGTAAAGGAGATGCTCTACCAACTGAGCTAATCGCCCCGTCTTGTTGGAGTCGCATTATAGGGATAGTTGAAAGTGAGTCAACGGTTTTTAAAATGATTTCAATCGTTCGCCGCAAATTTAAACAGGATGCGATATTTATCGCCAGCAATGCTGATTCTTTGCACATTGTTATGCGAAAAGCGCCGCAGAGATGATGAAAGCTGATGCAGCAATATCGTGTCAGCGTTGAGGAATTAGCGCGTGGTGATACAATGTCGGCCACTTTTTTAAATTCCGAGCAATCGTCGGCAACCGCTGACATGCGTTGCGTAATAAGGCAGTGAACCCAATGAAAATCAAAACCCGTTTTGCACCGAGCCCAACCGGCTATCTTCACGTCGGTGGCGCCCGTACTGCGCTTTACTCCTGGCTATTCACTCGCCATGCGGGCGGTGAGTTCGTTCTGCGTATCGAAGATACCGATTTGGAACGCTCGACCCAGGATGCGATCGACGCAATTATGGATGGCATGAACTGGTTAAACCTGGATTGGGACGAAGGCCCGTACTTCCAGACCAAGCGTTTTGACCGTTATAACGCGGTGATTGACGACATGCTGGTGCAGGGAACTGCTTATAAATGCTATTGCTCGAAGGAACGTCTGGAAGCGCTGCGTGAAAAGCAGATGGAAAACGGTGAAAAACCGCGTTACGACGGCCACTGCCGCGACAGCCAATGCAGCCACACCGACGACGAGCCGCACGTGGTGCGTTTCCGTAACCCACAGGAAGGCTCGGTAATCTTCGATGACAAGATCCGTGGTCCGATCGAATTCAGCAACCAGGAACTGGATGATCTGATCATTCGTCGTACCGACGGTGCGCCGACCTATAACTTCTGCGTGGTGATCGACGACTGGGATATGGAAATCACCCACGTGATCCGCGGTGAAGACCACATCAACAACACCCCGCGCCAGATCAACATCCTGAAAGCGCTGGGCGCACCGGTACCGGAATACGCCCACGTTTCGATGATCCTCGGTGACGACGGTAAAAAGCTGTCTAAACGTCACGGTGCCGTGGGCGTGATGCAGTATCGCGATGACGGTTATCTGCCGCAGGCGTTGCTGAACTATTTGGTGCGTCTGGGTTGGTCACATGGCGATCAGGAAATCTTCTCTATTGATGAGATGAAAGAGTTCTTCACGCTGGAAGCGATCAACAAATCCGCCAGCGCCTTCAATACCGAAAAGCTGCAGTGGCTGAACCATCATTACATTAACCATATGCCGGCCGAAGAAGTTGCCGTGTATCTGGCGTGGCACGTGGAGCAACTGGGCATTGAAACCCGCAACGGTCCAGAGCTGAAAGATATCGTTAAGCTGCTGGGCGAGCGCTGCAAAACGTTGAAGGAAATGGCTGAGTCTTGCCGTTACTTCTACGAAGACTTCAGCGAGTTCGACGCTGACGCTGCGAAAAAACACCTGCGCCCGGTTGCACGTCAGCCGCTGGAAGCGGTACGCGCCAAATTGGCGGCCATTACCGCCTGGACGCCGGAAAACGTGCATGATGCCATTCAGGGCACGGCTGATGAGCTGGGCGTCGGTATGGGCAAGGTAGGTATGCCGCTGCGCGTAGCGGTCACCGGTGCCGGTCAGTCACCAGGCATGGATGTGACCGTGCATGCCATCGGTCAGGCACGTTCTCTACAGCGTATCGATCTGGCATTGGCTTATATCGCCGGGCGTGAAGCTCAGGCCTGATAGTTTCTGAGCCTATAATGAAAAAGCCCCGTGGAGCAATCCCGGGGCTTTTTTTGTCGCTGTCGATCAGGCCTGTTCAGCGGCCGGCACGGTGGGGCGGTAGGCGAGGAAGTACATCAGGCCGACGAAACCGGCGCCGCCCAGCGCGTTACCGAGAAACACGGCCGTGAAATTGGGCAGGTATTGGCTCCAACTTAAACCACCGGCAAAAATGGCCGCCGGGATAATAAACATGTTCGCCACCACGTGCTGGAAGCCGATGGCGACAAACGCCATCACCGGGAACCACATGCCAATCACTTTGCCCGGCACATCCTTGCTGGCAAAGGCCAGCCACACCGCCAGGCACACCAACCAATTGCAGCCTACGCCGGATATAAAGGCGTGCAGGAAGTCGGCATCTACCTTGGCTTGTGCAATGGACAGGGTTTTGTGCAGGAAGGCGCCCTCGGTCAAGCCTAGCAGGTGGCCAAAGAAATAGGCGACGGCCAGGCTACCGACGAAGTTGGCCAGGGTGACCCAGAACCAGTTGCGCACGACAGCAAGCAGCGAAATTTGGCGAGCAAACCAGGCTATCGGCAAGGTCATCATATTACCGGTCAGCAGCTCGCCGCCGGCCAGAATCGTCAGGATAAGCCCTATCGGGAAGACGGCAGCGCCCAGCAATGCGCCGAAGGAGCCCCATTCGGCCGGCAGGGTGCCGATCACGTGGATATCCAACAGGAAGCCGGTCGCGATAAAGGCACCGGCGAGAAAGCCCAGAATGAGCAGGTTGGCAAGCGACGCCCGGTTTTTGTTTACGCCAGCCTGAATGGCTAACGCAGCGATTTCTTTTGGTGAATGCAACGACATAACTGACTCGGTTTATTGTTGTGGGATTTAAGACGCGGGGAAGTCTATGCCTGTGGGCGAGATGACTCAAGGGTATTTCGCTAACATTCCGTTAATTAAAAATCAACACAATGGATAAGGTTTTTTGTTTTTTGTGAAGTCAGGCGGCGATGGCTGATTTTTGTCCGTCATGGCGATTTTTTAGCGTGAAACGCGCTGATTTGGCGGCTTTTTCAGCGCTTGATCGACTAATTCAATTTAGCCGTTGACAGTTTTTCAGGGGTTTCATATTATGCGCCCCGTTCACAGGATTTCGTGATTGTGGATTGGGGCTATAGCTCAGCTGGGAGAGCGCTTGCATGGCATGCAAGAGGTCGACGGTTCGATCCCGTCTAGCTCCACCA
>NZ_JBXALO010000009.1:76489-207476 GCF_058799515.1 Serratia sp. GW822-FHT06D09
TGTGGGGCTATAGCTCAGCTGGGAGAGCGCTTGCATGGCATGCAAGAGGTCGACGGTTCGATCCCGTCTAGCTCCACCACCATTTAAAAAGCCGACCTTAGGGTCGGCTTTTTGCTTTCTGTCTTTTCCCATATTGAATCACCGTAACGCCTCCTGTTATGCCAGCAGTTACAGAAGAATCGCAGGCAATAAAAAAGGCCGCCGAAGCGACCTTTGCATGACTGGCTTTTAAGCTTAGCCCAGAACCAGGCCTGCGATCGACGCAGACAGGATGCTGACCAGCGTAGAACCGTAAACCAGCTTCAGACCAAAGCGGGAAACCACGTTGCCCTGGTGCTCGTTCAGCCCTTTAATCGCACCGGCTACGATGCCGATGGAAGAGAAGTTGGCGAAGGAAACCAGGAACACCGACAGGATACCCAGGCTGCGCGGAGAGAGTTCAGCAGAAACCTTCTGCAGCTCCATCATCGCCACGAATTCGTTGGAAACCAGCTTGGTCGCCATGATGCTGCCAACCTGCAACGCTTCGTGTTTAGGAATACCCATAATCCAAGCGAATGGATAGAAGAAGTAGCCCAGGATTTCCTGGAAGCTCAGGCCGAAGATGGCGCTGAACAGGCCGTTGAGCGCGGCGATCAGGGCAATAAAGCCGATCAGCATCGCAGCAACGATAATCGCGACTTTGAAACCCGCCAGGATGTATTCGCCCAGCATTTCGAAGAAGCTCTGGCCTTCGTGCAGGTTGCCCAGATGCAGTTCTTCTTCTTTGCTGGTGTCATACGGGTTGACCAATGACAGCACGATAAAGGTGCTGAACATGTTCAGTACCAGCGCCGCCACCACAAACTTGGCGTCCAGCATGGTCATGTAAGCGCCGACGATGGACATGGAAACCGTGGACATCGCGGTTGCCGCCATGGTGTACATGCGCTTTTCTGACATCTTGCCCAGAATATCTTTATAGGCGATGAAGTTTTCAGACTGGCCCAGGATCAGCGAGCTGACGGCGTTGAAGGACTCCAGCTTGCCCATACCGTTTACTTTTGACAGCACGGTACCAATAATGCGGATGATAAACGGCAGTACTTTAATGTATTGCAGAATACCGATCAGCGCAGAGATAAAGACGATTGGGCACAGTACCTTCAGGAAGAAGAAGGCCAGACCTTTGTCGCCCATACCGCCGAATACAAAATCAGTCCCTTGCCCAGCAAACCCGAGCAGCTTGTCAAACAGCGCGGCAAATCCTTTTACAAAGCCTAAACCCGCTTCCGAATGCAGGAAAAAATAGGCCAGCAGTACTTCAATAACCAACAGTTGAATAACATAGCGAATGCGGATGCTTTTACGATCGCGACACACTAAAAGTGCCAGGATCGCGACGACCACTAACGCCAACGCAAAGTGCGCAATATGGGACATGTTTGCTCCAAACTTGAGGCAGGCTGAATTTCGGATGTCATTTTATGTAACGCCACGTTTAAAAACGAGAGCTCTATTGCAAATATGGAAAATCATAGGGGGAAACATCTTAAACTTGTACGGTAAAGCATAAAAAATCAAGAGGTTAATCAATCCATATGAAATTCATATTCTTGCGCTAAATGGATCATCCAAAGGATTTTTCCCAGGATAGAACTTCGTTCAGTGCGGTAAATGTTCACTTACCCGCCAAACCCTTCGTTAAACCCGTGGTTATTTTCTATCGCAGAGATAAGCATTACCGCTCTAAATGCACTTGATAATTATTATCATTTACATAAGATAACCACAGGCTTAATAGAAGTAAGGGTTCAGAACATGCTGAACAGTGATGTGGTTGAAACCACCAGTCGCCCTGCCAGGAAGATCAAACTTTCCTTGATGGGCCCCGCATTCATAGCGGCTATCGGCTATATCGATCCCGGTAATTTTGCTACCAACATCCAGGCAGGCGCTTCCTTTGGCTACACCCTGTTGTGGGTGGTGGTGTGGGCCAACGTCATGGCGATGTTGATCCAGCTGTTGTCCGCAAAACTCGGTATTGCCACCGGTAAAAATCTGGCAGAGCACATTCGCGATCGTTTCCCGCGTCCGGCGGTTTGGGCCTATTGGGTTCAGGCGGAAATCATTGCCATGGCCACAGATTTGGCCGAGTTTATTGGTGCAGCGATTGGCTTCAAACTGCTGCTGGGCGTCACGCTGCTGGAAGGGGCGATCCTGACCGGTATCGCCACGTTCCTTATCCTGATGCTGCAAAAACGCGGGCAGAAACCGCTGGAAATGGTGATCGGCGGTTTGCTGCTGTTTGTTGCCGCAGCTTATATGGTGGAATTGGTATTTTCACAACCGCAGTTGGAGCCTTTGTTGAAAGGCATGGCGATACCGGACCTGCCGAACGGCGACGCGGTATTTTTGGCTGCCGGGGTGCTCGGCGCCACCATCATGCCGCACGTGATTTATCTGCATTCGTCATTAACCCAGACCGGCGGTGAGCATTCAAAAGCCGATCGCTACGCGGCCACCAAGTTTGACGTCGCCATTGCCATGACCATAGCCGGTTTTGTTAACCTGGCGATGATGGCTACCGCCGCTGCGGCCTTCCATTTTAATGGCCACAGCGGCATTGCCGATCTCGATCAGGCTTATCTGACGCTGCAGCCGCTATTGGGTCAGGCGGCAGCGACCATCTTCGGACTGAGTCTGGTCGCTGCCGGATTATCTTCCACCGTGGTGGGGACGCTGGCAGGGCAGGTTGTGATGCAGGGATTTGTACACTTTTATATTCCGCTGTGGGTGCGCCGGGTGGTCACCATGCTGCCGTCGTTTATCGTCATTATGATGGGCATGGACGCTACGCGTATTCTGGTACTGAGCCAGGTGCTGCTGAGTTTCGGTATTGCGCTGGCGCTGGTGCCGCTGTTGTCGTTCACCGGCAACCGCGAGCTGATGGGGGAGATGGTCAACAGCCGCAGCATACAGGCGATAGGGAAAGTGATCGTGCTGGTGGTGGTTGGGCTGAACGGCTACCTGCTGGTCAGCAGCCTTCTCTGAGCGGACACCAAATGAAAGGCCGACATTGAGTCTAATGCGGTTCACTCAAGCTCAATATCAGCGGAAACCCGGGCGCCCCGGGTTTCTCGCTCTGTTAAATGCGGGAGATTAGGCGGGCTGACGGCCTTTGGCCGTCAATCATCGTGGTCATGGTGGCGATGATCGCGATCGTCATGACGTCGGCCTTTCCCGTGATGCTTCTCATGGTGCTTATAATAGTGCTTATCGTATTTACGATAGCGCCCCTCATGATAGTAATAATTCTTGCGCCAGTAATTGTTGTCGCGCCAGCGATAACCATCCCAGTTGTAGCCCCGACGATTGCGTTCACCCAGGTACCGACCCTGATGGCCCTGCCACCAGTCGCGGTCGCGCCAGTCATAACCGTCCCAGTAACGGCCGCGATTGTCTTGCTCACCGATACGTAATGAGACGCCCGGCATCAGATCGATACTCAGCCCTTCCGCCTGCGCTGGCTGGATGGCAGGCAGCGTTGACACCACCAACAGAGCGGCCAATAACAGAGGTTTAAACATGAATGCTCCTTTCCGCCGTAGCGGCTTGGCCGGTTTTACAATTAATGAAGCGCGTTCATCAGTTTATAAAACAGCCTTATAGTTTTACCTGCAATATCGGCATATTAGCCTTTGTGGATAGGGTTGAATCTTAGCGGCATTCTTAAAAACGGGGCAGGGAGAGTGATTTAAGATTTGTCTGGCGCGGCCGGCGTTATCGCCGGCGATAAACCGGCGATAATTGTAAGCGATTACATTAATATTTGCTCGATCTGCTTAATTTCATCATCGGTAAAGGTGCGGTTAGCCAACATGCCTACGGCGTCTTCAATTTGGCTGGTCTTGCTGGCGCCAATCAGTGCCGAAGTGACGCGATCGCCACGCAATACCCAGGCCAGCGCCATTTGCGATAGCTTCTGTCCGCGCTGCTGCGCCAGTGCATTAAGTCGACGAATTTTTCCCAGTTTATCCTCGGTGAGCTGATCGGGTTGCAGGAACTGGCTGCCGCTGGCAGCGCGTGAATCCTGGGGAATGCCCTGCAGATAACGATCGGTCAACAGGCCGCCGGCCAGCGGTGAGAAGGCGATAGAACCCACACCGTGTTCTTCCAGCGTATCCAACAATTCTGGCTCCACCCAACGTTCGAACATGGAGTATTTCGGCTGATGGATCACGCAGGGCGTGCCGAGCTGCTGCAGAATGCTGAACGCCTGGCGCGCACGATCGGCAGGGTAGTTGGACAACCCGACGTAAAGCGCCTTGCCCTGTCGTACCAGCAAATCCAGGGCGGCCATGGTTTCTTCCAGCGGCGTATCCGGATCCGGTCGATGGTGATAGAAGATGTCCACGTATTCCAGCCCCATGCGCTGCAGGCTTTGATTCAGGCTGGCGACCAGGTACTTTTTCGAGCCCCAATCCCCATAAGGCCCGGGCCACATGGTGTAACCAGCCTTTGACGAGATGATCAGTTCATCGCGCCAGGACTTCAAATCCGCCTTGAGAATGCGACCGAAGTTTTCCTCGGCGGAGCCGGGCGGCGGGCCATAATTGTTGGCCAGATCGAAATGGGTAATGCCGAGATCAAACGCGCAGTGGATCAGCTTGCGAGCATTGTCATACAGCGTGACGTCACCAAAGTTATGCCATAAGCCAAGTGAAATGGCCGGGAGCTTTAGCCCGCTGCGGCCGCAGCGACGGTATTCCATACTTTGATAACGTGAAGAATCAGCCTGGTAGAGCATACGAACCCTTTTCAGCGGAGGTGAAATGAATTTTAGTGTATGCGCTTTCACCGCATTTGTCAGAGGCTGCGATCACGCTAAACAGCCTGTATATCAACATGGCTTATCAGAGCGGCCCAATGCCAGCCAATGGGGCAGGGATGTAACGCAGGGTTTCCAGTTACCTTTCAGACATAAAGTTCGAAATTTATACAACATCTTCGATACTTAATACTGAAAATCCTAACCCTTGGCAGGTGATGATCATGAATAAGAACTATACGGTGGCTGATTACCTACTCGATCGTTTAGCTCAGATCGGCATCCGGCACTTCTTTGGCGTGCCTGGTGACTATAACCTGCAGTTTCTTGATCACGTGATCGATCACCCGCAAATCACCTGGGTAGGGTGCGCCAATGAACTTAATGCCGCCTATGCTGCTGACGGTTACGCGCGCTGTAAACCCGCCGCTGCCTTGTTGACGACTTTTGGCGTAGGTGAATTGAGCGCGGTCAACGGTATTGCCGGCAGCTATGCCGAATACCTGCCGGTGATCCACGTGGTGGGCGCCCCGGCTCTGCGTGCGCAACGGGCTGGAGAATTGTTGCATCACTCCCTGGGCGACGGGGATTTTGGTCACTTCGCCCGCATGGCGAAAGAGGTGACCGTGGCTCAGGCCAGCCTCACCGCCGATAACGCCGAAGGGGAAATAGATCGCCTGCTGACTACCGCGCTGTTCGAGCGTCGTCCGGTCTATCTGCTGCTGCCGAGCGACGTAGCTGAAGCGCCGCTGGTGTCAAAGCCTGCCCCATTAATGCTACGACAGGCCAATCTTTCACCGGCATCACTGCAGGGCTTTATCGCCGCCGCACGGGAGTTGCTGTTACCGGCCCGGCGGGTTTCCCTGTTGGCCGATTTCCTGGCCGAACGCTTCGGTGCTGAAAAGGTGCTGGAGCAGTGGATGAATGAGGTGGATATGCCGCATTCAACCTTGCTGCTTGGCAAGAGCGTATTGGACGAAACTCATGCCTGTTTCACCGGGACCTACGTCGGTGCGGCTAGCGAGCCACAGGTAAAACAGCTGATCGAGAACGCCGACGTGATCATTAATGTTGGCGTACGTTTTACCGATACCATTACCGCCGGATTCAGTCAGCACCTTCCTGCCGAGAAATGTATTGATCTTCAGCCCTTTGAATCGCGTGTGGGGCAGCAGGTATTCAGTCAAATCCCGATGCGTGACGCGGTTATCGCGTTACACCAGTTAACCTTGTCGCTGGCCAACCAATGGCAACGGTCAGAGATTAAACGTTCAGCGTTGCCGGATCCGAACGGCAGCGGTCTGGATCAGCACGGTTTCTGGCAACAGATACAGGGCTTTTTGCGGCCGGGCGATATCCTGCTCGCCGAGCAGGGGTCCGCCTGTTTTGGCGCGGCATCGCTAAGCTTGCCACAAGGCTGCCGCTTCATCGTCCAGTCGCTGTGGGGATCTATCGGTTACACACTGCCGGCGGCGTTCGGTGCACAGACGGCGGAGCCGGAGCGGCGAGTGGTGCTGCTGATCGGCGACGGTTCAGCACAGCTGACGGTGCAGGAATTGGGATCGATGTTGCGCGATGGGCTAAAGCCGGTGATCTTCCTGCTGAATAATGACGGATACACCATTGAACGGGCAATCCACGGCCCGAACCAGCGTTATAACGACATCGCTCATTGGAACTGGACCCAACTGCCGCAGGCGTTAGGTGCTGAACGCCAAGTGAAAGCGTTACGCGTTAGCGAACCGGAACAGCTGCGCCAGGTGCTGAGCGAAGTGGCCGACAGCCCACAGCTGGCCTTTGTCGAAGTGGTGCTGCCGAAGATGGACATTCCCGAACTGCTGCAAACGATCTCAAGTGCCCTTCAGTCACGTAACGCGGCGGCCTGAACCTGTTAGCTTTCCAAAAGCCGCTCCAGCATCCAGTACCCCGCCGGTCCCGGCGGGGTCAGCTTAGACCAAACCGCATCCACCGATATCAGCTTGGGCCAGCCGCGCGGACGCAGCTCGGTGAGCCTGTGGTGACCGTATTGCTGCACCAGCCAGCGGGGCAGTACCGCCCAGCCAAACCCTTGTTCCGCCATTTCCAGCAATAGCAGATAGCTGGGGGCTGACCATACCAGCCCGCCGGAGCGGGCGGTTTCGGCACCGGTATAGGTGTTCAGGATAAGTTGCCGCGTGCTGGACAGTTGTTCAGGCGTGGGCGAGGCAGTTTGCGCCATCGGGTGCGAATGTGCGACGAACAGCCCCATTTCGGTTTGCTCCGGCAGCCGGGCAAAGGCGATGTCTGGCGGATACTGTTTTTGCACCTCAACCATGCCCAGGTGCGCGCGACCGATTTGCAGCAGGTCAATCACGTCACCTTCTTCAGCGATCATCCACTCCAGTTCGATATCCTGATAACGCTGCTCGAACTGCTGCATCAGCCGGTCATGGTGTTTCGGCTGATAGGTATCGGAAAACACTACGCTTAAGCGCGGCTCTATATTGTCCGCCAGCCGAATGCTCAGGGCATCCAACCGTTCGCTGGCCGCAAGAATTTCCTGTACATGGCCCAGCACTTTCCGCCCAGCGGCTGTCAGTACCGGCTGGCGTGCCTGGCGATCGAACAGGATCAAACCCAGATCGGCCTCAAGATTGGCGATGGCGGTACTGATGGTCGACTGGCTTTTACGCAGCTTACGGGCCGCGGCGGAAAAAGAGCCCAGGGCGGCGGCTTCAACGAAGGCCAGCAAAGCTTCGGGGGAGTAGCGCATGATGTATCTACTTTATAGATGGAACCTATCTTTAATCTACTCAAAAACTCGATGATAATCACCTGGTTTTCATAGGAGGCGAATAAATCCGCTCCTGGTAACACGGGCGCGGCTTGCAGCGCCCCTATAAATTAATAAGGTAAAAAAACAGGTGATGTATGCAACTGCAAAACAAGTCTTTCATTGAACGTATCGTCCACGCCGTCGGTTTTGAGGCTATCGCAGTGATGATTTGCGCCCCGCTGGGCGCCTGGCTGCTCAACCGTTCGATGGTGCAGATCGGTGCGTTGGCGGTGATGTTATCCACCGTCGCCATGGTTTGGAACATGGTTTATAACACGGTATTTGACCGCCTGTGGCCGGTGAGCCGTGTGGCACGTAATCTTAAAGTGCGGGTGTTTCACGCGCTGGGCTTTGAGGCCGGTTTTGTGCTGATCGGCGTGCCGATTGCCGCCTGGATGCTGAGCATTTCTTTCGTTCAGGCCTTTATGCTGGAGATCGGTTTCTTCCTGTTCTTCCTGCCGTACACCATGCTCTATAACTGGGTGTACGACACGCTGCGTCAGCGCTGGTTCGAGGCGCGCCAGCCGGTGAATTCCGGCGCGAAATAAGCCGTCGTATCCGCCGTGATTCTGAGGTAATGTCGAAGAATTACGGCGATGAAACGAGGAGCAATGATGAAAGTGCTGGGACTGCTGGGCGGTATGAGCTGGGAATCGACCATTCCTTATTACCGCACGATCAATGAACAGGTTAAGCAACGGCTGGGCGGTCTGCATTCCGCTAAAATCGTGCTCTACAGCGTCGACTTTCACGAGGTGGAACGCCTGCAGCATCAGGGCGACTGGGCCGGTGCCGGGCGCTTGTTGGCTGATGCGGCGACCTCATTACGCGCCGCCGGTGCGCAGGCCATCGTCATTTGCACCAACACCATGCACAAGGTGGCGGATGCGGTCGAGCAGGCCAGCGGTTTACCGCTGATCCACATCGCCGACGCCACCGCGCTGCAGGTGCGCCAACAGGATATTCGTCGCGTTGGGCTGCTCGGTACGCGCTTTACCATGGAGCAGGAGTTCTACCGTGGGCGACTGCAGGAAAAGCACGGTATCGAGGTGGTCACTCCCGTAGCCGCCGATCGTGACATTGTGCACCGCATTATTTATGAAGAACTGTGCCTGGGTAAAATCCGCGATGCGTCGCGTGACGAGTATCGCCGCATTATCGGTGATCTGGAGCAGCAGGGGGCTCAGGGCATTATTTTCGGCTGTACCGAAATTGGCCTGCTGGTCAGCGCGCAAGATGCGTCAGTGCCGGTATTCGACACCACCGAAATCCATGCGCGCGCCGCAGCGGAATTCGCGCTGGCTTAATCTTCGCGCGGGGGAAGCTGTTTGCCCTTGCCCACCAGCATCAGCGGTTTGCCCGCCAGCACCAGCCAGGCGGGCAGCATCACGATGCACAGCACCGGCAGCAGATGCAGCTCCGGCACCACCGCAACGGCCATAAACAGGCTGAGCCAGCCGTCACGCGTGACCACCAGTACCAACCCCATAATGGCGCAGGAAACGGTAATGGCTGCCGGCACGGCCGGCACGTGCTGATGCAGCATCAGCCCCAAGGCTACGCCGACAAACACCGCCGGGAAGATGCGCCCGCCGCGAAAGCCACTGGCAGCGGCAATCACCAGCGCCGCCAGTTTAGTCAGCGTAATCAGCATCAGCTCCGTGACGGAGAAATTCTCACCGATGGCTAACTGCTTCATTTCGTCCAGCCCTTTGAATAGCGTGATTTCACCGCCGATCAGCGCCAGCAGGCCGAGCACAAAGCCGCCTAACCCCAGCATCAGCACCGGATTCTTAATCGAATGAAATAGGCGATGAATGTGCGGAAAACTCCACACGGCTACCATACCCAGCGCGATAGCGATCAGGGCGACTATCGAGCCGCTGAAAATATCTGCCAGCCGGGTCGCGGCATAGGCATCAATTTGCAGTGAGAAATTCGGGGTGAAAAATAGCTGGGTGGTGACCGCTCCCGCCGCTGCCGCCATCAGCGGGGCAAATAGCCTGTCCCACAAGGGAACGTCATTATTGCCCGCCAGGGTTTGCGAAAAGATCAGCGCCGCGGCGACCGGGGTGCCAAACAGCGCGCCGATGGTGCCGGCCGCCGCGAGAATAATCCAGTCCATACGCGGCACTTTCGGCAGCAAACGCGAACCTGCCGCCACCACCAGCGCAATATTGATGGCGGTGATCGGATTTTCCGGCCCCAAACTGACTCCGCCCGCCAGGCCAATAATCAACGCCAGCCCCAGCCCAGGCACCGCAGAAAGCGGCAACGGCATACCGATCAAAGACTCGGTCGCCGGATCCGGCCCTGCATGGCCGGGGAGAAAACGGATAATCAGCCCGACGGCGACGCCGGTGAGCGTTAACATGCCCACCAGCCACCAGGGGGAGTGAGTGTCAATATTCAACGCTGCGGGAACATTGACCCAGAGCAGCCGCTGCAGGGCCTCGGCGAACTTCATCACCAGAATGAGCACCAAACTTGAGGCAGAACCGATAATGAGAGCAGGCAGAGCGAAGGCCAACATGGCATTGGCGCGCGGGTGCAACATGCGGGGATCCCTTGTCAATGGCCCTCTGGCTGGCAGGGCGAACGGGTGATTGGGTTATAGCGCTAGCTTGCCAGACAATCGACACGCTGGCACGCAAAGAAATTTCCGGCTGGGCCAGGTCCACAGCGGAGTAATAGTGCCTACGAGTTATGACGGTTAACAGCCACTGCGCGACGTTTTTTGCCGCAATTTGTTTCAAATCGCCTTGAAGCCGCCAGGCTGAAACGTTTTTTGTGATCTGGATCGCTAATGGACGGCAGCGCGGAGGATGGTGATTGTTGTTTTTGCGGCGGGATTTTACAGTGTGGGCAGCTTTCTATTATTCATTTTGCGGAGAAGATACTGATGACCTATGCCCTCGTAGGTGATGTAGGCGGCACCAATGCCCGCCTGGCGTTGTGCACTGTGGCGACGGGTGAAATTACCCAGGTGAAAACCTATTCCGGCCTGGAGTTTGACAGTCTGGAGGCGGTGATCCGCCAATATTTGCAAGAGCATGATATTCAGGTGCAGGACGCCTGTATCGCGATTGCCTGCCCGGTCACCGAAGACTGGGTTGCCATGACCAATCACACCTGGGCGTTTTCGATTAAAGAGATGAAGGCCAACCTGGGGCTGAGCCATCTGGAAGTGATCAATGACTTCACCGCCGTGTCGATGGCGATCCCGATGCTGTCAGAAGACGACGTGTTGCAGTTCGGCGGCGGTAACGCGCAAAAAGACAAACCTATTGCGGTATACGGTGCCGGGACTGGCCTGGGGGTGGCGCATCTGGTGCACGTTAACCGCCGCTGGGTGAGCCTGCCGGGCGAGGGCGGTCACGTGGACTTTGCGCCGAACAGCGAAGAAGAGGACATCATTCTGGAGGTACTGCGCGCCGAAGTGGGTCATGTCTCCGCCGAACGCGTCCTGTCCGGTCCGGGCCTGGTCAATCTTTACCGCGCTATCGTCAAGTCGGATAACCGGCTGCCGGAAAAGCTGGAGCCGAAGGACATTACCGAGCGCGCATTGGCCGACAGCTGCATCGATTGCCGTCGTGCCCTGTCGCTGTTTTGCGTAATTTTGGGCCGTTTCGGCGGCAATCTGGCGTTGAACCTGGGGACCTTTGGCGGCGTTTACATCGCCGGGGGTATTGTGCCGCGCTTTATGGAATTCTTTAAAGCTTCCGGTTTCCGTGCGGCGTTCGAGGATAAAGGACGTTTCAAAGATTATGTACGTGAGATCCCGGTATTCATGATCACCCATGGCCAACCGGGCTTGCTGGGTGCCGGTGCCCACCTGCGCCAGACGCTGGGGATGCATCTGTAACCTGACGCAGCGATAAAAAAGGGGCGCAACCCAGTGGGTTGCGCCCCTTTTTGCCGTCTAAGCTATCAGGCTTTAGCCAGATGCGCCGGCTCGAATGTTTCTTCTTCCTGCGCTACCGCTTTCGGTGCCTTGATGAACAAGGTGATAATCAGGGAAGCGATGGACAGCACGCCAATCACCATAAAGGTCGCGTGGAAGCCGCCGAAGTATTTGGCGACAAATGACCCCGCCAGCGCGCCCAAACCGAAGCCTTGATAGATGATGCCGTAGTTTTTGCTGTGGTTTTTCAGGCCGAAGAAGTCACCGACAATCGCTGGGAACACGGTGATGTTGCCCCCGAAGCAGAAGGCGACTGCGCCGACGCAGATAAAGAACAGTGTGTGATTCAGGGTGAGGAAGCTCAGCGCCACAATCGCCAGCACGGTAACCAGCATGGTGAAGCTGATGACGCGCATACGGCCCACTTTGTCAGACAGCGTGCCCAGAATGATGCGGCCTGCGGTGTTAAAGATAGCGACGGCGGACACGGTGTTGGCGGCGGTCGCCAGGTCCATTCCGGCCAGTTGCACGCCCATATCTTTGACGATACCGATCAGGTAGAGACCACTCATGCAGGCAGCGAAGAAAATCATGAACAGCAGGTAGGCTTCTTTGGTCGCCAGCATCTGGCGTACGCTGAAGTCGTTGCCCAGGTTCCCCGCGCTCTGCTGTGCGGATTTGCTTGCCAATACGGGTTCTTTCAGCAGCAGGGAGCCCAGAACAATCAGCGCCATAACAATGGCACCCCAGTAGAAGAAGGCACTGGAGACGCCCACGTCGGCAATCAGCGCGGCGTTGACGTATTTGAACAACAGGCTGCCGCTACCAAAAGCCCCCACAGAGATACCCGAGATCAAGCCTTTGTTGGCCGGGAACCATTTGATCAGGTTGGACAGGGTAGAGATATAGGCGATACCTACCGCGAAACCGACCACCACGCCGGCCAGCAGGTAAATCATGTCCAGCGAGCTGACGTAGGCGCTGGCAATCAGCCCCAGACCTACCAGGATACCGGAGAACAGCGTCAGGTTACGGATGCCGAAGCGTTCCTGTAGTTTGCCGGCAAACAGGGTGGCGAAGGCCAGGAAGAAGCTGGTGATGGAGAAGGTGGTGGCGACGTCACCGAGGCCCCAGTGGAACTTGTCGACCAGCGGCTGGTTGAACAGGCTCCAGGTATAGATAGTGCCGAGACCCATCTGGCAGATGATGGTGCCCAGAACGATTAAGCTGCGATTTACCGGTTTAGTGTTCATGGCCGGTCTCCTTCCTGTGTGTGTATTGCCGGGCGGTCAGCCGTTGGCGAGAATTTGCGGTAGCGTCTGTAGCCCCGCGGTATGGGCATATTATATGGCTGGTAGTACCACTCGGCGGCGGATCGGGAATGAGTTGCACAAGGGAAGGAATGAAATGCATCTGGCAGCGCATGAGTTGCCGTTTTAGGGGGTAAAAGGGGATGAAATGCAGCTGATGCCACGTGATCTACATCAAGAATATCAGCGATTTATTGTAAATCATCGGTGCAAGATTGTGGGTAAATTGTGAAGGATGTGTGCGAAAGGCGTAAATGGGCACTGTTCCTATAGAGCGGCGGCGGGCACAGGCCTATGTTAGCGGTGAACGGACGGGTTCCGCTTTGCAGGAGTCGTTAAGATGAAAAAAACAGTGTTGTTACTGGCCGCACTGCTGTCGCTGCCGTTAGTGAGCCATGCGGACGTGTCCATCGGTGTGAATGTGCCGGGGCTTTCGTTGCATATCGGCGATCGCGATAATCGCGGTCACTATTGGGACGGCGGTCGCTGGCGCGATCCACGCTGGTGGGCTGAACATCGTGGCTATGAACGTCCGCGTGGCTATTACTATGGCCCACCACCGCGGGTGATCTATTACGGTCCGCCACGGCGCGAATGGCGCGATCGCCCGCATTACCGCATGCCGCCTCCGCCACCGCCAGGTTATTACTACGGGCCGGGGCCACGCTGGTAGCCGCTGGCGATTACAGGCGCATCAGCTTGCGAAACTCTTTGACCTTGCTGCGGCTGACCGGCACTTCAAAATCGAGGTCGCTCAGCCGCAGAATATAGGTGTTATTGAACCAAGGGACGATCTCGCGAATTTTTGACAGATTGACGCAGTAGGAACGGTGGCAGCGGAAGAAATGCTCCTCGGGCAGGCGGCCGTAAAATTCGGTGATGTTCATCGGCATCACAAACTCTTCGCGCCGGGTGTAAACTCGCGTCACTTTCTCATCGGCAGCGGCATAGTAAATGTCGTTGATGTCGGTAACGATAATCCGCTCGTCTTTGATCAGGTTAATGCTGTGGCTGCTGCGGTTCGGTGCGCTGGCCTGTTCCGGCAGGTTGGCCGGGCGGTTATGCAGCGCCTCCAGCTTTTGCAGCATGGTGACGATGCGTGCCTCGTGATAGGGCTTGAGGATGTAGTCAAACGCTTCGATTTCGAACGCTTCCACCGCATGTTCTTTATAGGCGGTGATAAACACTATCGAAGGCCGGTGCGCAAATTTGCTGATGTTTTGCGCCAGCAGTACGCCGTCCAATGACGGAATATTGATGTCGAGGAAAATGGCGTCTACCTGATGGTTTTGCAGGTATTTCAGCACGTCCAGCCCGTCATCGAAGGTGGCTTCGATGACGATATTGCTGTGTTTCTTGATCAGATAACTGAGCTCCTCCTGAGCGAGAAACTCGTCTTCGACAATGATGGCTTTCATGATGGCTCTCCGGCTGGCAGCGCGCTGTTATCCACCGGCAGTTTGCCGCCGTTTTTGCTGATGTAAAAGGCAATCTCGGTGCCGGGTTCCAGACGGCGAATTCGCAACCCTTCGCCGTACAGCAGGGAGACGCGATGATGCACGTTCAGCAGGCCGATATTGTGCCCAGGCATCTCGTTGCGGGCGACGCGTTCGATGACCTGCGGGTCGATACCGTGACCGGTATCTTTGACCGAAATCCTGACTCGATCGCCCTGATCTTTCACCGCAATCACCACTACCCCTTTGCCCTTGCACGGTTGAATGCCGTGCACAATGGCGTTCTCGACCAGCGGCTGGATCAGCAGGCTGGGAATACGCACCGAGATGTCGTCATCGATATCATAGATCACCGTCAGCTTGGCGCCGAAACGCGCCTGTTCGATGGCGATGTAATCCTGAATTTGATGCAGTTCCTTGCGGATGTCGATCAACTCGTCGTTCAGCTCCAAATTATAACGCAGGTAGCGCGACAGGTTGATAATCAGCTGACGAGCGGTGTCCGGATTGATGCGGATCGAGGACGAAATGGCGTTCAGGGCGTTGAACAGGAAATGGGGATTAATCTTGCTCTGCAGGGCGCGCATTTCCGCCTTGTCCGCCATTTGACGCAGATGCTCAATACGCGAGACCTCCATTTGGGTGGAGATGATCTGCGACAGACCGACCGCCATCACCTTCAGCGTATTGGTGATCTGGTGGGCGTGGCAGTAGTAAATTTTCAGCGCGCCGGTCACTTCTCCCTTTTCCCACAGTGGGATCACCAACTGCGAGTGGATCTGCGGCGTGGCCGGGTTTTCCAGGTTATTTTTGATGATGATCTTGCCGTGCCGGATGCTTTCGCGGGTGACGCGACTCAGCCCTTCACGCCCAATGGGGTATGCCTCTTCGCCCACGCCGACGTAGGCCAGCACCTGGTGGGTATCCGTGATGGCCACCGCATCGGCCTGAATGTCATGACGAATGATGTCGCAAATGGTGGCCAGCGTTTCGCTGTTGATATTACGGAAATAGGGCAGCGTTTTGCGGGCAATATCCAGCGCCAGCTTGGCTTGCCGCGCGGCAATCACTTCTTTTTCGTCTTCCACGCTCTGCACCAGCAGCACGATCAGGCCGATGCACACCGTGCCGAGGATCATCGGCAGGGCGATTTTGGAGACAATATCCAGCCCCAGCTCGGTCGGCTTGGCCCACAGCACAATCAACAGCATGGTCAGGCATTCGCACAGCATGCCGCCGACGATCCCGGCGCGCCAACGCTGCTCTTTCTTCACCTTCAGGTTGATATAGCCGGCGCTGATACCGGCAATGATGCTGGTGATCAGACAGGGAACCGAGGTGATACCGTCGATATCAATCAGGTAGCGGTGCACCCCGGCGATAATCCCCGTGACTATCCCTACCCAGGGGCCGAACAGGATGCCGCCGGCCATGATGGCGATCACCCGCACGTTGACCAGCGAGCCTTCCACGTTGACGCCTGAATAGGTGCTGAACAGCGCAAACAGCGAGAAAATGGCGGTGACCATGCCCAGTTCAAGCGGCGTATGGTCCTCTTTTTGCAGCAACTGGCGGAACAACCGGGTGCGGGTGAGGAAAAACAGGCAGATCAGCATCAGCGCTGCGCGATCGAATACCGCTAACAGCATTTCAAAAAAAGGGTGCACGACGGGCTCTCGCTGCGGCGGAAAGATAGGGCGGAGTATATCACAGCGGATTGGCCCCGTGGCGGCCGGCGGCGCACCACGGGGACGCGCTTATTTGATGCCTAACTGTTCTTTGCCGAGTGGGGTCAACAGGTCGACCGTGGCGCGCCCGTCGAAATCCACCTCGAAATCATCGGGGGCGAAGTCAGGCGGTGTTTTACCGCTCATAAAACTGGGCAGTTGGCGTTGCAGGTAAGCGTCGTTCTTCTCGCAGCCCGGTGCGGCGGCGATGTACATCACGTTGCTGTCGAACTCGCCGTTATGCTCGTTTTCCACCGCATGGATCACGTCGCAGTGCCAGAACACCGTGTCGCCCGGTTCCAAATCGGGAATAGGGGAAATCCCACTTAATAAAAGGGGATGCCATTTTTCGGAGATCGACAGCGCCCGGCCTGGTGCGGCATCGCACAGATCGTCATCCGCGACGTCATCCTGCAGCGCACGCAGCAACACGTAGGCCATGGCGTTGGCAATCGGCACCAGGTTCAGCGTGCCGGCGTGGGTGCGCTGCGGCGTTAATGCTGTCCAGCCCTGGAAGGTGCGGAACATCGAACACACCGCCGGTGACGCGATTTCACGTACTTCGGTGCGACCATCGGCGGCAAAGGGATCGTAAGCCTGCCAGTTGCCTGAGAACACGTGACGATAGACGTAACGGAAATTCTCATCCAGCCAGCGTTCGATGGTGCCGCTGTCGACGTGCGGCGACAGGCCGAGCGAAGAGGAGTTTGGCGGACGGCGGCGGGTGCGATCGGCATAGGTGGTAACGCGCGTCGGGTCAAAGTGCTGTTTGCCGTTACTCTCGGTTTCCCACAGGCTGTTGAGGAACACCTGCACAGCGTGCATGCGCGCGTCCTGACGTGCTTCCACCTGCGGTTTTGACCAGTAAATACCGTAGATTTGCGGTTTGCTGGCGGCTAGTTTACCGAAGTAGTTATCTTCGGCAGCGCCTTTCAGGCGTTCAACGAAGTTGTTGCGCTCCAGGTAGTTGCCGACTTCCCGGTTCCAGGCTTCGGCTTTATCGCGAGGAAACACGCCGCGGATGGCGCAGGCACCACGCTGTTTGATCAAGGCTTTTTGCTGCTCGCTGACGCGTTGCTGCAGAATATCTTCGGCATCGATTTGCGGCACCGGGTTCTGACCGGCGGCCAGTTCCTGGCGAATTTGTTCAACCTGCTGGCGGATGTTGTCTTCCAGCGCCAGAAAGGTTTCGCGATAATTTGGCAAAGCCTGTCGCAATTGCCTTTTAACGGCGGTAATGGCGCTGGGAATATCGTCAATCAGTAAGGAAGCCATGGTGTTCTCCTCGCGCTGCCGCTGGGCAACGACGGACGGTTGTAGGGGACCGGGTAAGGCGTTATGGTTTTGTTGTTTTGACGTTAATGATTATCTGAATTTAATAGAGGAAAATAAAGGGATATCTTTCATTCGTAACTTCCTCATTTTCGTTTTTCGGAGATTTTAGATGAAACTGGTCACTGAACGTTTGACCCTGCAGTCGATAACGGCCAACGATTGGCCGCTGTTTCTGCGCTTGTATCAGGATCCCGAGGTGATTCGTTATATCGCCGATCCGCTCAGTGAAGCAGAAATTCGCACGCGCTTTGAAGCCAGACTCCCCGTCTGGGACAAATATGGGGAGCAGTGGTTGTGCCTGGTAATGCGAGAAAAGGCCAGTGGAGAAGTGGTAGGGATGACCGGTTTTCGCCCGCAGTGGTTACCTTACCAACAGGCGGAAGTGGGCTATGGCAGTTTGCCGTCCGGGCAGGGCAAGGGCTACGGCAAGGAGTCGTTGCGGGCGGTGCTGGATTTCGGTTTTAACGCCTGCGATTTTCATAAGCTGACGGCCACCGTGACCGAAGGTAATATCGCCTCGCGCCGACTGCTGGAGTCATGCGGTTTCTTGCTGGAGGGGACGTTGCGCGATAACTACCGGCTGGCGGGGCAATGGCGCGATGACTGGCAGTTCGGGCTGTTGGCGAGGGAGTTCAGGGCCGGTAAATAAAAATATTGCGCGAGGTATCGACAAGCCTGCCGGGGCTGAGATATGTTCAATATCCGGTCAATCGACAGATTGGCCAGCGTCGCTCGGATGGTCCGGGCGCTAACGTCACTTTGAGGTCCCTATGGCTGATAATAGTCCGCAACGCCGTTTCACGCGTATTGAACGTCTCCCCCCTTACGTATTCAACATCACCGCCGAACTCAAGATGGCTGCACGCCGTCGCGGCGAGGATATTATCGATTTCAGCATGGGCAACCCCGACGGGCCGACGCCGCCGCACATTGTGGAAAAACTCTGCACCGTTGCGCAGCGTGACGACACCCACGGCTATTCTACCTCGCGCGGTATCCCGCGTTTGCGCCGTGCGATTTCACGCTGGTATGCCGACCGCTACCAGGTGGAGATCGATCCCGAAACTGAAGCCATTGTCACCATTGGTTCGAAAGAAGGCCTGGCGCACCTGATGCTGGCGACGCTCGATCATGGCGATACCGTGCTGGTGCCGAACCCGAGTTACCCGATCCATATTTACGGTGCGGTAATCGCCGGCGCGCAGGTGCGTTCTGTGCCGCTGGTGGACGGCGTGGATTTCTTTGGTGAGCTGGAGCGCGCCATTCGTGAAACCATTCCGCGTCCGAAAATGATGATCCTCGGCTTCCCGTCGAACCCTACCGCCCAGTGCGTTGAGCTGGACTTCTTCGAACGCGTGGTGGCGCTGGCCAAGCAATACGACGTGCTGGTGATCCACGATCTGGCTTACGCCGACATCGTTTATGACGGCTGGAAAGCGCCGTCGATCATGCAGGTGCCGGGTGCCAAAGATATCGCGGTAGAATTTTTCACCCTGTCGAAAAGCTACAACATGGCGGGTTGGCGCATCGGCTTTATGGTCGGCAACCCGGAGCTGGTCAACGCACTGTCACGCATCAAGAGCTATCACGACTACGGGACGTTCACCCCGCTGCAGGTCGCCGCGATTGCTGCCCTGGAAGGCGACCAGCAATGCGTACTGGATATTGCAGAACAGTATCGCCAGCGCCGTAACGTGCTGGTCAAAGGGCTGCATGAGGCGGGCTGGATGGTGGAAAATCCGAAAGCTTCGATGTACGTTTGGGCCAAAATCCCCGAGCCTTATGCGCATCTCGGTTCGCTGGAGTTTGCCAAACGCCTGTTGGCGGAGGCCAAGGTCTGCGTATCGCCAGGCATCGGCTTTGGCGATTATGGCGACACCCACGTGCGTTTTGCATTGATTGAAAATCAGGATCGTATCCGCCAGGCGGTTCGCGGTATCAAAGCGATGTTCCGTGCTGACGGGCTGATCAAGCCGGCCAAGAGCAGCACCTCGGCTGCGACCAAGTAATGCCTTCAGGCCGGTGCATTCGCGCCGGCTTTTTTCTTCCCGCTAAGGTTTTCTTCATTATTTACCCACTATGATCCAATAAGATTTTCTTTATTTATTTGGAAGCCTGTATGGGTAATCGTTACGCAAAATCGCAAATTGTATTGCACTGGCTGACGCTGCTGATGGTGATCCTCACCTACGCGGCGATGCTGCTGAAGAACTCGGTACCGGATGATCTGGCGTCGCTGGTAAAAAATCTGCATTTTAACTTTGGCCTGGCGGTCTTTTTGCTGATGTTCATCCGGCTGGGATTACGTCGGCGTTATGCTACGCCGGCAACCACACCGCCGCTGGAAGAGTGGCAGGAATGGGGCGCCAAAATCTTTCATGCGTTGCTCTATCTGCTGTTTCTAACGTTGCCGGTGTTGGGCGTACTGACGCTGGCTTACGGGGGAAAGGAGTGGGTTTTGCTGGGCTGGCAGGTCCCGCAGTTCGTTACGCCGGATCCGTGGTTGCGCCGGATAATCAAAAGTACGCATGAGACCCTGGCCAATACCGGTTACTTTATTATTGGCGCGCATGCGTTGGCGGCGCTGTACCACCACTATCTGCGTAAGGACGATACCTTGCGCCGCATGATGCCGGGGAAATAGCCGGGGAGCAGAAACAACAAAGGGGCGCTGGTGCGCCCCTTTATCTAAATTCCCGGTCATGCCTTGGTTATGCAACCATCAGCATAAAGGTGCCAATCCATGTCACCAACATGAATGAAACGCCCATAACAAAATATTTCACTGAACAACTCCCGTTTGGAGTCCCTCGCAAGCCAATGATCCCGATTGTTGTGCTGAGTATTTTGTGGGTAGTCCAGGGCAAATAGGCGGATCCTTCAAAAGGAAGAACAACGTCCTCGGCCACGGATTACCCGGTCGTCGTGCTTCATAGTCCTTGAGGTAAAACATGAACCACGACAGGATCGGCGCTAATGTACTCCCATTGCCAGCCTGATTACAATACTGTGTTTTTGATCACATTTTTTGGCGATTTATTAACCAGTGCTAACTGTTTTTAAACGATTTTTATTTACCTTTTTTATCAGGCAAAAGAGGATTAGCCCGCTGACGCGGGCCTTATAATTATGCTTGCTGTGATGTTATGAAAAGGGATCAGGCGACGGCGTTGGCGCCGGTCAGCAGGATGACCCAGAAGACAAGGCACGACAGCAGAATAACGGTCCAGATATTGCGGCGACTCCACTCCATTTTTAGCCTTCACTTTTTGCTTTTGGTGATTCGGTAACGAACACATCGGCGAAAAGTGAAGAATATTTAGCCCCCGACAAAAATATTTTTCTTAACCCCGGCGAACTTCTGCTACCGAGGTCTGGACTTCATAGCCCAACAGGTAAAGCGCCTGTTCCAGCGCTTCCACCTTTGAGGCATAGGCCACATCCAGCAGGCGATCCATCTGGCCGGCGTTAAAGCCCAGTTTGCGCGCCAGATCGGCTTTGGAGGTGGCACCGGCCAGCATAATGTTATGCAGTTCGAGTTTTAGCTTCACCAACACCGGCAGGTGGATAGCCAATTCATCCGGCAGAGCAGGGGAAGGGGCAGGCACCGTACGGCCTTCTTCCATTTCCATGGCGATAGCAAGCAGCAGGCTTTCCTGCGCTTCCAGCTCGATATCTTCACGTTTATAGCAGGCGGCCTGCTGTTCAGGAAAATCGCGAAAGTGAATCTGCCAGGCGTCGCTTTCGTTATCGAAGGCGTAATGGGCGGGGTAGTGGCAAGACATGGCATTTCCTGTTTGGGCCGGGAGAGATGTGGCATTGTGACCGCTTGCCCCGCAGATAGCCAGCGGCGACGCGTCTAACCGGCCTTACGTGCCAGGAACCCTGAGGGCAGCAGCAGTGCGCACAGCAGCCCTAATAGGCTTATCAGGATCAGCCAGCGTTCGACAGGGCCGGGATGGTAGTTATTCACCACGCTAAGTCCATACAGCATCAGGGCCAGCGGCCAACCGAGCGTGCCGATGTCGTTGAACCGAAAGGCGGTTCGGGCGACAAACCACAGGGTTAACCCTATCCAGCTCAGCGACCACAGCATTATGCACAGCAGGTAGACGAACACCGCAAAAAACTCGCCGATGTCGCTGTGTGCGTAGACACGAAACAGATTTTCATCCAGATAGGGCGACAGATAGGACAACAAGATCAGGCCAGCGGCGAAAATAAGCATGGAGAAAAGGTAGGTGCGGCGAGTAATACATTTTTTAAAGGTGTTTTTAGCGATCTGTCCGAGAGAATCCAAAATTACACTCCGTTGTATCAGTCATTGCCGACGGGAAGAGCCGCTAAAAAAGCAGCGTAGGGGGCTTTGCGTCGAGTCAAAATGAGAGTTTATCTCATTTAATCAAGGTTTAGGTTTTTGTCTGTATCGCGGACTTACCCTAAGTGGTGCTTTGTTTCTGTGCTTTGCATCACATTTCGAAAATACTTCGACTTGTTGCTCTGTGATGAGCGACATAATCCAGTTTGTTCGCACCCGACAATGGATTAACATAACCCACACTTATCACTGGCCTGGCTTATATGGATATCCGATGCGTCATTTAGTTGTTCTTCTCCCTCTGCTTACCTTACTCACTGCCTGTAGCAGCGGGCCGAAGTCGACCCCGGCCGTGCCTCAGGACAACGCCGTAAAAGGAGGATTCCTGTTGACGCCGGCGCATTCCGGTCAGCCGTTGGGCGGCGATTTCGCCAATAACCCGAACACCGCCCGCTTTATCGATAAAATGGTGCGGGAGCACGGTTTCGATCGCCAGCAACTGCATGACGTATTGGCGCAGGCCCGTCGGCTGGATTCCGTGCTGCGGCTGATGGATCGTCAGGCGCCGACGCCAAGCACCCAGGGACCGACCGGGCCAAACGGCTCCTGGTTGCGTTATCGTAATAAATTCATCACCCCGGACAACGTGCAAAACGGCGTGCAGTTCTGGAATCAGTACCAGGACGCGTTGCAGCGTGCCTATCAGGTTTACGGCGTGCCGCCGGAGATCATTGTCGGCATTATCGGCGTTGAAACCCGTTGGGGCCGCGTGATGGGTAAAACCCGCATTATCGATGCGCTGGCGACGCTGGCCTTCGACTATCCGCGTCGCGCCGACTACTTTGCCGGCGAGCTGGAAACCTTCTTGCTGATGTCGCGCACAGAAGGGGATGACCCGCTGGAGCTGCGAGGTTCATTCGCCGGGGCAATGGGTTACGGTCAGTTTATGCCGTCTTCATTCAAGAGCTATGCGGTTGACTTCAACGGTGACGGCCACATCAACCTGTGGGATCCGGTGGATGCCATCGGCAGCGTTGCCAACTACTTTAAAGCACACGGTTGGGCCAAGGGTGAACCCGTGGCAGTACAGGCAAATGGCCAGGCGCCAGGATTGGAAAATGGGTTTAAAACCCGCTATTCCGTCGCCAGTCTGGCGGAGGCCGGGTTGAGCCCACAGGGATCGCTGGGCGACAATCAGGAAGCCAGCCTGCTGCGTCTGGATGTTGGCACCGGTTATCAGTATTGGTACGGTCTGCCAAACTTCTACACCATCACTCGCTACAACCACAGCACCCATTATGCGATGGCGGTTTGGCAGTTGGGTGAAGCGGTGGGCCGGTCGGCACGCGGCGGATTCTGATACCGGATCAGCAATGAAAAAGGCCGCATAAGCGGCCTTAGTTAGATGACAAACACCCGAAAAGCGTGGTTTTCGGGTGTTTGGGGAAACCCTGAAGACCGAATCCTTTGTTTCTATGAGCGCACAAAACATAACGTTTAAGTGCAGAGGATTTTGTCAGCAGTCAGAGGCCGCATAAGCGGCCTTTTTTACATCGGTGATAATCAGAAATCGTAGCGCAAACGCACCAGAGTCATGTCGCCGAGGTTATCGGTGCTGGACGTCAGTACGTGTTCCACGTCCACACGGAAACCGTAATCAAATTGTACCGTCACGCCAAGACCGTTATCGATACGCTGATAGTTGCGGCCGGTTACGTACTCAAGACGGTCACCCATAAAGTACGGCATCACGGATTTCACCGCATATTGGCCTACCGGCACAGTATACCCCGCCAGATATTCAATCCCCCAGGCATCGCCAGCGAAGTAGTCGTTAACGTTGGCTTTTTTGGTGGTCAGGAAGTTGTTGTACCAACCACCGCCAAAGGTCAGGGTCCAGTTGTCCGGCTTCCAGCTGATCGCCGTACCGACAATATTCTGATCGTAATTTTTCGAGCCGCTGGTGGAAGGATTGCGCATCTCGGCGCGGGTATAGTTCCACGCGGTACCCCAGGTCAGATCCGGTGTCAGATGGTAGTCCACGCCCAGTGAGCCGCCGCCCTGGCGTTTATAGCGCAGACCGTTGCCCGGCAGGTATTCGCCATCGCTGAACAGGTAAGAGGCATAAACATCCGCATCGCCGAAGCTGTTTTTGTACTTCAGCATCTTGCGTGAACGGTAGGAACCGTCGTAATCGCCGTTGATGCCGTTGCCTGGCGCCTGAGCCAACATGTCATAGTCCCAGATATCGGTTTTGGCACCGACCACGTCATAGTAAATGCTGTTTTGCTGGCCGAAGGTCAGCTGCCCCCAGGTTTTGCTTTTCAGGCCGGTGTAGAGCATACGGCGGCTGGTGTCATTGGCGCCGTCGGCGTAGTGGTTATCCCAGTTGAACAGCGCAGGAATATTGACACCCAGCTCGTAATAGCTGATCCAGCTAATATCGTCGAACAGGTAGTAATCGGCGGCAAAACGGAAGCGGGTGCCGCCGTCGAAACCGTTACGTTTGTAAGAGCCCTTATCGCCATCGCCGGTCATATTGTTGAACTGCGGGCGGATGCTGCCGCCAACGGTAAAGTTAAGACGGCTCAACGGATCGCCGGCCTGTGGGTCCTGCTTCAACAATGTGATCTCAGCCTGGGCAGCGAAAGAAGCACTGCCAACGACCAGTCCCAGAGCAATAGCCTGGGTTAATGTGCGCAATTTGTATGTCATTTTTTATCCCTGTGTATAGATTGCCAACCTCTCCGAAACCCTCTGGCATCAGTGAGTTGCCCAGGCTGTTTTCTGAGCGTTTTCATTGTTTTTTGGCGTGAGTAAAGCGGAACGCATATGTAACACAATGTGCGTCACAATGAGTTACTTTTCTTGCTAATTATTTGGTTTGTTTTTAACCGACTCGATGCTGGGGAGAAGGGAGGTGTGCGAAAAATGCTCAGTTGAAGGGCGTGGGGGAGGTCAATCTTCGGATGAATTCATCTAACACAAAGCTCTATATTTATCACTTGTCAGAGAATGGCATATACCGTGTAATTTCATCGTAACGAAATATATTTAAATGGATTTTACGCCTTGTTATTTAACACGGGTTATTTACAAGTCAGATGAAATTGATAAGGGTTGTGGAGGTTATTATGAAAGGATGTTTCATACTGTTAATCGGGCTTTTTTCAATGCCGTTAATGGCGGCTGAGTCGCATGTTTGTCAGTCAAAATCTTATGATTATGCCAGTGTCGGTGAGATGCGGTTGAGTGATGATACCTTGTTTAACTGTCGCGACATTGGCCGCATGACTATTCCGGATCTTGCTAAACGAGGTTGGAAGGTCATTCATGTGGCACAACAAACTGAATATACCGGGGATACTGACAGCGACAGTGAAGTGATTAAAATGTACCAGGAAATATTGGTCTTTAAAGAATAATTTTTTCGGCTTCCCTCGATTTTATTGTATATCACCTGATTATTCGTGGTGAGGGAGGCGTGCATTTATAACTCAGCGGTTTGCGGGAGGCTAGATGAGTGCCAGAAATAATATAGACGGCAAAGCTGGCGCCGCCATGGTGATGATATGCGCCATATGGGGGCTGCAGCAGGTGGCGATCAAGGCAGCCGAGCCGGATATTTCCGCCGTGCTGCAAATTGCCATCCGATCAGGGATTGCCGCTTTGGCGGTCTATCTCTTGGCGCGTTTTAAAGGCGAGAAGTTTTTATTCGATCCCCGCACGCTGTTAGCCGGTTTCGGTGTTGGGCTGTCGTTCGCGCTGGAGTTCTTTTTCGTTTCTGAAGGTTTGCGCTATACCAGCGCCTCGCACATGGCGGTCTTTCTGTACACGGCCCCCCTTTTCTCTGCCATCGGGCTGCATTTTTTCATCAGGCACGAGCGTTTGTCGGCTGTACAGTGGGCCGGTATTGCCATCGCTTTCGGCGGTGTGGTGCTTGCGATTTCCGCTATGGGCGAGAGCTCTGGGGGCGTGAATCAGCTGCGTGGGGATATTTATGGTTTGTTAGCGGGATTATCCTGGGGCGGCTCTACTATCCTCATTCGAACAACCGGTTTGGCGAATTGCTCGTCAAAACAGACGCTGCTGTTCCAACTGACGGGCGCCTGCATTGTGCTATCCCTGCTGGCGATGACGATGCAGAACGTACATTTCACGCTGAGTTCCGTGGCCTGGAGCAGTTTGGTATTTCAAACGATTATCGTCTCATTTATCAGTTATTTAATTTGGTTCTCTCTGCTGCGTCATTACCAGGCTTCTTCGCTGGGTATCCTGACGTTTATGACGCCTATTTTTGGCATTCTTGCCGGCGTGGTGATCTTGGGAGAACCACTGCAGATCGAGTTCGTCTTGGGTTCAGTGCTGATCGTTTTAGGGCTTATTGTCGTGAGCTGCTCATATTTGTTTTATTTTACCAGAAGGATTGCACCAAAAATATAAACTATGGACGTTGATATTCATACCTATCAGATAAACTGTGAAAGCCAATTCATTATTACCGTACAAGTGTCAAAATATGCCTGGGGTTATCCTTTGATCACCTTAAGCGATAATGGTGATTTCTTTGTGGTGAAAAATACGAAACGGGGGAAATTATCAAACCAAACTCCGGTTGAAATAATAAACTTTGCTAATAACTATGCTGTGGTGTGGGATAACAGCCGCAAGCATATTTATTATTCAAAGGCCGGACGATTGTACAGCTGTGCGCTTGAGTTTTCGTATACTCCGAAAAAATGGTGATCATTTCGATCTTTTCGCCTTTGGCCCCTCAGACCAGAGGGGTTATTTTCATCATCCATTCTTTGAATGCGATAATCTTAGGCCACTGACGCCCAGAGAGCGTCGACATAAAATAGCTGTGTTCGCAGGGCAAGATCATGTCGGTAAACGGGATAATCAGTTCGCCGCTTTTGATCCAGTCCTGCACCAGATTGAGTCGCCCCATCGCCACGCCAAGATGCTGAGTTGCCGCCAACACCGCCAGGTCAGAGCGGTCGAACTCCATGCTTTTGGCGTCGGTATCCAGGCCCAAATCAAAATGCTGTGACCAGATCTGCCACTCGTCTTCACCGGAGTTGTATCTGTCATGCAATAGAGTGCAGTTTGCCAGGTTCCCAGGCGCATTATAAAGGTTATGTGTTTTGGCGTATTTCTCCGTGCAGATTGGAACCATGGACTCCCGCATAAAGATTTCGTCCAGCTGTTTATCCGATGGTGGACGGCCAAAATACATGGCTAAATCCACGCCCCGATTGGCCAAATTGATATTTTCCTGCCCGGTGAGAATGTTTAAATGAATGGTCGGATGCAGAGCAATAAAATCGCCGATGCGGGGTATCAGCAAACACTGGACCAGAGAGGGGTGAGAATAAATGGTCAGGCTGCCCGTCAGCTCGCGGTTTTTGATATCCAGGATTTCCTGTGTCAGGGCATCGAAGGAATGATTTAACGCCCATTGCATTCTCTCGCCATCCGGCGTTAACGTAATTCTGCGGTGGAATCGTTGAAATAAAAGAAACCCCAGCTCTTTTTCCAGCAGGTTAATTCTGTGGCTTACGGCGCTGGGAGTAATAGACAGTTCTTCTGCCGCCAGTGAAAAAGATAAATGACGGGCGACGCATTCAAAAGTATGCAGACGAGAAAATTGATAGCTGGTCAGCGGGTTTGCTCGTCGTGAATATTTTTTGTTGGGAAACATGCTATTACTCCATCCGGATCATTTGCCAATATTAACATTTTAACGGAGGGAACTAAAATACGATTTTAAGTTTTTTAATGCTGTAGGTGTGACCGTTTAATTTGTCAGTTTTAAGCGTGATGAAAATATTTTTTAGCCTGAGGATACTAATCACTGATTTGCAGTAAGTGATCTTTTCGTGGTGCGGCAGGAATACGGATTTTTGATGTTAGGGCAAGAGGGAGAGTCCGTTGCCCTAAAGTTCTGATTACCACATCAAATCATCAGGGACGACAAAATCGGCGTAAGGATCTTCTTCGTCTTTAGCTTCCTGGCTGAGTTCAGCGCTCAGAACAATATAGCTTGCGTCGCGCTGTGCAATTTTATTAGCCACGACCGCAGGGATAATAGCATATTCACCCTCAGGGTTATTATCACTAACCAGCCGTGCAATGGCGAGACGCCCATTAATTAACTGAGATTGAGTCAGTTTATCTACGCGTACATTTTTAATTAAATTGTTGTCTGTGAAGTTATAACTAATGTCACCATTTGAAATGACGATCCTGTTCATTTCAATCAGCTGCTTTACCTGAGCTTTATATTCTTTAGATAAAGCGGCCTGCTTTTGTTGTTCACTCAGCTGTTTATCGCGCTCTATTTGCGCCTTTTTGTTGATTTCAACGGCTTCTCTTGCCTCGCGAGCCTGAACGCGCGATTTTTTCGTAGTTCTTTGCACTTTCTCCAGCTTTTTACTGCTTACTAATCCCGCTTTGAGCATCTGCTCTTGTAATGTCAGCTTTGTCATGTTCGTTTCTAAAATCGATCAAATAGTATCTGAGATTATACCTTTAATATTCGACGTTGTGCCAGATTGTGGGCGAGAGGATGCATCATTCTGATAAAACGGGGTTTATTGACCAAATTTGAAGTTCGATAAATCACTCAGGATTGGAGGGGGCGTACGTTGTGGGTTAGTGGGTGCGGCAGAGGCGAGTATATAAATTTATGGTGTCCCCGACTGGAATCGAACCAGTAACTAGCCCTTAGGAGGGGCTTGTTATATCCGTTTAACTACGGGGACGCTGCGGGCCGGCAACCTAGGCTGCCGGGGCAGTATACCTTTTTTTACCCGCAGAATAAGCGCTTAGCGGTGCGTTTGCTCATTCCCTCGCCAATATGCGGTGATTTTCGCGCGCTGCGCTGATCGCGATCACGGTTTTCTCGCCTTGCCGGTTTGTTTTTCCGCCGCCAGCCGCTCTGCCTTGTTTTTGTCGCTCATGTCGTTGCGGATCTGCGCATGGCTGATCAACGCAAAGATAAAGGTGCCGCCAATAATGTTGCCGGCCAGCGTTGGAATAGCGAATGGGTAGATAAAATCTTGCCAGGGGATGACGCCACTAAACACCAGATAAAGGATCTCTACCGATCCCACCACGATGTGGGTCAGATCGCAGATCGCCACCAGGTAGGTCATCAGTACAATCACCCAAATCTTGGCGGCCCCGGCGGAAGGGAACATCCACACCATGGTGGCGATGATCCAGCCCGCCAGAATGCCGTTGGCGAACATTTCAGACGGCGAGTTTTTCATTACTTCTTCCGACAGGCTAACGAAGGCGCTGCGGGTGTTCTCGTCGAAAATCGGCATGTGGATAAACGCCAGCGACGCCAGCCCGGTCCCCACCAGGTTCCCCAGCAGCACCACGCCCCACAGGCGAAACAGAAGCAAGAGGTTTCTCGACGTCGGTTTTTGCATGATCGGCAGTACCGCGGTGACGGTATTTTCGGTAAACAGCTGTTGGCGGGCCATGATCACGATGATAAAGCCAAAGGTGTAGCCGATATTTTCGATAAAGAAGCGGCTGGGATCGTCCGGCAGGCGGGCGTGGAAGATGCCTTTCGCCATCAGGGAAGCCCCCATCGACAGCCCGGCGGCCACCGCTGACCACAGCAGTGCCAGCCAGTCGCGCTCCAGCTCTTTTTCGCCTTCCATGCGGATCAGCTCATGCACCGCCGCTGCACGCGAGGGCAGGTTCTCTTCCTTTACCTCAATTTCGCTCTTGCCCTGTTCATGCTCTTTGCTCTCTACTTGCAGGCTATTTTCCTGCTCTGCATCCGGGCGCTGCTGCTGATTGCTCATTATCCGTTATCTCCATCAAAGACTGTCAGGGTCATGATCATGATTAAGCGTAGTTGGCTCAGGGACGCTGTGAAAGCGATGTGGCAAATTGCAGAAAAAAGTAACAAGAGTTTAACGTTGCCGGGTTTTTCTACGCATTTTTGATCTGGGGCGCAATATTACCCCTATTGGAGTAGTTGAGTGACCGGCTGCGGGCTACGAGCCACAGATGGCTTATGCTATGATCGCTATCCCAAAGAAAAATATGAGTTCTCCCGATGCTGGAAGCTAAAAATCTGAGTTGCGTCCGTGATGAACGCACCCTGTTTAGCGCGTTAAGCTTTACGGTAAAACCGGGCGACATTATTCAGGTAGAAGGGCCGAACGGCGCGGGAAAAACCAGCCTGCTGCGCATTCTGGCGGGCCTGGCAAGACCGGAAAGCGGAGAAGTCTGCTGGCACGGGCAAAATACGTTGCGTCATCGCGAACGTTATTATCAGGATTTGTTATTCCTCGGCCATCAGCCGGGGATTAAAACCATGTTGACGCCCTTTGAGAACCTGCAGTTTTACCAGGCGGTGCGCGGTGCGCCCGATCGTCAGGCCATTTGGCAGGCGCTGGAGCAGGTCGGTCTGGTGGGTTATGAGGATTTACCGGTGGCGCAGCTTTCCGCCGGTCAACAGCGGCGTGTGGCGTTGGCGCGGTTGTGGCTCAGCAGTAGTCCGCTGTGGATCCTGGATGAGCCGCTGACGGCGATAGACAAGCAGGGTGTGGCTGAATTAATAAGCCTTTTTGAGCAACATGCTCAGCAGGGCGGCATGGTATTGTTGACCACGCATCAGGATTTGGCCGGCGCAACGCAGGCGGTAGGGAAAATAAGCCTGACGGAAAACCGCGTGGAGACTCTTTAATGTTTTTGACTGTATTGCGCCGTGAGCTGAAGATTGCCTTTCGCAAAGGGTCGGAAATCGTTAATCCGTTGTGGTTTTTCCTGATCGTTATCACGCTGTTTCCGTTAGGGATTGGGCCAGAACCGCAACTGCTGGCGCGTATATCGCCGGGGATTATCTGGGTGGCGGCGCTGCTGGCGGCCCTGCTGTCGCTGGAGCGTTTGTTTCGCGATGATTTCCTCGACGGCTCGCTGGAACAACTGTTGTTATTGCCAACGCCGCTGCCGATGACGGTGTTAGGCAAAGTGTGTGCTCACTGGGTAGTAACAGGCTTACCCCTGTTGATCCTGTCGCCTCTGGTGGCGCTGCTGCTGTCATTGGACACTCACACCTGGCTGGCGGTGGCGTTTACGCTGTTGCTGGGTACGCCGACGCTGAGCCTGATTGGCGCTATCGGCGTGGCGCTGACCGTCGGGTTGCGCAAGGGGGGCGTGCTGCTGAGCCTGCTGGTGCTGCCGCTGTATATCCCGGTGCTGATATTTTCCACCGCCGCCATCGACGCCGCCTCTATGGGCATGCCGATAGACGGTTACCTGGCGATACTGGGCGCGATGCTGGCGGGAAGCATAACGCTGGCGCCTTTCGCCACCGCAGCGGCGCTGCGAGTGAGCGTGCACTAGCTAACTTATTGAAACGCGGGTTAACGCCACCAAGAGCGTGTTCCACCGCACAAGCAATTTTCGTCGCCCCGGTAAACGGGGCGGCCACCGTATAAATTTACCGTGAGCAATGACGACAATGTGGAAATGGTTACATCAGTTTGCCCAGCCTGAACGGCTGTATCACGTCTGTGGCCGCTTTATCCCCTGGCTGGGACTGGCCGGAGCGGCTTGCCTGTTGCTGGGCTGGGTCTGGGGATTCGGTTTCGCACCCAAGGATTACCAGCAGGGCGATAGCTTCCGCATCATGTATATCCATGTGCCGGCGGCGATGTGGTCGATGGGGATCTATGGCTCAATGGCGATAGCGGCGTTTATCGGCCTGGTGTGGCAGATGAAAATGTCCGATACCGTGGTGGCGGCGATGGCACCGGTCGGCGCGGTGTTTACCTTTATTGCGCTGGTCACCGGCTCCGCCTGGGGCAAGCCGATGTGGGGCACCTGGTGGGTGTGGGACGCCCGCCTGACGTCTGAACTGGTGTTGCTGTTTCTTTATATTGGCATTATTGCGCTGTACAACGCCTTTGAGGACCGCCGCCTGGCGGGCCGCGCCGCCGGCATTCTGGTGCTGGTCGGGGTGGTGAACATCCCGATCATTCACTTCTCGGT
Source organism: Serratia sp. GW822-FHT06D09 (assembly GCF_058799515.1). Classification (NCBI taxonomy): domain Bacteria; kingdom Pseudomonadati; phylum Pseudomonadota; class Gammaproteobacteria; order Enterobacterales; family Yersiniaceae; genus Serratia; species Serratia sp. GW822-FHT06D09. Next base: position 108,189 of record NZ_JBXALO010000009.1, read on the forward strand.
CGAATGGTGGAACACGCTGCATCAGGGTTCCACCAATATGCAACAGAGCATCGCGCCAAGCATGCGCACCCCGCTGCGTTGGGCAATACTCGGTTACCTGCTGTTTTTCATCACTCTCACCTTGCTGCGCTTGCGCAATCTGATTTTGTCTCAGGAACGCCAGCGCCCTTGGGTGGCAGGGCTGGTTAACAAGGAGCGTCAACCATGAATGCAGCCTTTACTTCCTGGCAGGCGTTTTTCGCCATGGGCGGCTATGCCTTCTACGTTTGGTTGGCGGTAGCCGTAACCCTGCTCTCGTTGCTGGGGCTGGTGGCCCACACTTTCTGGCAGCGCCGGCAATTGCTGGATGAGATTGGACGCCGTCAGGCACGCGAACGACGTATTCGTCATTCGCAGCAGTCGAAACAAAAAACCGCTAACCCGCGGGAGAAATCATTGTGAATCCTCGTCGTAAAAGTCGCCTGTATTTGGCGATCGTAGTGCTGATCGGCGTTGCGCTGACCGCGACCCTGATGCTGTATGCGCTACGCTCCAACATCGATCTGTTTTATACCCCAAGCGAAATTCTGCAGGGCAAGGGCGAAAATCATGAGAAACCGGAGGTGGGCCAGCGCCTGCGCATCGGTGGCATGGTGATGCCGGGTTCGGTAAAGCGCGATCAGAAAACGCTGCAGGTCAGTTTCAAAGTTTATGATGCACGCGGTGCAATCGACGTCACTTACACCGGCATTCTGCCGGATCTGTTCCGTGAGGGGCAGGGCGTGGTGGCACAGGGCGTGCTGGGCGAAGGCAACGTGGTGAATGCGCGTGAAGTGCTGGCGAAACACGATGAAAAATACACGCCGCCGGAAGTGGCCGACGCGATGAAAGAAAACCATAAGGGGCCAGCTTCGGCCTACGCCACCCCGCAGAACGAGGGCGCTAAATCATGATGCCGGAAACGGGAAGTTTTCTGCTATGCCTGGCGCTGGCGATTTCGCTGCTGCTGAGTATTTACCCGCAGTGGGGCGCGGCGCGTCAGGACCGTCGCATGATGGCGGTGGCGCGCCCACTGACCTACGGCATGTTTGCCGCTATCGCCCTGGCGTTCATCTGCCTGGTGCACGCCTTTGTCGTTAATGACTTTACCGTGGCCTATGTGGCCGCCAACTCCAATACTCAACTGCCGGTGTATTACCGCATCGCTGCCACCTGGGGCGCCCACGAGGGATCGCTGCTGCTGTGGGTGCTGTTGCTGAGCTGCTGGTCGCTGGCGGTGGCGCTGTGCAGCCGTTCGATGCCGCAAGATGCCGTGGCGCGCGTATTGTCGGTGATGGGCATGATCACGGCAGGTTTCCTGCTGTTTATCATCATGACCTCCAACCCCTTCACCCGTACGCTGCCGAACTTCCCGATCGACGGTAGCGACCTTAACCCGCTGCTGCAGGATATCGGCCTGATTTTCCATCCGCCGCTGCTGTATATGGGGTATGTCGGTTTCTCGGTGGCCTTTGCTTTCGCCATCGCTTCACTGATGGCCGGTCGCCTGGACACGGCCTGGGCACGCTGGTCGCGCCCTTGGACCACGGCCGCCTGGGTGTTCCTCACCATGGGCATCGTGCTGGGCTCCGCCTGGGCCTATTATGAACTGGGCTGGGGCGGCTGGTGGTTCTGGGATCCGGTCGAGAACGCTTCATTTATGCCGTGGCTGGCCGGTACCGCGCTGATGCACTCGTTGGCGGTGACCGAAAAACGCGGCACTTTCAAAGCCTGGACGGTATTGCTGGCGATTACCGCCTTCTCATTGTGTCTGCTGGGCACTTTCCTGGTGCGCTCCGGGGTGCTGGTTTCGGTGCACTCCTTTGCTTCCGACCCGGCACGCGGCATGTTTATCCTCGCTTATCTGGTGATCGTGATAGGCGGTTCTCTGCTGCTGTATGCGGTCAAGGGCGGGCAAGTGCGCAGCCGGGTGCAGCACGAAACCTTCTCGCGTGAAACCTTCTTGCTGGGCAATAACGTACTGCTGATCGCCGCCATGCTGGTGGTGCTGTTGGGGACGCTGCTGCCGCTGGTGCATAAGCAGTTGGGCCTGGGCAGCATTTCTATCGGCGAACCGTTCTTCAACACCATGTTCACCTGGCTGATGGCGCCGATGGCGTTGCTGATGGGGATTGGCCCGTTGGTGCGCTGGCGCCGCGACGAGCCGACCAAGCTGTGGCGCCGCCTGAGCGTGGCGCTGGTGATTACGCTGGTGCTGTCGATCCTGCTGCCGTGGCTGTTGCAAGACAGCATCGCCGGCATGACGGTGGTGGGGCTGATCATGGCCGTTTGGGTGATAATCCTGACGCTGATGGAACTGCACGAACGTGCAACGCATCGCCACGGTTTCTGGCGTGGGCTGAGCCATCTTTCCCGCAGCCACTGGGGGATGGTGCTGGGTCACCTTGGCGTGGCGGTAACGGTAATCGGCATTGCCTTCAGCCAAAACTACAGTGTGGAACGTGATGTCCGCATGAAAGCCGGCGACAGCGTGGATATCCATAACTATCACTTTGTGTTCCGTGACGTGCACGATATTCGTGGGCCGAACTACAGCGGCGGCGTCGGCATTATCGATGTCACGCGCAACGGCAAACCGGAAGCGACGTTGCACGCGGAAAAACGCTATTACAGCGTGGCGCGCAGCATGATGACCGAAGCGGCGATTGACGGCGGCTTCAGCCGCGACCTGTACGCCGCGCTGGGCGAAGAGCTGGACGACGGCTCTTGGGCAGTGCGGTTGTACTACAAACCATTCGTACGCTGGATCTGGTTCGGCGGGGTGTTTATGGCGCTGGGCGGTATCCTGTGCATTCTCGACCCGCGCTATCGGATGAGCAAAAAACTCAAGCGTGAAGGCAAGCTGGAGGAGCAGGCATGAACCGTAAGCTGCTGTTTATCCCATTAATCCTGTTCCTGCTGCTGGTGGCGGCGTTTATGGTGCAGCTGACGCGCAACGCCGGTGGCGAAGACCCGACCATGCTGGAATCGGCGTTGATCGGCAAGCCGGTGCCGGCTTTCAAACTGGAATCCCTCGACCAGCCTGGCAAAACTTACGACCAGGCGGTGCTGCGCAATGGCAAACCCATGCTGCTGAACGTCTGGGCGACCTGGTGCCCAACGTGCCGCGCCGAACATCAATACCTCAATACGCTGGCCGCGCGCGGCATTCGCGTGGTGGGGCTGAACTATAAAGACGATCGCGGCAAAGCGGTGACCTGGCTGAACTCGCTGGGCAACCCGTACGCGCTCAGCCTGTACGACGGCGACGGCATGCTGGGGCTGGATTTGGGCGTGTACGGCGCACCGGAAACCTTCCTGATCGACGGGCAGGGCATTATCCGCTACCGCCACGCCGGAGACATGAACGAGCGCGTTTGGCAGCAGGAAGTGCTGCCGCTGTACAAAAAATATGGGGGTGAGGCATGAGGCTGCTGACCCTGATATTTGCCGCGTTACTGAGTTGGAGCGCCGCGGCGGCTATCGACACTTATCGGTTCAATTCGGTCGAGCAGGAACAGCAATACCGGGAGCTGACCGAACAGCTGCGCTGCCCGAAATGCCAGAACAACAGCATCGCCGACTCTAACGCCATCATAGCGGCCGATATGCGTACCAAGGTGTACGAGTTGATGATGCAGGGGCAGAACAAGCAGCAGATTATCGACTATATGGTGGCGCGCTACGGTAATTTCGTCACCTACGAACCGCCGGTGACCCCGGCGACGCTGATCCTGTGGGTAGGCCCGTTGCTGTTTGTGTTGATCGGCGGTGCGGTAGTGATACTGCGCACTCGCCACCGTCGTACCGGTGCCGTTAACGCTAACGATGAATTCTCCGAGCAGGAGCAACAGCGTCTGGCGGCGCTGCTGAAAGAGACTGACAGGAAGAAACCCTAATGGCTTTTTGGCTGATTATTATTGTCCTGCTGGTGGGCGCTGCGGCGTTGCTGGTGGTACCGGCGATGCGCCACAGCGGTAAAAGCACCGCTGCGAGCCGCGATACGCTGAACAAGGCGTTTTATCAGGATCGTCTGCATGAGCTGGAGCAGGACGAACAGCAGGGCGTGGTTGCTGAGCGCCCTGAACTGGTGAAAGAGCTGCAGCAAAACCTGCTCAATGACATCCCCGGCCAGCAGGATACGCAGGAGAAACCCATTAACCGCTGGGCATTGGTGCCTGGGGTTGCCTTGCTGGTGGTGGTCACCCTTGGCTTTTATCTGAAAACCGGTGGGTTGGCACAGGTATTGGACTGGCAACAGGTCGAGGCGCAAATGCCGGATCTGCGCGCGCGCGTCGCTAATGAGCGCGCCCAACCGTTGAGCATGGAAGAGATTGCTCGCCTCGGGCTGGGGCTGCGTACCGCGCTGCAGCAGGACGATCGCAATATCAACGACTGGATGATGCTGGGTCGCGTGGGGATGGCGCTGAATAACGCCACCACCGCCACCCAGGCATTTGCTCATGCTTATCAACTTGATCCGAATAGTCTGGAAGTCCGCCTCGGCTATGCGGAAGTCTTGACGCGCTCTAACGATCCGGAGGATAACAAGCAGGCCACTCAGATGCTGCGCAAGATGATCGCCGAAGATCACACCAATATGCGCGTGCTGAGCCTGTTGGCGTTCAACGCCTTCGAACAGGGGGATTTCAAGCAGGCGATTGGCGCCTGGCAGGTTATGCTGAAGCTGTTGCCAGCCAATGATCAACGCGCCGAAGTGATAAAGCGCAGCATTGAACAAGCAAAAACACAGGCGGGCGAAGAAACTGTTAAACTTGGCATTAACGTGACGTTATCGCCACAGGCGACGAACGCTTTGCCACAGCAGGGGACGCTGGTAATTTCAGTGACCGATGGCACCAATCCAGTGCCGGTTGCGGTAAAACAACTGCCCTTAAGCCGTTTCCCGCTGTCATTTTCTCTGGATGACAGCAACGCCATGATGCCTGAACGCCTGCTTTCGGCTCAGCATCAGGTCAAGGTGCGGGTGCGAATTTCTCAGGATGGTCTGGCCACGCCACAGGCGGGTGATTGGTTCGGCGAGAGTGCGCTGCAGAATTTCAGCGGTAAAGAGCAGATTGACGTTCAGATAAACAAACAGGTCCCTTAAATAAAAAGACCGAACGTGTTTTTATGGAGAAAAATATGAACTTTCGCCTGACTGGGCTGGCTTTCACAACGGTGTTATTGGTGGGCTGTGCCAGCGCGCCACAAGATGAACCACAAGGGCGATCCGATCCTCTGGAAGGATTTAACCGGACGATGTTCAACTTCAACTATAACGTCCTGGATCCGTATGTACTTCGCCCGGTGGCCGTGGCCTGGCGCAACTACCTGCCCATGCCGGCGCGTAATGGGATAAGCAACTTTACGTCTAACCTGGAAGAACCGGCCAGCATGGTCAACTCCTTCCTGAAAGGCGACCCCTATAAGGGGATGATCCACTTTAACCGTTTCTTCCTCAACACCCTTCTGGGGATGGGCGGTCTGATCGACGTGGCCGGGATGGCTAACCCGAAACTGGCTCGCGAAGAGCCTAACCGTTTCGGCAGCACCCTGGGGCATTATGGCGTCGGCTACGGTCCTTATGTGATGTTGCCGGGCTACGGCAGTTTCACCCTGCGTGAAGAGGGCGGTGACTGGGCGGATACGGTCTATCCGGTGCTGAGCTACCTGACCTTCTGGATGTCGGCGGGCAAATGGGTGGTTGAAGGGATTGAAACCCGTGCCGAGCTGTTGGATTCCGACGGCCTGCTGCGCAACTCTTCCGATCCGTACCTGATGGTGCGCGAAGCCTACTTCCAGCGTAACGACTTCCTGGCGAACGGCGGCTCGCTGAAACCTGAGATCAACCCGAACGCTCAGGCGATCCAGGGCGATCTGGACGAGATCGACTCGCAGTAATCTCGCTCGGTGAAGGAAAAGAACCCGCTTTGATGGCGGGTTTTTTTATGCTTTGAGATCGGCGGGCAAAAAAAAGCGCCCTAAGAAGGGCGCTCCTGACTTCGTCATCGAAAAGATTAGAAGCGGTAGTTGAAGTTGGCGCCGTACAGCCAGGCCTTGCCCACGGATTCGAAGGTATATGGACCTTCTTTGATGGTGACTTTCTGGCCGTGCATGTAGGAAACACCGACGTCAACAGAGGCGTCTTTGTTGAATGCGTAGCTGGTACCTGCGCTCAACCAGAAGCGGTCCTGATCCGGGATAGAGATAGAACGGTTCTGGGCCGGCACCGGGCTGTCATCGAAGGCGATACCGGTACGGAAGGTCCAGTTATCGTCGTAGAAGTAGGTAGTACCCAGTGCGATGCGGTAAGCGTCTTTAAAGCCTTCGTGCTTCTCAAACAGGGTTTGACCGTTGTTGCCGGTAGCTTTTAGCTCCTGGAACTGGCTCCAGCTGGTGTAAGCCAGGCTGTAGTGGATAGCCCACTGCGGTGCAACCTTGTTGTAACCCGAGATTTCCCACATTTCCGGCAGGTTCAGATCCAGAGAGCCTGGGATGGTGCTGCCGTTGGTGCCATAAGGCAAGCCGGCAGGAACGAGCAGTGGGTTATAAGCCGACGGTAGGCTGCTTTTGTAGTCGCCGTCAAATTTGACTTTCACTTCGGAACGGTAAGTGAAGCCGTAACGGTTATTTTCGTCCACTTCGTACAGAATACCGGCGTTCCAGCCAAAGCCCCATTCGTCACCTTTCAGGTGCGAAATCTGGGTATCTGCCGGGATGCCGCCGATTTGCTGTGCCTGCTGCGGCGTAAGCTTTCCACTCTGCATACCCTGTGCTGCGAGCAGCTTCGGCAATTCACCGGCATAACGCTCAAGCTTGGCTTTGGCATAAACCGCGTCAAAGCCCAGGCCGAAGCTGAATTGTTGGTTCAGACGGTAGGCACCGCTCAGGTTCAGGTTGACGGTGGTCAGGTCAGTTTTACCGCCGTAAGCCCCGGCGGTATAACCGTCGTTGAATTCTGTCGCCAGGCCGTAGTTGCTGGTGACCGAGCCGCCTATGGCAAACTGATCGTTAATCGGTTGAACATAATGCAGGTTTGGCACCCAGGCGGTAGGGGCGATGTTCTTGGAGTCGAGGCTGGCACCGGAAGGTGACTTGCCGGAGATATCTACATCCGGATCGATAAACACCGCACCTAGGGAGAGTTCCGGGCGGGTATACATCATCAGCAGGGCCGGGTTGCGGCTGGCGGAAGCTGCAGTATCCGCCATGGCGCCCTCGCCAGAATACGAACGTCCTAAACCAGCTGATGAAAACTCATTCAGCTGGAATCCTGCGGCAGACACGTTTGAAGAAATAATTGCCACTGCAGCTGCGAGAGCTGATTTAGTAAATAGGTTTTTCTGGCTCATGACCAAAACCTCATTATGTGTTTATTATTTAAACTATGTTACTCAAAGTAACAAGGAGCGCGGGATTGTAGGGTCCGTTATCATTCAGACAAATCAGACCAGTGGCTGAATTATAGGTCCGACCTGTGAAAATGTTGCAACAATGTTTTTGAGATATTTCCAAATTGATATCAAAAAGGAGATCTGCATAACAAAAAACCAGCGATGCATAACAATATTCTTACCATTCCTTAGCAGACGTCGATTTTCATTTGTGATTTCCATCACTTAAAACACCTATAAAAAGTAAGTGCTAGTGATCGGTTTCATCGCAGAGTAAAATAAACGCAGAATCTTGTGTCTTTGCGCCAGTAGCTAAATGGCAATTTGGACTCGCGTAACGGCGGTCCCTGAGGAGAATGAATCATGTCCAATCCAATTAATAAATGTAGTGCCCAGGAAACTGCCGCCTGTTGCTGTGTTGATGTCGGTACCGTGATGGACAATACCGATTGCACCGCCTCCTACAGCCAGGTGTTTACCAATCAGCAGGATGCAGAAAAAATGTTGGCCACGCTGACCGAAAAAGCCCGCGGTGTGGAATCCGACCCGTGCGACATCAGCAGTAGCATTAAACCGGTTGACGGTGGCGTGGAACTGGTGGCTGATTTCACCTTCGCCTGCCAGGCAGAAACCCTGATTTTTCAACTCGGCCTGCGTTAATCACGGCTTTAAAACGGTGCGGGGTCATCCCGCGCCGCTCGCTTCCTCCTCAATCCCCCTCTAGAAAGTTGCTCCTGCTCTCAGTTTTCACTTCTGCCGGTTTGCCAAATGTAAACATTTGGTTAACAATGACCCCATCAGGTCAGACCTCTTCTTGACCGTTGCGCTGGCGTTATTTTCTTCAGGAGCGTTTATGAGTAAGGCACTGCCGTTGGTGACCCGTCACGGTGACCGTATTGCGATTGTAAATGGACTGCGGACCCCCTTTGCCAAACAGGCGACCGCTTATCACGGCATTCCAGCGGTGGATCTGGGGAAAACGGCGGTAAGTGAACTGTTAGCCCGCAGCGGTATCGATCCGGCGCTGATTGAACAACTGGTGTTCGGCCAGGTGGTGCAAATGCCTGAGGCGCCGAATATTGCGCGTGAAATCGTGCTCGGTACCGGCATGAGCGTGCATACCGATGCTTATAGCGTGTCGCGTGCCTGCGCTACCAGCTTCCAGGCGATTGCCAACGTGGCGGAAAGCATCATGGCAGGCAGCATCAGTATCGGCATCGCCGGTGGTGCTGACTCTTCTTCCGTTCTGCCTATCGGCGTCAGTAAAGCGTTGGCGCGCACGCTGGTGGACGTCAACAAAGCCCGTACCCTGTCGCAGCGTCTCAAGCTGTTTAGCCGACTGAAGTTCCGTGACCTGATGCCGGTGCCGCCGGCAGTGGCGGAATATTCCACCGGGCTGCGCATGGGCGATACCGCAGAGCAAATGGCGAAAAGCCACGGCATCACCCGGGAAGAGCAGGATGCGCTGGCGCACCGCTCTCACCAACTGGCAGCCAAAGCCTGGGAGCAGGGGCTGCTGCGCGACGAGGTGATGACGGCCTATGTGCCGCCATACCGTACGCAAATCACCGAAGACAACAACGTTCGCAAAGATTCCAGCCTGGCGTCCTACGCAAAGCTGAAACCGGCATTCGATCGCAAGCACGGCAGCGTTACCGCAGCCAACAGTACGCCGTTGACCGACGGCGCGGCAGCGGTGCTGATGATGAGTGAGTCGCGAGCGAAAGAGTTGGGGTTGCAACCGCTGGGTTATCTGCGCAGCTTTGCCTTCTCCGCCATCGATGTGTGGGAAGATATGCTGCTCGGGCCGTCTTACGCTACGCCGCTGGCGCTGGATCGCGCCGGCATCGGCCTGGCCGACCTGACCCTCATTGACATGCATGAAGCTTTTGCTGCCCAGACCCTGGCGAACCTGAAAATGTTTGCCAGCGACGAATTTGCTCAGAAAAAGCTGGGCCGCAGCCGGGCGATTGGCGAAGTGGACATGGAAAAATTCAACGTATTGGGTGGCTCAATTGCTTATGGTCACCCATTTGCCGCTACCGGCGCGCGCATGATCACCCAAACGTTGCACGAGCTGAAGCGTCGTGGCGGCGGACTGGGGCTGACGACCGCCTGCGCAGCCGGAGGGTTAGGGGCCGCAATGATCGTAGAGGTGGAATAATGAGCTTTGAAAACGCATTGCATGAACAGCGGGCCAAACCCTCGGCCTTTCAACTGACCCTTCGTCCGGACAACATTGGTGTGATCACCATCGATGTTCCGGGGGAGAAGGTAAACACCCTGAAGGCCGAGTTTGTCGAGCAGGTCAACGACGTACTGATCCGCGCGCAGCAGCATCCGGCGCTGGAAGGGCTGGTGATTATCTCCGGCAAGCCGGATTCGTTTATTGCCGGGGCGGATATCAGCATGATTGCCGCCTGTACCACTGCCAAAGAGGCCGAAGCGCTGGCGAAAAAAGGCCAAAGTACGCTGGCACAGATTGCCGCATTCCAGGTCCCTGTGGTGGCGGCTATTCACGGCGCCTGCTTAGGCGGTGGGCTGGAGCTGGCGTTGGCGTGCCACAGTCGCGTTTGTTCTCTGGATGACAAAACCGCACTCGGCCTGCCGGAAGTGCAGCTAGGTTTGCTGCCGGGTTCCGGTGGCACCCAGCGTTTGCCGCGGTTGATTGGTGCCAGCAAGGCGTTGGACATGATCCTGACCGGCAAACACATTCGGGCGCGTCAGGCGTTGCGCATGGGGTTGGTGGACGATGCCGTGCCCCAGTCAATTTTATTGCAGGCTGCCGTCGAACGGGTCAAGCAAGGCTGGCAGAGCCGGCGCGAATTGCCGTGGCAGGAGCGTTTGCTCAACGGCCCGCTAGGTAAAAGCCTGCTGTTCAGCATTGTGCGCAAGAAAACGCTGGAGAAAACGCACGGCAATTATCCTGCCGCAGAACGCATTATTCAGGTGGTGCGCACCGGTCTGGATCACGGCAGCGCCAGCGGTTATGAAGCCGAGGCGCGGGCGTTTGGCGAATTGGCCATGACCCCGCAGTCCGCCGCGTTGCGCAGCCTGTTCTTTGCCTCTACCTCCTTGAAAAAAGAACGCGGTGGCAATGCACAACCTCATGAACTGCACCGAATCGGCATTTTGGGTGGCGGCCTGATGGGCGGCGGTATCGCCTGTGTGACCGCCACGCGGGGTGGTTTGCCAGTGCGGATTAAAGACGTTAACGAAACGGGCATTAACCACGCGTTAAAATACAGTTGGGACGTGCTCGGCAAGCGGGTACGCAGTAAACGCATGCGCCCGGCGGAACGGCAAAAACAGATGATGCTGATCTCCGGTTCGACCGATTACACCGGTTTTGAACGGGTGGACGTGGTGATTGAGGCGGTGTTCGAAGACCTGGCGCTGAAGCAGCAGATGGTGGCCGAGATAGAACAGCACGCGGCGCCGCACACCATCTTTGCCTCCAATACCTCATCGCTGCCGATTGGCCAGATTGCCGCCAAGGCGCAGCGCCCTGAGCAGGTGATCGGCCTGCATTATTTCAGCCCGGTGGATAAAATGCCGTTGGTTGAGGTGATCCCGCACGCTACCACCAGCGAAGAAACCATTGCCACCACCGTGGCGCTGGCGCACAAGCAGGGCAAGACGGCGATCGTGGTGGCCGACCGCGCCGGTTTCTACGTTAACCGTATTCTGGCTCCTTATATAAATGAAGCGACTCGTTGCCTGCTGGAAGGCGAACCGATTGAAGCGCTGGACAAGGCGCTGGTGGATTTCGGTTTCCCGGTTGGGCCGATAACTCTGCTGGATGAAGTGGGCATCGACATCGGTACCAAGATTGTCCCGGTGCTGGTAGAGCAGTTAGGGCCGCGCTTTGCCGCTCCAGCCGCCTTCGAGGCGGTGTTGAAAGACGGACGCAAAGGGCGCAAAAACGGCCGTGGTTTTTATCTCTACCCCAGTGAAGGCCAGCAGCGTCAGCGGAGCAAGCGCGCCGATACCTCGGTCTATCTTTTGCTGGGCATCACGCCGAAGTCGCATTTACAACCGACCGTCATCGCTCAGCGTTGCGTAATGATGATGCTCAATGAAGCCGCACGTTGTCTGGATGAAGGCGTGATCCGCAGCGCGCGCGACGGCGATATCGGCGCGGTGTTCGGCATTGGTTTTCCTCCATTCCTCGGCGGGCCTTTCCGCTATATGGATCAGTTGGGGGCCGATAAGGTGGTTAAAACGCTGGAGTACCTGCAGCGGCAGCACGGTGAATATTTTGCGCCTTGCGAACGCCTGCAGCGCATGGCTCAGCAGGGTGAACGCTTCTATCCGCAGGGGACCTGAGCGGCGCGGCGACGTGATTTGTACTAGAGTAGGATCAAGGTTGCATGTGATCACTATCACTCCTTGCAATACCGGTATTCCCTGACCCTATACAGGGAGATAGGGACGAGGTAACGTAGCCTGATGGCGGTGAAAGGCTGGCCGCCATCAATAAAATTCATGATGAGAAGGTTAAAATTTAACCTGTTGAATTGGTTGTTATGTGAGCGCTGAATTCCCGTTAAGGCGCCATTGATGTAAAAAACAGCATTTTCTTTACGTGAACTTTCAGGCAAAATGCCCGGCCGCCATAAAGAGACGGCGCGTTATCGTTTCAAAGCGTTTGCTTTGGGGTTGTAAAACTCGGCGATACAGCACGCTCGGCGTTTCTGTATAGCGTTATTTTGTCAACAACAGCGGTGCAATATGCAAGTTTTGATTATGCGTCACGGAGAGGCGGCACTTGATGCGGCCAGCGATTCGGTAAGACCTCTTACTGTTTGTGGCCGTGATGAGTCACGTCAGATGGCGGCCTGGTTAAATACCAAGTCTGTGGATATTGAACGCGTGCTGGTCAGCCCGTACCTGCGGGCAGAGCAGACGCTGGCTACGGTTCGCGAAGCCTTGACCTTGCCGGCAAGCGAAGAAGTGCTGCCTGAGCTGACGCCGGGCGGAGATGCCAGCCTGGTCGGCAGCTACCTGCAGGCGCTGGCGCAGCAGGGGATTCACGCGGTGCTGATCGTCTCCCACTTACCGCTGGTGGGTTACCTGGTGGCGGAACTCTGTCCGGGCGAATGCCCGCCGATGTTCGCGACCTCGGCAATTGCCAATGTCGATTTGGCCGCCGACGGCAGCTACGGTAAATTTGAGTGGCAGGTGAGTCCATCGCAGGTGATGGCTAAAGTATAAGGCACCCCAGGGCGGGGCCAAAACGAAAGGGCGATGTCAAACATCGCCCTTTGTCATTTCTGCCGTTCACTCAGCCAGTTCGACCAGCAGTAAAATCGCCGCGCTGCCGCCCCATTCTTTGGGCGCCTGGTGAAACACCAGCACGTCTGGGTGCTGCGCCAACCATAGCGGCGTCTGCTGTTTGAGAATGTGCTTGCCGTGACCGTGCATCACGCAGGCGCAGTGCACGTGTTCGCGCTTGCAGGCGGCGATCAGCGCCCCCAGCTCTTGCTTGGCTTGCATCTGGGTCAGGCCATGAAGATCGAGAAACAGCTCCGGTGAATAATCGCCGCGACGCAGCTTTTTCAGTTCAAAGGCACTGTAACCGGGGCGCACATAGCGCGTCGGGCCTTCCTCTTCCAACTGTGGCTGGTATTCATCCGAGAAATAATAACTGGCGTCTACCTGTTCCTGCAGCAGGCGCTGTGGAGCAACTTTTTTGGTGACAGGCTTGGGTTTACGGTGGACGATGGTGTCCTGACGCAGCTTTTTTGCGTCTACTACCGACTCTCTGAAGAGCTGCAATTCATCTTTGCTCAGAGGGTGCTTGTTCTTCATTTGGAATTCACCGGAAATCATTTATCGCGATAGTTTACCTTGTCGCGGGTCTCTGTCGACGCAAAATTCACGCCAGAATGAAAAGCGCAAGGGGTTAGCGTGATTTGTCGCGGGCTTCATGGCAAACTATGCGGCTAAATCATGAATCACAGTGCCTGCCGGAGGGCAAATTGGACAAAATTTTCGTCGAGGAAGCAGTGAACGAACTGCACACCATTCAAGATATGCTGCGCTGGACGGTCAGCCGTTTTAACGCCGCTGATATCTACTATGGTCACGGAACCGATAATCCGTGGGACGAAGCGGTGCAATTGGTGCTGCCAAGCCTGTTCCTGCCGCTGGATATTCCAGAGGACATGCACACCGCCCGTTTGACCTCCAGCGAGCGCCACCGCATCGTTGAGCGCGTGATCCGCCGCGTCAACGAACGTGTCCCGGTAGCCTATCTGACCAATAAAGCCTGGTTCTGCGATCTGGAATTCTACGTTGATGAGCGTGTGCTGGTTCCGCGTTCCCCGATTGGCGAACTGATCAACGATCGCTTCAGCGCCCTGATCCCGCACCCGCCGCGCCATATTCTCGACATGTGTACAGGCAGTGGCTGTATCGCCATTGCCTGCAGCTACGCTTTCCCGGAAGCGGAAGTTGACGCGGTCGATATCTCCAGCGACGTGCTGGCGGTGACCGAGCGCAATATTCAGGCGCTCGGCGTTGAACAACAGGTGATCCCGATCCGTTCCGATCTGTTCCGCGATGTTCCCGCGATCCAGTACGATCTGATCGTCACCAATCCGCCGTACGTGGATGCGGAAGACATGTCCGATCTGCCGCAGGAATTCCGCTTTGAGCCAGAGTTGGGCCTGGCGGCCGGCAGCGATGGCCTGAAGCTGGTGCGCCGTATTCTGGCCTGCGCGCCGGACTACCTGAGCGACGACGGCGTGCTGATTTGTGAAGTGGGTAACAGCATGGTACATCTGATGGAACAGTATCCGGATATTCCGTTCACCTGGCTGGAGTTTGAAAACGGCGGTGACGGCGTGTTCATGCTGACCAAGCAGCAACTGGTGGATTGCAAAGAGCACTTCAGCCTCTACCGCAGCTAAGCATTCTTCGGGCCTGCTTTGGCGGGCCCCACAAAGATAATAATTAAGGGTAAGGAGCCGCGATGGCAGGAAACAGTATTGGGCAGATTTTCCGCGTCACCACATTTGGTGAATCTCACGGTGTGGCGCTGGGATGTATCGTAGACGGTGTACCGCCGGGTATCCCGCTTACCGAAGCCGATCTGCAGCACGACCTGGACCGTCGCCGTCCAGGCACCTCTCGCTATACCACTCAACGTCGCGAACCGGATCAGGTACGTATTCTTTCCGGCGTGTTTGAAGGTGTGACCACCGGTACCAGCATTGGGCTGATGATAGAAAACACTGACCAGCGTTCACAAGATTACGGCGCTATCAAAGACGTGTTCCGTCCGGGGCATGCGGATTACACCTACGAGCAAAAATACGGCGTGCGCGATTATCGCGGCGGTGGCCGTTCTTCGGCTCGTGAAACCGCCATGCGCGTTGCGGCAGGGGCTATTGCCAAGAAATATCTGCTGCAGAAATATGGCGTACAGGTGCGCGGCTATCTGGCGCAGATCGGCGACGTGGTCTGTGAGCTGAAAGATTGGGAGCAGGTTGAACAGAACCCGTTCTTCTGCCCGGATCCCGATAAGCTGGAAGCCCTGGATGAACTGATGCGTGCGCTGAAGAAAGAGGGCGACTCCATTGGTGCCAAGGTCAGCGTGATTGCCGAAAACGTGCCGGTTGGCCTCGGTGAGCCGGTGTTTGACCGCCTCGACGCGGATCTGGCCCATGCGTTGATGAGCATCAATGCGGTGAAAGGCGTGGAAATCGGCGACGGTTTCGCGGTGGTCAACAAGCGCGGCAGCGAAAACCGTGATGAGATCACCCCGGAAGGCTTCCAGAGCAACCATGCAGGCGGCATTCTCGGTGGCATCAGCAGCGGTCAGCCGGTCATTGCTCACCTGGCGCTGAAACCTACCTCCAGCATTATGGTGCCGGGCAGAACCATTAACCGTCAGGGCGAAGCGGTGGAGATGGTCACCCGTGGCCGTCACGATCCTTGCGTAGGCATCCGTGCGGTGCCGATTGCCGAAGCGATGATGGCGATTGTGCTGATGGATCACCTGCTGCGCCAGCGTGCGCAAAACGGTGATGTGGTCTCTAACGTTCCACGCTGGTAACTCCCATGAAAAACTGGATGTTGGGCATCCTTGCCCTGATGGCTTCGGGCTCCGCCCTGGCGCTGACGCCGTGGCAGAAGATCGACCACCCGGTGGCCGGCGCACCGCAGGCAGTGGGCGGTTTTGCCAATGGTTGCATTATCGGCGCTCAGCCGTTACCGCTGAACTCACCGGATTATCAGGTGATGCGGCCCGATCAACGCCGCTACTTCGGCCACCCGGATCTGCTGGCATTTATCCAGCGGCTGAGCAGCAAAGCCAGCCAAAGAAATCTGGGCACGGTGCTGATCGGCGATATGGCGATGCCGGCCGGTGGGCGCTTTAGCAGCGGCCATGCCAGCCATCAGTCCGGGCTTGATGTCGACATCTGGTTACAGTTGCCGCGCCAGCGTTGGAGTGCGCAGCAGTTGCTGAAGCCGCAGCCGATCGATCTGGTTTCCAGCGACGGCAAGCAGGTGGTTGCTCGTCAGTGGCAGCCGCAGATTGAATCGCTGATCAAAGCGGCGGCACAGGATCAGGAAGTGACGCGCATCTTCGTTAACCCGGCGATCAAGCAGCGTCTGTGTCTGGATGCCGGTGCCGATCGCGACTGGCTGCACAAGGTGCGCCCGTGGTTTGGTCATCGTGCCCACATGCACGTGCGTCTGCGCTGCCCGGCAGGCAGCCTGGAATGTAAAGAACAGGATACGCCGCCGCCGGGCGACGGTTGCGGTGCCGAGCTGGCAAGCTGGTTCGTGCCGCATCAGCCGAGCGCCAAACCGGGTAAACCGGTGCCGCCGCCGTTACCGCCGACCTGTCAGGCTTTGCTGGATAACCATTTCGCTGCGGAATAATATACCCAAAGTAATTGGAGTTGCATCAAGACGGTAAGGGAAGGAATCCCGATGAGCTTACACGAGTAAGTGATTCGGGTGAGTGAGTGCAATCAACACAGATGCCGCTTCAAGTAAGAGGGGTATAAATGGACTGGTTCGTCGTAGGCCCCGAGATGCTCGGGGTTTTGTTTGTGGTGGCGTTACTCGCAGGCTTTATCGACTCTATCGCCGGCGGCGGCGGGCTGTTAACCGTACCGGCGCTGCTGGCGGTGGGGGTTCCCCCGGCGCAGGCGCTGGCGACCAACAAGCTGCAGTCGGTGGGCGGTTCCCTCTCCGCCAGTCTGTATTTTATCCGCCGACGAGCGGTCGATCTCAACGATCAGAAGCTGACCATTTTGCTGGCCCTGATCGGTTCCGTTGCCGGGGCTGTGCTGGTGCAGCACATGCGCGCCGATCTGCTGCGGCAAATGCTGCCGTTATTGGTGATCGGCATCGGCCTGTACTTCCTGCTGACGCCGCGTTTGGGGGAAAACGATCGGCAGCGCCGTTTGAGCGCCTTGCCGTTCGGGCTGGTGGCCGGTGGCTGCGTCGGTTTTTACGATGGCTTCTTTGGGCCCGGCGCCGGTTCCTTCTATGCGCTGGCCTACGTGACGCTGTGCGGTTTTAACCTGGCCAAATCCACCGCGCACGCCAAGGTGCTGAACTTCACTTCCAACTTTGGCAGCCTGGTGTTGTTTATCATTGGCGGCAAAGTGCTGTGGGGTATTGGCCTGGTGATGCTGGTTGGGCAGGTGCTCGGTGCGCGCCTCGGGGCTCACATGGTGATGACCCGCGGGCAAAAGCTGATCCGACCGATGATCGTTATCGTTTCTCTGGTGATGAGCTGCAAGCTCTTGTACGACAACCACGGCGCTGAAATTCAGCAGTGGCTGGCCCTGCATTTTTAGCATGCTAAAAGAGCGGTAAAATGAAATAATTACCTCTTTATTTTTGTGGTTATTGGATTTTTATTTATGTCAGACACACAGGCTACCCATCAATATGAGCAACTGATTGAAATTTTTAATCAGTGCTTCAGCGATGAATACAACACGCGACTGGTCAAAGGCGACGATGAACCGATCTATTTGCCGGCCGACGATCAGCTGCCGTATAACCGGATCGTTTTTGCCCATGGCTATTACGCCAGCGGCATGCATGAAATCTCGCACTGGTGCATCGCCGGCGAACAGCGCCGCAAGTTGGTAGATTTCGGTTACTGGTACTGCCCGGACGGGCGAGATGCACAGACGCAAAGTGAATTTGAAGCGGTGGAAATTAAACCGCAATCTTTGGAATGGATGTTCTGCGTCGCCGCCGGTTTCCCGTTCAATGTCAGTTGCGACAACCTCAACGGTGACTGCGAGCCGGACCGCATTGCCTTCCAACGCAAGGTGCGCGAACGGGTGCTGCTGCTGTTGGAGCAGGGAATACCCACAAGACCTGCGCGCTTTATTCAGGCGTTACAATCGTTTTACAATACGCCACCGCTGGCGGCGGAGCATTTTCCCTATCCGGAAGATCTCAACTGACTATACCCTAAATACTTGGAGTTGCATCGCGGCGGCAAGCCTGCGAGTCCCTGGGAGCATAGTCCACTATGTGACCGGGGCGAGTCGGCGCAGCCAACAAAGAAGCAGCTTCAAGTATGACGGGTATATATGTTTAACTGAAAATAGATACCCAATAGCTTCCAAGCTGTAGCTAGGCGGCAAGCAAACAAATCCCCAGGAGCTTACTCAGGTAAGTGACCGGGGTGCGTGAGCGCAGCCAACAACGCTAGAGTTTGAAAGATGAAGGGTATGAGAGGAAATTTGATGATCGCAGAATTTGAAGCGCGCATTTTGGCGCTGATTGATGACATGGTAGAGCACGCCAGCGATGATGAACTGTTTGCCGGTGGCTACCTGCGCGGTCATCTGACGTTGGCGGTTGCCGAGGTCGAAGAGCTGGGTGAACACTCCGCTGAAGCGCTGAAGGCGCAGGTGGAAGGCAGCCTGCATAAAGCCATTGCCGCCGGTGAACTGTCACCACCGGATCAGGCACTGGTGTATGGCATGTGGGAAACGCTGTACAAAACGGCATTGCCTACCGCCTGATAGTGCTTCTGCAGGGCGCTTTCGCCGGCGCCCTGCGTGATTTTTCTTACGCTACCACACGTCCCTTCAGTAATTTCCTTACCCACATTCTATTCGGGTTCAACGCCGCTAACAGGTCTGCGTCGCCCGGCAAAGGTTCGCCAAACAGCTGCGCCGCCAAAATCTCTGCCGCCAGCGGGGCCGAGCACAACCCACGAGAGCCTAACCCGCCAATCATGAACAGATTGGGGTAGCTCGGCGCATTGGCGATAGCTTCACCGCGTTGGTGTTGACGTTGCAAATCCTGGTACTGCGTTAGCGTGGCCTGGTAGTCGGGTACTGCACCTACCATTGGCAGGTGATCGCGAGTGGCGCTGCGTACGCCGCAGCGCGCCTGGCGGTCGCTGACGTCCACCTCCAGCGGCCAGGTTTGATCCGGCAGGCAACGTAGCAGGCGAGCCCGATTTTCCTGCTGCTCTTCTTCGCGGTATTCGGTGGCGGTCTCGCCGCGCTGGTAACTGGCGCCGATACAGTGCTGCTGATTATTGGCATTCACCGGCGTCAGGTAACCGTCGTAACACAGCACCTGCTTCAATGCACTCAACTGCGGCGTGGTAGGAATATGGGATACCTGACCGCGCACCGCATAAACCGGCAGCGCTTCACTTTGCGTCAGTTCGGATAACCGATGCCCGTTGGCCAGAATCACCGTCGCATGCTGTCGAATTTCACCCCGGCTAAAGCTGAGTTGCCAACCTGCTTCTTGGGCGGTCAGAGCGCTGAGCGTAGCGTCATAATGGCAGCGCATCCCTTGACGTTGCGCCAGCGCAATCGCACTGCGCGTCAGCTCGGCCGGACACAGCCAGCCACCCTGCGGGTAGTTAATGCCGTCAAAACCGCTGTCGACGCCGCACAAGGCGCTGAGCGTAGCGCGGTCGGCCGGCATGGCGAGCGCCTGCGGCCATTCAACCGCCAGCATCTTGGCAATTTTCCCGGCGCTCTTCTCGTCAAAGGCCAGTTGGCTCACACCGCACCACTGATGGTCGAATTCCACGCCCTGTCGCACCAGTGCATCGTACTGACGACGGGCAAACGGAAACGCGGCGCTGAAGAAATTTTCCAGCGCATCGGCTCGGCCGTTCAACAAAGGGTAGAGTGCGCCCTGACGGTTGCCTGATGCCCCTTCGCCCGGCTGCGGATCTGCGCAATACAGCGTGACTTTTGCGCCGCGTCGCAACAGGGCGAGGGCGGTTAGCGCGCTGGCGACGCCGCCGCCAATGATGGCGATATCATCGGTATTCTCCGCCACCGGGCGCATCAGCCAGGGAGCAGGGTGAGCGACGGCCGGCGCATCGGCAGGCAACTCGCCGGTCAGCATCTCTCGCTTCTGGCCGAAGCCTTTGGTTTTGATGACATCAAAACCGGCCTGCTGCAAGCCGCGACGCACGAAGCCTGCGGCGGTAAAGGTGGCAAGGCTGCCGCCCGGCCGGGCAAAGCGCGCCATGGCGCCGAACAGCTGCTCCGTCCACATATCCGGGTTCTTTGCCGGGGCGAAGCCATCGAGGAACCAGGCATCGATTTGACGGTTCATGCTGGCGTCGAAGTGAGGCAGCAACGCGTTCACGTCGCCAAACCACAGATCGAGCGTGATGCGCCCTTCGGCCAGCAGCAGGCGGTGGCAGCCCGGCAGCGGCAACGGCCATTGAGCGCGTAATTCATCGGCATATGGCGCCAGTTCCGGCCAGCGGGCATGCGCCGCCGCCAAATCGGCCTGCAGCAGCGGGAATTTTTCAAAGCTGATAAAGTGCAGGCGCTGAAGCGGGGCGTCCGGCATCGCCGTGCGGAAACCGGCAAAGGCCTGCCACAGCGTCAAAAAGTTAAGCCCGGTGCCGAAGCCGGTTTCCGCCACGATAAACAGCGGGCGAGGGTGGTCGGCAAAACGTTGCGGCAGTCGGTTGCCCATGAGAAACACATAGCGGGTTTCTTCCAGCCCATCCTGATTGGAAAAGTAGACGTCATCAAACTGTTTCGAAACAGGTGTACCCTGTTCATTCCAGGATAACGCTGCGGTTTGGATCGGGGCGTGGCTCACGGTTAGTTGCTCGTAACTCAAGGGGTGACGGGATTCTAACGGCGCTGGCGCTATGGCGCAAACTGGATAAGAATAAAGCTGAAAAACGCTGATCGGACTTGTTCGGCGTACATCTGTACGCTAAAGTGCGATGCAAAATCCCGAATGTAAAATTGTGGAAGAGGTATTGAATGAAACGTGCAGTGATTACTGGCCTGGGAATCGTCTCCAGCATTGGTAACAACCAGCAGGAGGTCCTGGCGAGCCTGCAGGAAGGACGTTCTGGGATCACTTTCTCCCAGGAGCTGAAAGATTCCGGCATGCGTAGTCACGTATGGGGCGATGTTAAACTGGACACTACGGGTCTGATTGACCGTAAAGTGATGCGCTTTATGAGCGACGCGTCCGTTTATGCCTATCTTTCCATGGAAGAAGCCATCAAGGACTCAGGTCTGGCTGCCGATCAGGTTTCCAACGATCGCACCGGTCTGGTTGTTGGCTCAGGTGGTGGTTCTCCGCGCAACCAGGTTGCCGGATCCGATGGCATGCGTGCCAAAGGCCTGCGCGGCGTTGGTCCGTACATGGTGACCAAGGCTATGGCTTCAGGCGTTTCTGCTTGCCTGGCAACCCCGTTCAAAATTCGTGGCGTTAACTATTCCATCAGCTCTGCCTGCGCAACCTCTGCACACTGCATTGGTCACGCGGTTGAACTGATCCAACTGGGCAAGCAGGACGTGGTCTTTGCCGGCGGCGGCGAAGAGCTGTGCTGGGAAATGGCCTGTGAGTTCGATGCGATGGGCGCACTGTCCACCAGCTACAACGACACCCCTGAAAAAGCTTCTCGTACTTACGACTCTGCCCGTGACGGTTTCGTCATCGCCGGCGGCGGCGGTATGGTGGTGGTTGAAGAGCTGGAACACGCTCTGGCGCGTGGTGCGCACATCTATGCTGAAATCATCGGCTACGGTGCGACCTCCGACGGTGCCGACATGGTGGCTCCATCAGGTGAAGGCGCGGTGCGCTGCATGAAGATGGCGCTGCAGGGCGTTGATACCCCAATCGACTACATGAACGTTCACGGCACCTCCACGCCGGTGGGCGACGTGAAAGAGCTGGGTGCCATTCGCGAAGTGTTTGGCGACAACACCCCGGCAATCTCTTCCACCAAGGCCATGACCGGTCACTCACTGGGTGCCGCGGGCGTGCAGGAAGCGATCTACAGCCTGCTGATGGTTGAGCACGGCTTTATCGCGCCGAGCATCAACATCGATAACCTGGATGAGAAAGCCGCTGGCATGAACATCGTGACTGAGCCAACTCAACGCGAGTTGACCACCGTGATGTCCAACAGCTTTGGCTTCGGCGGCACCAACGCCACGCTGGTGATGCGTAAGCTGCAGAAGTAATTCCGGCCTCAAGGTTCTGGATCAAGCCCGCATTTTTGCGGGCTTTTTAATGCCTGCAATCCCTGCCGACGGGCCGCTAGGAGTTATCCCAAATTACATCTCCTGACGGATCATTAACGCTTTGTTCAGCCTTTTGCGCATACAATGGCTCAATAGCGCGAATATCACTCGGCGTAGCGTTTCAGAGTGATCGAACATTGAGGCAAGAGTATGAAAAAGTTAATTGCGGTTGGATTGCTGTCGGTCATTCTGGCTGGGTGCGCGACCGATTCCCCTTGTGTCCCGGTCTATGACGACCAGGGTCGTCTGGTGCACACCAATACCTGCATGAAAGGCACCACGCAGGACAACTGGGAAACCGCTGGCGCCATCGCCGGTGGGGCAGCGGCAGTTGCCGGTCTGACGCTGGGTATTATCGCGTTGACCAAATAACCTTCCGTCGGAGAGTCTCCCGGTTTAAAAGCCCAGCATCTGCTGGGCTTTTTGTTTGGGTAATCCACCGCCAGTTGATTGAAGTCATGGCATTTATATTACCGGCCCACAGATGGGCAGTTCTTTGTCAGCGGATGTAAATTCCATTCCTGCGCCCGGTCCGGGTCGATATACTCCCGCTATCTCCCACTCTGGAACGATCTGATGTCGGCTTTGGCGTCCATCTCCTTATCCATGCACCGCCTGCGCTTTACTAAAAAGCGGGCCTGCGCATGGTTATTGGTCGTCAGCTGGCTGTTGTTGAATACTCAACTGGCGTTGGCCAGCCACAACTGCAACCTGCAGTTCAGCGGTGAAGCGCCGATGGCTCAGCATATGATGCATATGCAAAACAGCGTGCCGTCGCAGCAGCAGATGCAAACCCAAGAGCCGCTGTGTGAGAAACACTGCGTTCCGGAGTCAGCCCAACAGGATCACAGCAACCTGACATTGGCTGCGCTGCCTACCAGCAGCGAATTGGCCGTTATTACGCCTTTCCCGTCTCGTTCAGTCCCCTCCAATACCTGGCAAACGCCCCCGATAACAGGTCCGCCGGCAGAGATCGTTTTCTGCCGGTTCCGTGAATAGTTCTGACAACCGCTTTGCCGTCTCCGACGGTTTTCCGCGTTTGTTAACTATTTTATGGAGTACCCGTTATGCGTAATGTATTTGCTGCCGTAGTGATCGCCCTGTTTTTCTCTTTTAGCGCCAGCGCTGCCGATATGGCAATGCAGGATCCTGCCGCAAGAACTGCCGATGAAATCCACAGCCAGGGCGTCGTCAAAAGCTGGGATGAGCGAAAGGTGTCTATCGCGCACCAGGCCATTCCTGCACTCAGTTGGCCGCCAATGACCATGAGCTTCCTGCTTCCTTCATCGCCTTCATTCGCCGTCTTGCCGGTGGGTACCGAGGTTGATTTCAGCTTCCTGCCGATCGACGGCGGTTATCAGCTGATCGCCATCGCCGCTGCTCGACCATAACGGAGGCGTTATGACCATTATCCTTTCTCACCCTTGGCGGGTGGGCTGGCTGCTGCTTGCCTGTTGGGCACCGGCCACCCTGGCGGCGGGTCTGACGCTGCAACAGTCATTGACGGCGGCCGAAGGTTATTCGGCGGAGTTATCCGCCAATCGTCATCAGGTTGACGCCTTGCAGAACATGGCGGATTCGGCAATGCAGTTGCCCGATCCCAAGCTGAAGTTCGGCATTGAAAACGTGCCGGTGCAGGGCGGCAACGCTCGGCGTTTTACCCGCGAAGGCATGACCATGGGACGAATCGGCATCATGCAGGATTACGTCAGCAGCACCAAACGTCAGCGTAAAGCGGACACCCTGCGCGCCGAAGCCAGCCAGACGGATGCGGGCAGCGCCACCATTCGCGCTCGCCTTCAACAGCAAACCGCACAGGCCTGGCTGGCGCTGGCGCTGAGTCGGCAAACCCTGCGGGATGCCTCAGCCCTGGTGACGGAGAGTGAACGCCAGATTGCCACTCAGCATGCTGCGGTAGCCGGCGGGGGAACCCCAGCGAGTGGAGTGCTGGATGCCAGGCTGACGCTGCTAAGCATGCAGGATCGCATCAGCGAGGCGCAGCGTGATGTTGCTGTCGCGCAGGCGCGTCTGACGCAGTTGACCGGCCTGTCTGCGACGGATACCGCCGGGGCCATGCCGCGCTTTGAACGTTTACCGGCGGACAGCGAAGTATTGCGGCAGGCCATCAGGCAACACCCCGAGGTGTTGCAGGCCAGCCGTGAGGCGGACGTCGCCAAGGCGCGTTCGGCGCAATCAGAGGTGGCGGCGATACCGGACGTCGGCGTCGAGGTGTATTACGGCAAACGGGCCGACGAGTACGAGGATTTGGCCGGGGTGATGTTTACCGTCGATCTGCCGTTGTTCCGCTCGCAGCGGCAGGATAAGGACTATGCCGCTGATGTTTCCCGCAGCATGGAGGCCAACGATCGGCTCACGTTGTTGATACGTGATCATCAGGCACAGCTCGATACGCTGTTGGCGCAATATCAGGCGGCTCAGGCGCAGTGGCAACGCCAACAGGAGCAGGCTATTCCCCTGCAACAACAGCGGGTCACTTTGCTGTTAGCGCAGTACCGCAGCGGTAAAAGCGATTTGTCGGCGGTACTGGAAGCTCGGCGGGCGCTGCTCGACAGTCGCCTCAGCGCCGGCAAGGCCGCCAGGGAACTGGCACAGATTTGGGCCGCCATTCGCTATCTCACCCCTCAGGAATCAATGCAATGAAAATACAATTCAAGCTAGCGCTGTTAGCGGCGCTGATTGGCACTGGGCTGGCGGGATACTGGTTTGGCGCAGCGGGAGAAGCGCCTGCGCCGGCCGTCAAGAGTGAGCGGCAGGTGCTTTATTGGTACGACCCGATGATGCCGGGGCAGCGTTTTGACCAACCGGGTAAATCGCCCTTTATGGATATGCAACTGGTGCCGCGCTATGCCGATGAGGTTGAACCGGAAGGGGGCGTGACCATCAGCGCCCGGCAACAGCAGAACCTGGGCGTTCGCACCGAAGCTGCACAATTGCGCCAACTGGAGCCACAACTGAGCGCTTTCGGCAGCGTCGCCACCGATGAACGCGGGGTTCAGATTGTCGCCGCCCGCGCCAACGGACTGGTGGAAAAACTCTACGTGCGTGCCAGTCAGCAACAGGTGAAAAAGGGCGAAGCCCTGGCGCAGCTGTGGATCCCCGACTGGAGTGCGGCACAGCAGGAATATCTGGCAATACGCAAACTGGGCGATAGCGCACTGACCGCCGCTGCACGTCAGCGGTTGCAGTTGCTGTTTATGCCCGAGGCGGTGATCCGGCAGGTGGAACGTTCAGGTAAACCCGAACCGCGGGTGCAGATAGCGGCACCGGAAAATGGTTTTGTGAATAAGCTGAGCGTGCTCGAAGGCGCTCAGGTGACGGCCGCGCAGGGGCTGTTTGAACTAGCCAGCCTCGATCCGGTGTGGATCGTTGCCGATTATCCGCAGGCGCAGGCCGGATTGTTGAAAGTGGGCGATAAGGTGCAGGCCGCTTCCGCCAGCTGGCCTGGTGAACGATTTGAAGGCGAGGTGAGCGAACTGCTGGCCAATGTCGATCCGCTGACCCGAACCTTCAAAGCGCGCATCCTGTTGAAAAACCCTCAACAAAAGCTTCGACCGGGCATGTACCTGCAACTGACATTGTCGCACAGCAACCTCGGCCAACCGGTGTTGGCGATACCGCAGGAGGCGCTGATCGACAGCGGCGATCGCAATAGGGTGTTGATCGCCGAAGGCAATGGGCACTTCACGCCGGTTGACGTGGTGGCCGGTCGTGCGCAGGACGGCTGGGTAGAAATCAAACGTGGGCTGAATGCAGGGCAAAGGGTAGTGACCTCCGGCCAATTCCTGATTGATTCCGAGGCCAGCATGCGCAGTGCCTTGCCACAAATGGCGGCGCCAAACGAGGTGAAACAATACCAGGCCGAGGGGGTGGTGGATGCCGTGAACGAGAGCACCATCACGCTGTCCCACGGCCCCGTGCCGGAGCTGCAGTGGCCGGCGATGACCATGGATTTTGCCCTGCCGCCAGGGGGAATACCTGCCGGTATCAAACCCGGTGATAGCGTAAAAATCCACTTTAGCGTTGATGAACAAGGTTCACATATCAGCCAAATCGTGCCGACAAGCGCTGAACATGGGGGCCACTTATGATTGCTTTCGTGATCCGCTGGTCGCTGCGCAACCGGCTCTTGGTGCTGCTGGCTTCGGTGCTGTTGGCCGGTTGGGGGATCTGGGCATTGCAGAAAGCGCCGCTGGATGCGCTGCCGGATCTCTCCGACGTACAGGTGATTGTCCGTGCCACCTATCCGGGCAAGGCACCGCAGGTAATTGAAGATCAGGTGACCTATCCGCTGACCACCACGTTGCTCTCGGTGCCGGGGGCCAAAACGTTACGGGGTTTTTCCATGTTTGGCGACGCCTACGTTTACGTGTTGTTTGAGGACGGCACCGATTTGTACTGGGCGCGTTCGCGGGTGCTGGAGGCGCTCAGCCAGGTGCAATCCTCACTGCCGCCGCAGGTGAAGGTGGCACTGGGGCCGGACGCCACCGGCGTCGGCTGGGTGTACGAGTATGCCCTGGTGGATAACAGCGGCAAGCACAGCCTGGCCGACCTGCGCGCGCTGCAAGACTGGACGCTGAAGTTTGAACTGAAAACCGTCCCCAACGTGGCGGAAGTGGCCAGCGTGGGCGGCATGGTACGCCAATATCAGGTGGTGCTGGATCCACCCAGCCTGCGCGCGCTAAACATCACCCATCAACAGGTAGTCAGTGCCATTCAGGACGCCAACCAGCAAGGCGGCGGGGCGCTGCTGGAAATGGGGGAGGCGGAGTATATGGTTCGCACCTCGGGCTACCTGAAAAAACTCAGCGACTTTGCCAACGTGGTGATCACCGTGCGTGACGGTGTGCCGATCCTGCTGTCGCAAGTGGCAACACTGCGTGAAGGGCCGGAGATCCGCCGGGGCGTGGCGGAGCTGAACGGCGAGGGCGAAGTGGCGGGCGGCATCGTCGTGATGCGCTACGGCAAAAATGCCCTGGAAACCATCAACGCGCTGAAGGTCAAGCTGCAGGAGGTTCAGCAGACCCTGCCGCCGGGTGTGGAAATTGTCACCGTGTACGACCGCTCCCAACTGATCGAACATGCAATTGAAACCTTGTCCCACAAGCTCCTGGAGGAGTTTATCGTGGTGGCTTTGGTGTGCACGCTGTTCCTGTTCCATTTTCGTTCGGCGCTGGTGGCGATGATCACGCTGCCGCTCGGCATTCTTGGCGCCTTTGTGGTGATGCATTACCAGGGCGTAAACGCCAATATCATGTCGCTGGGGGGAATCGCCATCGCCATTGGCGCCATGGTGGATGCAGCCATCGTCATGATTGAGAACATGCATAAGGTGCTGGAGCAGTGGCGGCAACGCCATCTTGGACAGCAGCCGACGTCGACGGATTATTGGCGCATTTCAGAGCAGGCGGCGGTGGAGGTGGGGCCGGCGCTGTTTTGCAGTTTGCTGATTATCACGCTGTCCTTCATTCCGGTGTTCACCCTGCAGGCGCAGGAAGGCCGGATGTTCTCCCCGCTGGCCTACACCAAAACCTACGCCATGGCGGTGGCGGCCGGTCTGGGCATTACGCTGGTGCCGGTGCTGATGGGCTACTTTATCCGCGGCCGCATTCCCGACGAACATGCCAATCCGATCAACCGCTGGCTGATCCGCCTGTATCAGCCGGTGCTGGCGTCGGTGTTGGCACGGCCAAAAACCACGCTGGGGATTTCGTGCCTGCTGTTGCTGTTAACCGCCTATCCGCTTAGCCGGTTGGGCAGCGAATTTATGCCGCAGCTCGACGAAGGTGACCTGTTGTATATGCCTTCCTCGCTGCCGGGGATGTCGGCGCGCGAGGCCAGCAGGCTACTGCAACTGACCGACAGGTTGATCAAAACCGTGCCGGAAGTGGCGACGGTGTTCGGTAAGGCCGGCAGGGCGGAAAGCGCTACCGATCCCGCTCCGCTGACCATGCTGGAAACCACCATTCGTTTCAAACCGCGTGACCAGTGGCGACCGGGCATGACCATGGACAAGCTGGTGGCGGAACTGGATGCGGTGGTCAAGGTGCCGGGTATTGCCAACGTCTGGGTTCCGCCGATCCGCAATCGGCTGGACATGTTGGCCACCGGAATCAAAAGTCCGGTGGGCATCAAGGTGAACGGCAATAATATGGCCGATATCGAACGGATTTCCGGGCAGATTGAGCAGGTGGTGAAGCAGGTGCCGGGCGTCACTTCGGCGCTGGCAGAACGCATCACCGGCGGCCGCTACGTGGATATCGATATCGACCGTCAGCGGGCTGCGCGCTACGGCGTTTCGGTGAAAGAGCTGCAATCCATGGTGGCGACGCTGGTGGGCGGCGAAAACATTGGCGAAACCGTCGAGGGCCGGGCGCGTTACCCGATCAATGTGCGTTATCCGCGTGAGGTGCGTGATTCGGTACAGCAGTTGCAGGCGTTACCGGTACTGACTGCCAGCGGTGGCCAGGTGCCGCTGTCGATGCTGGCGGATATTCGGATTAGCGAAGGGCCACCGATGCTGAAAAGTGAAAACGCGCGGCTCTCCAACTGGATTTATGTCGATCTGCGCGGGCGCGATCTCAAATCGGCGGTGGAAGAGATGCAGCAGGCCGTCGCGCAGCAGGTCAAGCTGCCGGCCGGGGTGTCGTTGAGCTGGTCCGGGCAGTTTGAATATCTTGAACGTGCCAGCGCTCAGTTGAAAATCGTACTGCCGGTAACATTGGCAATCATTTTCGTGCTGCTGTTTGTCACCTTCAGCAGCGTGCGTGATGCGTTGTTGATCATGGCGACGCTGCCGTTTGCGCTGATCGGCGGGGTGTGGCTGCTCTATCTGCTGAACTACAACCTGTCGGTGGCCGGGGCAGTTGGCTTTATCGCGCTGGCGGGTGTGGCGGCGGAATTCGGCGTGATAATGGTGCTGTACTTGAACCATGCGTTGGAAAAACATCGCCAGCCGGGACAACCGCTCACGCAAAAACAGCTGATGGATGCCATCACCGAGGGGGCGGTATTGCGGGTGCGACCAAAAGTGATGACCGTTGCCACCATTATGGCCGGGCTATTGCCGATCATGTGGGGTAACGGTGCCGGTTCTGAGGTAATGCGGCGCATTGCGGCACCGATGATTGGCGGCATGCTCAGTGCACCGCTGTTGTCGATGTTGGTGGTTCCTGTGGTCTACCTGTTACTGCACCGAAAAGGATAAGCAAGCGGGGTGCAGTGCACTGCGCCCCGTCTTTACCGCACAGAAACTATTTCACCAGAAACGCCTTGAACTGCGGCGTCATTACGGCGCTGAACCCATCATCGGTTTTGCTGATCAGGTAAACCGCCAAGCCTTTTTCTTCCGCCAGTTTGAGCGCTTTTTCCGTCCCCAACACCATCAACCCGGTATCCCAGCCGTCGGCTTCCAGCGCGGTGGGCGCTATCACCGTAGCGGAGACCAGGCGATGAGTAATCGGCTTGCCGGTTGTGGGATCGATCACGTGCGAATAGCGCTGCCCGTCCTGTTCAAAATAGTTGCGGTAGCTGCCGGCGGTGCTGATGCCGTAACCCTGCAAATCAACCAGTGCCTGAACCGCATTTTCGCGGTCGGTCGGTTTTTGGATCGCCACGCGCCAGGGTTTGCCCTGCCCGTTAACGCCGCGCGAGGATACTGCACCACCGACCGACACCAGATAATGGGTGATACCATTACGGGCCATCAGCTGCACCAACTGATCGACGCCATAGCCTTCGCCCAAC
Organism: Serratia sp. GW822-FHT06D09; assembly: GCF_058799515.1. Taxonomy (NCBI): domain Bacteria; kingdom Pseudomonadati; phylum Pseudomonadota; class Gammaproteobacteria; order Enterobacterales; family Yersiniaceae; genus Serratia; species Serratia sp. GW822-FHT06D09. Next base: position 137,902 of record NZ_JBXALO010000009.1, read on the forward strand.
GTCGAGAGATCAACATACATCCCGGGCAAGTCCTTTTGCAGCCATTCGCCACGGCTGTCGCTGAGTAGCTTCAGGTGCTGCAGGCCAATATTTTTTTGTGCCGCCTCTATTTGCTGTTGGCTCGGTACCTTGACCACACGCTTGTCTGGGCCAAAGCCCCATAAATTCACCAGCGGACCCACGGTGATATTCATCGCGCCCTGAGTGTCGCGGCCAATGCGCTGAGCCATCAGGATAATATCCGCCATTCCGCGCGGGATCGGCTGTGGCTCGGTACTCTGGGTTTGATTAAAACGCGAAAGCACAGAATCATTGCGATAGGTGGAGATATCGTCATTGGCGCGTTCCAGCACGGCGTCAATCTGCTGTTGCAACTGCTGTTTATTGACCGCCACGTCACCGCTGACCTTGACGCTGTAGAAGGTGCCCATGGTTTTGCCTTCAATGTCGATCTGTGGGCGGGTATCCGGGTCATTACAGGCAGCCAGTAAGCCGATGGTCACACTCAGCAACAGCCCTTTGGCAAAAACGTTAGCCATGAAAACATCCTTTGAAACAGTGAAAGGCGCTACAAATAAAGTAAAGCGCGGCAAATGAAAAGCAGTTAACGGTAAAAGAGCATTTTGCTGGCGTTGCCGCCGTGCTTGGGCTAACGTCTGGTTCCTGATCCCTGGTTGTTTTTTTGAAGCGCTCAACATGAGTTCAAACGCCGTTTCCCGGCTGATTCAGCCGTTCCTGAAAGATCGTTTTTTGCATATTTTGCTGTTAGTCGGCGTACTGATGGCGGCCTTTAACCCGCAACAGCTGCCTGCGTTAAACAGTTTTATCGACTGGCGCACCATCATTACGCTGCTTGGATTGATGTTACTTACCAAGGGCGTCGAGGTCAGCGGTTATTTCGATTTTGTTGGCCGCAAAATCATCAATACGCTGCACAGCGAGCGGCGATTGGCGCTGTTTCTGGTGTTTTCCGCCGCGTTGCTGTCGTCGTTCCTGACCAACGACGTGGCGCTGTTTATCGTCATTCCGCTGACCATCACGCTGAAAAAACTGTCGTCGTTACCGATTGGCCGGTTGATTATCTTCCAGGCGCTGGCGGTCAATGCCGGTTCATTGCTGACGCCGATTGGCAACCCGCAAAACATTCTGCTGTGGAGCAAGTCTTCACTCTCTTTCCTGGGGTTCATTGGCCAAATGGCACCGTTTGGCGTGGTGATGCTGGTCAGTTTGCTGCTGCTGACCGGGTTCTGCTTCCCGGCGCGGGATATCGTTAAAGCGCCGCACACCGAAGGTTATCCGTATCAGCTACGCCTGTTGCTGAGCTGTGTGGCGCTGTACGTGATTTTTCTGCTGTGTCTGGATCTTGATCTGCCGCTGTATGGCCTGTTGGCGGTGTTCGTCGGTTTTTTGCTGCTGGCGCGTCGGGTATTGCTGCAGATCGACTGGAGCCTGATTTTTGTCTTTATCGCCATGTTCATCGACGTGGGGCTGTTTACCCGGTTGCAGGCGATCCAGCCTTGGTTTGCCGATATCGCTACGCTGGGTAACGGGGGCATTTACGCTTTGGGGATTGGCCTGTCGCAGGTGATCAGCAACGTGCCGGCGACCATTTTAATGCTCAACTACGTGCCTTCCAGCCAACTGCTGGCCTATGCGGTCAACGCCGGTGGCTTTGGGCTGGCGATCGGTTCGCTGGCGAACCTGATTGCGCTGCGTATGGCGGACGAGCGCAAAATTTGGCTGAAATTTCATTACTATTCGTTGCCGTTACTGGTATGGGCCGGCTTGCTTGGCTGGCTGTTGGCTTAAGCGCGGTATTTTCCTGCCATACCGCGCTTTTACACCATGGCGTCTAACCGCGTGCCGCCAGCAAGCAGATGCTGCGAGTCACCTGATAGGATTTCACAAAGGCGCTGATCGGCAGAAACTCAAAGCGCGAATGGAAATTGTGCGCGCCGGTGAAGTAGTTCGGCGTCAGCAGCCCACGGCTGGAGAGTGCGGCGCCGTCGGTGCCGCCACGCATCGGGATCACCTTGGGGGGAATGCCGTGGGCGGCCAGGGCACCGAAAATCAGCTCAATGGCTCGCTGGTCTTCCCCGATAGAGTTGCTGATATTGCTGTAGATATCCGTCACCTTGCAGCTGACCTTGGCGCGCGGGTAGTTTGCCGCCACCTGTCGCACCACTTCCTGAATGCGCTCTTTACGCGCATTGAACCCGGCCAGGTCAAAATCGCGGATCGACACTTTCAACGTAGCGAGGTTGGCATTGGCGGTCAGATCGTTGAACCAGAAGTAGCCTTCACGCCCCTCGGTATGTTCCGGCGTGTCCTTGATGTCGAATTGGTTGATGATGTCGTTGGCGATGCGAATCGGGTTGATCAGCACGTTCTTCGCCGACATGGGGTGCGCGGTGACCCCTTCGATACGGATCTCCGCACCTGCGGCATTGAAGTTCTCATACACCACTTCCCCCAACTCGCAGCAGTCGATGGTATAGGCAAAATCCACCTCGAAACGCGCCAGATCCAGCGCTTTGGCGCCGCGCAGGCCAATTTCCTCATCCGGGACAAAGGCCACCACAATGTCGCCGTGGCGATCGGAGGCGCTCAGGTTGGCCAGCAGGGTCATGACCACCGTGACCGCCGCTTTGTTATCGGCGCCGAGCACGCTGGTGCCGTCGCTGAAAATAATTTCTTCATTCGGATAGGCCAGGATCTCCGGATGTTCGGCGGTGCGCAGCCAAATATCGTGTTCGGCATTCAGGCACAAATCCTGGCCGGTAAAGCGCAGGCGCTGCGGGTGAATATGGGCCGACAGGCCAACGTCAACGGTATCGATATGGGTGATAAAGCCGATACGCGGAGCGCCTGGCTGATTGCCGGGTTTGCGGGCGGTCACGGTAGCGTGCTCGTCGATTTGCACGTCTTGCATGCCTAGCTGGCGCAGTTCGGCCGCCAGCAGCTTGGCCATATCATGTTGGCCCGGCGTGCTGGGCAGGGTGGTTGCGGCGGCGTCGCTCTGGCTGGTCACCGCCAGATAGCGGAAGAAACGTTCGGTGAGCTGTTCGGCAATGGCGCTGGTCATGCGGGTTCCTCTCGATAAGCGGTCTAACGGTTTTAAAGCTAAATCAGCCGGTTGTCCAATGGTGCAATGCTTTCGCTGCCGGAATGCGAGATGCCGCGCAGAATAAAAAAATAGCGGCACAACTAGGAAATAGTCTCGGGTAACTGCGGCAAAATCGTTGTTAGCTGTGGGGGAACGGGTGCCCCCAAATAATAGGATCGTTAAAGGAGAATACATGCGCTCACGTCATGCTTTACTTATCACTTTGTTATCCCTGGGAATATCGCATACGGCCTGGTCATCCACCGATGGTGGCCATGCCAACAGCAACGCCAATAGCCGTGAAGTGGCCAGTGCGCTCGGCGGTCTGAAAAACAAAACCTATAGCCTGGAGCAGGCACCGAAGATCCGCGTAGCCAGCTTCAATATCGCCGCCGGCAAGGTCAGCGACATGACCGCAATCGCCAAAGCGATCAAGGCGATGAATGTCGATGTGGTGGCGCTGCAGGAGGTGGACAAACTGACCGGCCGCAGCGGCAAGCTCGATCAGGCGGAGGAACTGGCCAAACTGACCGGTATGCACGTCGCGTTCGGCCGCGCGATTGATTTTGACGGCGGCGAATATGGGCTGGCGTTCCTATCGAAATACCCGCTGCATGACAGCAAAATTTACCCGTTGCCTTCCGGTCAGCGCGAGCAGCGAATTGCATTCAGCGCCCAGACCGACGTGCCCGAGTTCCCGGCGCCGATTACCCTGATCAATACCCATCTGGACACCAAGGAAGATCCGGCGATGCGGCTGGATCAGGTGCGCGAACTGAATGACCGCACGATTGAAATGCGCGGCATCAAGCTGTTGTTCGGCGATATGAACGACGTGCCGGGCAGCGTCACCTGGACTGAGCTGAGCCGCTATTGGAACGATATCATGCCCAAGCAGCAGGATGGCCGCAGCTGGCCGGCGGAAAACGCCGAAATCAAGGTCGATTATATCTTTAGCGGCAATGCCCAGCGCTGGCATCTGGACAGCCTGACTGTGCCGAACGCCAGCGGCGATTGGAACGGCATTCACTGGCCGGCGGTCAGCGATCACCTGCCGTTGGTGGCCGAGCTGCGGTTGACCGAGCAGTAACCTGACTCGGGGCCGCCAAGCGTCCCGCAAGGTCAAGCAGGCAAGATCCGCGTCAACCGCTCGACGGCGGCGCGGATCTCGCCCGGTGTCAGGGCGGAAAAGCCCAGCAGCCAGCCGTCGCGCTGCAGGCTCGGGGTTTGGTACTGTGCCGTCAATCCGGGCGTGACTACGCCCAGGCGCTGCGCCTGCTGAGTCAGGGCGCTCTCCTGCCCGGGCGGCAGCCAAACGCTGAGCTGCAAGCCGCCCCCTGCCGGTTGCGGGGTGGCGAAATGCCCAAGCTTTTCCTGCACCTCCGCCAGTAACAGGTCACGACGGCTGCGGTACAGCTGGCGCATATAGCGGATATGAGCGGCAAAGTGCCCCTGCTGGATAAATTCGGCGGTCACCGCCTGCATCAATTGGGCGCTGTGGCCGTCGTATACCGTGCGTGCGGTGGTAAAAGGCTCCACCAACGCCGGTGGCAACACCAAATAAGCCAGCCGCAGGGAAGGAAACAGCGCCTTGGAAAAGGTGCCCAGATAAAGCACGTTGCCGTGCCGATCCAACCCCTGCATCGCCGGCATCGGCTGGCCGTCATAGTGAAACTCGCTGTCGTAATCATCTTCAATAATCCAGGCCCGCTGCCGTTGTGCCAGCGCCAGCAGCTCGAGCCTGCGTGGCAGGCTGAGTGCTACGCCGGTGGGGTATTGATGCGAGGGCGTCAGGTAAATCAGTCGAGGTGCAGGCAGGTGTTCATCGGGCATCAGTCCGGCGTCGTCCACCTTGACCGGGACAAGTTCGGCTCCGACGCTGCTAAAGGCGTTTCTGGCACCGCGATAACCGGGGTCTTCCATCCACACTTTGTCACCGCTATCCAACAACAGGGTGGCAATCAGCTGCAGGGCCTGCTGCGAACTGGTCAGCACCACGACCTGCTGCGCATCGCAGTTAACGCCGCGCGTCTGGCTGACATAGCCGGCAATGGTTTCGCGTAGCGGAAAGTAGCCCTGAGGATCGCCATAGCGCATCAGAGCTTCCCCACGCAGACGCAGTTGTTGAGCGGTGAGCTGTTTCCACAGTTTTAGCGGGAAAGCACGTAAATCCGGCGAACCGGCAGCGAAGGGCAGAGGCTGCAGTGGATCGTGGCAGCCGCCGGTTTGCGCGATCTGCGTGCCGCGCAGCGAAAGGCGGGGTTCGCCGCTGACTTTGGCGGCGGATGGTGACTTGACGATGTTGATCGCCACGAAGGTGCCTTGACCAACGCGGCGCTGCAGATAGCCTTCGGCTTCCAACTGAGCATAGGCTGCTTCGGTGGTTACGCGCGAGACGCCCAAATCTTCAGCCAGGACCCGCGATGAGGGCAAGCGTTGCCCAGGGCCAAGAGCCCCATGATGAATAGCCCGGCGCAGCGTGCTGCAGACGCGTTCACGCAAGGTGCCACCGGCGTGTTCCGGTTGATGAAACAGAGTGGGCAATGCGTTAGCCATAATGGGACTTATCCATGGGCGAAAATGGGTATCAAGCATAAGACCAAAATCAGGCAATATTGTCATCAGTCTTTCTCTACAGGAGTGAATTCCATGGCGGTATCTTCATTGGTTTTGGCTTTTCCACCGGGCAGCGCGGCGCAGAGCCTGGATTATCTGGCCGCAAAGCTGAGTTATTACGCGGATGCGTGGGACGTGGCGGAGGATTTGCGCAACGGGGTCAGTGAGATCCTGGTGATCGATACCCGTGCAGAGGCACTCTATGCGGCCGGGCATATTCCCGGCGCTATCAGTTTGCCGCACCGGTTGATGAACGAGGCGGGCACGGCGCATCTGGATCGCGACAAGGTTTACGTCACTTATTGCGATGGTATCGGCTGCAACGGTTCGACCAAAGGGGCTTACAAACTGGCTCAACAGGGGCTGCGGGTGAAAGAGCTGATTGGTGGATTGGACTTCTGGATACGTGATGGTCATCCCCTGGCCACCGGTGAACAGCCGGGCTCGCTGGTGGGAAGTGCCAGTGGAGAGGACTGTGGCTGCGCCTGACGTTGGCCGGAGTTACCGCGAAGTTAACATCAGCATTAGAGTCTGGCCCTGGACAGGGCATCCACAGGCCAGAAATCGTTTGAGAAGGGAAAGCGTTAAAACACCAGCGCCAATACCAGAGCTAGCACCAAAATGAACAGGATAAGCGTCACCGCCGGTTTGCTCAGCGCTTTTTGTAGCGGCTGGGGCAGGGCGGCAATCAGCGGATTGAGCAGCGGTTGCGGCTCGGTAGCGTTGCCGATGATCGGCTGAGCATGACCGGCTTTTTCCAGACGACGTGCAAATAGCTGGTTGATGACGTCGCTCATCTGCGGGTGGGTCAAGGGGGCGCTGGCATTGCAGTTGAAGCGGGACTGGCAGTAGTCATTCAACTGCTGCTGCTCCTGCGCATCCGCCGGCTGTTTAAGCACGGCGAGCAGGTTGTTCAGCGTCGGCGCGGTTTGTGGACTCAGCGCGACCTTCACCTGCAAAAACTGGTTCAGCAGTTGGAAGTGGCGCGCCGGCAGCGGATCGTTGGTTTTAACCCCGGTCAGATCAAACAGCGTTTGCCAGATCTTGGCCGGCGACTCGCCGGTGGCGGCACTGAGCTTGGTGACCTGCTGCTGCAGGCTTTGATGCTCGGCAGGCAGCAGCGGGCGATCGCTGGTGGCAGTTTGCTGCGGGTGAGGGATCGTCAGGCTGCCGGTCTGTAACAGGTTCAGTACCTGCTGCAACTGCGAGTGGCTCAACTGGCTCAGTACCGTGTGGCCAAACTGCTGGCGAATGAAATCACTCACCGCCTGGCGGTTATTGCCCTGCGGCAACAGTTCGGTAAGCTGCTGCATCAGTTGGCGACTGGCATGGTTTTGCTGTACCTGCGTCAGACGGTTTTGCAGCAGTTGCTCGGCCGGCTGAAAATGACGCGCCAGCAGTTCACTGCTGTTGTCTGTCTGCAGATCGTGACGCAGCGTGACCCAAATCTCTGCGGATTTGGCCGGGCTTAGCGCCATGATTTTGACCACCAGCTTCTCCAGCGTCGTACGCTGCGCCGGGGAGAGCGGGCTATCGTCTGTGGGGGTGGTTTTGCCCGGGGTTGAAGGACGATCGCTGGCGATCGGGGTGCCCGGTCCACTCAAAGGTTGCATATCACCTGTCCTTCGCTGTGTATCCCCCAGTTTAGCTGGCGTTGCCGCGGTGTGGTCTGCGCAATCTCACTCGAAACACTTACCTGAGTAAGCTCATCGAGACTCGCTTGCTTGCCGCCTTGCCGCAACACCCATGACTTTGGGGAAAGAATAATCGTCGTACCCGGCGAAAAGCGCAGGTGTGCGCCTATGATACCCGTAAATGCCCGCCATCAATACCGTCGTAAGACATTTCTTTACAGGCAAAACATTGCTAAACGCGCCTGCGCCGCTAAGATAAGCGCAGACTTGGAATTGAGGGCGGCATGGTTAAACAGCAGCGGATTGCGAAATGGTTTTTATGCCTGGCTTGCCTGGTGGTGCTGACCTGCATGACTCAGCGCATGGCGAGCCTGCATGCGTTGCAGCAAGCGATGGGGATTCCTGCTGCCAGCGCTGCGCCATCCGCCGGCGACGATGCCGCCGAACTGCAACCTACCCCCTGTGAACTGAGCGCTAAATCCTTATTGGCCTCACCGCCGGTGATGTTTGAAACCGTGCTGCTCGGGCTTGGCCTGCTGCTGGCGCTGTTGGCGCCTACCGTGGCTGCGCGTTTGCGCATTCCCCCTCCCAGAGTGATTTCCCCTCCCACCCTCAGGGTACATCTCCGATTATGCGTCTTCCGTGAATGAGTTAATCGCCCGTTTGTTTTGGTGATTGTCTTATTTATGGAGAAAAAACATGTTGAATATCATCAGGTCGACGTTTGTCTGCCTGTTAATGCTGTGGCTGCCCGCTTTGCAGGCGGCGGACAGCGTCTGGTTGCAAAGCCCGACCAACGATCATGCCAAGGTGCGACTCCGCGCTGACACCTCGCAGCCAGGAGAAACCCGGCTGCTGTTGGCTATTGAGCTGCAAAAAGGCTGGAAAACCTACTGGCGTTCGCCGGGGGAAGGTGGCATTGCGCCGGCAATAACCTGGCAAGGCAATCCGCCTCCGGTGACCTGGTATTGGCCTACGCCGCAGCGTTTTGAGGTGGCCGGTATTTCCACGCAGGGCTACCACGATCGGGTAGAGCTGCCGATGGTGATGAAAGGAACGGCACCGCGCCAGTTAGCGGGGACGCTGACGCTGTCCACCTGCAGCAACGTCTGTATTTTGACCGACTATCCGTTCAGTCTGGATCTTGCCGCGCCGTCTGACGCGCAGTTTGACCATGACTTTGCCCAGGCGATGGGTCAGGTACCGATCGCCGAGGGCCTGGTGGAGAGCATCAAGGCCGGTTATCTCAATGGCGAATTACAGATCAGCGCCGAGCGAGCCGCCGGTTGGCAACGGCCGGAGCTGTTCTTCGACACCTTGGAGGACGCAGACCTCGGCAAGCCACGGGTCAGTAGCGAAGGTTCACTGATGACCGCGCGGGTACCGGTCAGCGATGGCTGGGGTGACAGCGCCCCGGATCTGCGCGGTAAAACCCTGACGTTGGTAATCGGCGACGGCGGCATGGCGCAGCAGGTGACGCTGCCGATTGGCGGGCCGCTGCCGCTGCCGAGCGCCGCCAGTTTCACTCTGTGGCAAGCGGTGCTGATGGCGTTGGCGGGGGGCCTGATCCTCAACCTGATGCCCTGTGTGCTGCCGGTTCTGGGCATCAAACTGGGATCGATTTTGCAGGTGGAGCAGCGCGACCGACACAGCATTCGGCTGCAGTTCCTTGCGTCCTCGTTTGGCATTGTGGCGTCCTTTATGGCGCTGGCGTTGCTGATGACGCTGCTGCGCTTGAGCAATCAGGCGCTGGGCTGGGGTATTCAGTTCCAAAACCCGTGGTTTATCGGCTTTATGGTGCTGGTGACGTTCCTGTTCAGCGCCAACCTGTTTGGCCTGTTCCATTTGCAGCTGTCCTCCTCCCTTAATACCAAATTGGCGACCCATAACGGCCGTGGCCTGAGCGGGCATTTCTGGCAGGGCGCATTTGCCACCTTGCTGGCGACGCCCTGTTCGGCTCCCTTCCTGGGCACTGCCGTGGCCTTTGCACTGGCTGCGCCGCTGCCGGTGCTGTGGGGCATGTTTGTCGCCTTGGGTATCGGCATGAGCCTGCCTTGGCTGCTGATTGCCGCATGGCCTGCTTTAGCGCTGCGCCTGCCGCGTCCGGGGCGTTGGATGAACACTTTACGGTGGGCCATGGGTCTGCTGATGCTGGCTTCTTCACTGTGGCTGCTGAGCCTGATGGTCAATCATATTGGCACCTTGCCGACGCTGGCATTGGGCGGTATCGCACTGTTGGCCTTGTTGTTGGCGGTAGGCTGGCAACATGGGGTTCGTCTGGCGGCCAAGCTGGCGGCCGGCACGCTGGTGCTGGTCGGTGTGGTGTTACTGGCCGGTTCGCTGACCGCCGGGCTGTGGCGTCAGCCGCTGCACGACAATGTCACCTGGCAACCGCTAAGTGAACAGGCGATCGCCCAGGCACTCGCTCAGAACAAACGGGTGTTTGTCGACGTCACCGCAGACTGGTGCGTAACCTGTAAAGCCAACAAATTCAACGTGCTGTTGCGTGATGACGTGCAAAAAGCGCTGAGCGCCGGCGACGTTGTCGCCCTGCGAGGAGACTGGAGCCGTCCTTCGGCCGAGATTAGCGCTTTCCTGCAAAAACGCGGCAGCGTTGCCGTGCCTTTTAACCAGATTTATGGCCCCGGCAGCCCTGACGGTGTGGTGTTATCCCCGCTGTTGACCCGCGATGCCGTCTTGCAAACCCTGTCCGCCGCCAAAGGAAATTCACAATGAAAAAATTACTGATGTTACTGATGCTGATGGTTACTCCGGTCTGGGCTGCGGCTCCTTTTACCCCGGAACAAGAGGTGCGGATTAAAGAGCTGATCCGCGAAACGCTGGTGTCGAACCCGGATATTCTGGCGCAGGCGGTGGATGCCTGGCAGCAACAGACCGCTGGTCAGCAAATCAGCCAGGCGATCAAGCAAAATGCCAAAACCCTATACGAAGATCCGGCCAGCCCACGTTTGGGAGCGGCCAACGCCAAACTGACGCTGGTGGCCTTTACCGATTACAACTGCCCGTACTGCAAGCGTTTTGACCCGATGCTGGAAAAAATCGTCAAACAGTATCCTGATGTGGCGCTGGTGGTAAAACTGCTGCCGTTCAAAGGAGAGAGCTCCGTCAGTTCTGCACGCGTGGCGCTGACGACCTGGCAGCAACACCCGGACCAATTCTGGGCGCTGCATCAGCGGCTGATGGCGAAAAAAGGCTTCCATGACACGGCCAGCATCGCTGCCGCACAGCAGAAAACCGGGGTGAAAGCCGTTGCACCAAGCGAACAGAGCATGACCACCTTGCGCACCAATATGGCATTGGCGGAGCAGCTTGGAGTACAAGGAACGCCGGCCACCCTGATCGGCGATCAAATGCTGCCAGGCGCGGTGTCGTATGAGGATCTGGAGGCGGTAGTGAAACAACAGCTTGCGAAGGTTAACAATGGCTAAGCTGCGGCGTTGGGGCCGCGAACTGCTGATCCTGTTGCTGATTGTGCTGGCGGTTGCGTTCGGAATGGACTGGTTACGCGCACCGCAGCCACCGGCGGCGTTCGATTCGCAACCGTTGACGACGTTGAACGGTGAACAAGTCTCGCTGGCGCAGCTCAGCCAGGACAAGCCGCTGCTGGTTTATTTCTGGGCCAGTTGGTGCGGGGTTTGCCGGTTTACCACGCCGTATGTTGCCAGACTGGTCGGCGAGGGCGGCAACGTATTGACCGTGGCGCTGCGTTCCGGCGACGATCGTCAGGTGGAACAGTGGCTGGCGGGCAAGCGTGTGACGTTGCCGGTGGTTAACGATCCCCGTGGCGAGCTGTCGGCGCAGTGGCAGATCGGCGTCACGCCCACCTTGGTGGTCATTTCCCAGGGCAAGGTGGTGCAAAGCACCACCGGCTGGACCAGCTATTGGGGAATGAAGCTGCGGCTATGGTGGGCCGGGCTCTGAACCGCGGCCTATTCTGAAGTGATGACCTCATTAATCGCCCGGCACAGTCGGGCGATACCTTCCTCTATCTGCGGCGGCGTATTGGCGGCGAAATTCAATCGCAGGCCATGTGCGCCTTGCTGTTCTTCGGCATAAAAGCACTCCCCACGCGCAAAGGTCACGCCGTGTCGCCAGGCCAGCGGCATCAGTGCCTCGGTGCTGACGGCGGCAGGCAGCGTCAGCCAGATAAACAGTCCACCCTCCGGCGTTTCAAACTGACAGCCGGGCGGCAGTTGCTGCTGCAAGGTTGCCACCATCACGTCTCTGTGCTGGCGATATAACCGCCCGGCGCGCCGCAGTTGCTTGTCGTAACGACCGATAGTGACGAATGCGTCCAGTGCCCGCTGGATCAGGTTGGAGCTGGTAAAACTGTCGACGTGTTTCAGACGAGCCAGTCGCTGATAGTGTTCGCTGTCCGCCACCAGGTAACCGATGCGCATGCTGGGCAGCAGCATTTTTGAAAAGGTACTGACGTAAATCACCGCCCCCGGTTGCGCCAGCGATCGCAGCGACGGCAGCTGTTTGCCGTTGTAGCGCAGATCGCCGACAAAATCGTCTTCCAATATCACTACACCGGCCTGCTGGGCCAGTGCCAGCAGGCGTCGACGGCGCGCTTCACTCATGCAGCGGCCGGTGGGGTTATGAAAATTGGGAATGGTGTAAATCAACTTCGGTTGGTGTTTTTCGATCAGTGCGGGCAGCTGTTCAACCAACATGCCGTGCCGGTCGCTGGCGACGGTGACGATATTGATGCGGTGCTGGCGCAGCAGCCCCAGCGCTTCGGCGTAGGTCGGTTGTTCGACAATCACCGTGTCGCCCGGCTCCAGCAGGCTTTGCACTATCAGGCTGATGGCGTGTTGCGAACCGTTGGTGATCAGCAGTTGCTCTGCATGGGTCGGAATACCCTGAGCGGTGAGGATCCGCCCCAGGGTATCGCGCAGCGGGTAATAGCCGCAGTATTCGCCATAGCTGAAGGCTTCTTCCGCATGGCGGCTGAGTACCGACAGCAATATCTTGCGGAACTCCTCCTGCGGAAAGACTTTCGGGCTGCCGACGCCGGCGGCAAAGTTGATGATGTTGTCCGGCAACGGCGTATCGGGGTAGCCATCCAGCCGAGAGGTCAGGGTAGTGAAACGCTCCGCCGGGAAGGGCGCATCGCTTGTTGGGCGTGGCTGGGCTGGCTGGATCAGCGGGTGCAAGACATAGGCACCGCTGCCGCGCCGCTGGTGCAAAAAACCTTTTGCCGCCAGTTCGGCATAGGCGTTTTCCACCGTCAACCGGCTGACCGCCAGCTTGGCGGCAAGCGTGCGCGTGGAGGGCAGCTTATCGCCGTCGACAAATGCGCCGCTGAGGATCGCCCGCCGCAGCGCTTCCTCAATTTGCAGATATAAAGGAATGTTTTGCTGACGGTCTAAGGGAATATGCATGCAAAATTGGCCCGGTTGACGGTGATATTTTTTACTATACCCCATAGTTACAGGGCTTCAAGAGGATAAAAGTGGCCTATATAACATCGGGGGAAAGTGGCTCTGGCGGTAAAGTTACGCGGCGTTAGAATCTCGCCTGAGTCCACTATTGCCGTTTTTTGAGGGTGTCATGTCATTACCATCGGGTATCTCAGCCAGGCCGGTTTTCCCGGGGGCGCACATTTTACAGGGCAGCAGTCAGGGGTATGTGATTGCTATCATCAGCGCCATGTTGCTGGCCTTTACCGCCATTATTATCCGCGTGCTGACGGAGTATTATCACCTGCCGACCTTTGTGCTGGCTTTTTGGCGCGCGGCGCTGGTTGCTCTGGTGCTGTTGCCGGTACTGCTGCTGTTCAAACCCGAATGGGCGCGTTTACAGCGCGCGCAGATCCCCTTTTATGCCTGCTATGGTCTGCTGCTGGCAGTGTTCAACAGCCTGTGGACGCTGTCGGTGGCGCTGAACGGTGCGTCGGTGGCGACTATCCTGACCTACTGCTCGGTCGGTTTTACCGTGTTTCTCGGCTGGATGATGTACAGCGAGCGCCTGAGCCTGCGTCAGTTGGTGGTGATTGTGGTCAGCCTGGGCGGCTGTTTTCTGGTCAGCAACGGCGACAGCTTGGGCAACAGCCATTTTAACCTGTTGGGGCTGGTGGTGGGCATGCTGTCCGGCATCGGATACACCCTCTATACGCTGGGTGGGCGGGTCGCGACCGAACGGCGTTACCCGGTGTGGAACACCATCCTGTACGTGTTTGGCTTTTCGGCTGTTTATCAATGGTTGTTCAATGCCGCGCTGACCTTTTACCCACTGGAGGCGTTCCACGGCATGACGGGGTCATTGTGGTTCCTGTCCCAGGGCGTTCAGGGTATCGAGTGGGGGGGCTGGTGGTTGCTGCTGACCCTGGCTGCCGGCCCAACGCTGTTGGGGTTCGGCCTGTACAACATCAGTTTGAAAAGCTTGCCGCTGGCGGTGGCAAACCTGATTTTGTCGCTGGAACTGGTGTTCACGGCAGCGATCGCTTACTTCCTGCTGGGGGAAAGCATGAATCAGTTACAGCTGCTGGGCAGTGCGTTGGTGATGGGCGGGGTGCTGATGCTGAAGAGCAAGACGGCTGCGACGTGATTTGTTAACATTAGGGCCGGATGTGGAGGCAACAATGACCAATAACCCAAGGTTAAAACGGGCGTTAATCGCTTAAAGCGGCAGTGTTTTACGACCAAAAAACACTGCCACAGACATTTGGCTGTGGCTCTTGCAATGAGTATAGAGAAAGCGCCATGACTGAAAAACACTGGTCAAAAACAGAACTGTTACACCAAACGGTGACCAACCCCAATATTATCGTCAAAGGGACTCACAGCTATTACAGCGACTACCTGGATGACGGCTTTGAGCGCTCCGTGGTGCGTTATTTGCACGGCGACGAGGTCAGCCAACAGTGGCAGCCGCTAGGAACGATAGACCAATTGCTGATCGGCGATTATGTCTGCATTGCCGCCGAGGCGGTGATCCTGATGGGGGGCAACCATACCCATCGTGCCGATTGGTTCTGCCTGTATCCGATGATGGAAAGCATTCTGGCTTCCTATCAGCCGAAGGGCGATACCCGGTTGGGGGACGGCTGCTGGATAGGCATGCGGGCGATGCTGATGCCGGGCGTGACGATTGGGGAAGGAGCGATAGTCGCCGCCGGTAGCGTTGTGACGAAGGATGTTGAGCCTTACACCCTGGTGGGGGGCAATCCGGCGCGACCAATAAGACTGCGCTTTGCTCCGCAGATCGTAGCCAGGTTACTCGCTTTGCGCATTTATGATCTGTCGGCCGAGGATTTTGCTCAGGTGCAGCCTTTGCTGGCCAATGACGATATTGCGGCCCTTGAACGGGCGATAAGCGAAATTAAACGTTAAATGAAAAGGGCGGAGTTAATACTCCGCCCTTTTGCTTATTCGGCCTTGGCCGCTTCCGCCGTCAGGCGGCGTTTGCGTATTCTGCGCAACAGCAGCGGCAGCACCAGCACGGATACCGCCAGCACCAGGAGCGTTTGCGCGATGCCACTACCCCACAGGATGCTGAACTCACCGTTGCTGATCGACAGCGCGCGGCGCAGGTTTTGCTCCAGCATTTCTCCCAGAACAAAGCCCAGGATCAGCGGTGACATCGGGAAGTGCATTTTCCTCAGTATGTAACCGAACACCCCCAGCCCTACCATTAACAGCAGGTCAAAGGTGGTACTGTGTACCGCGTAAACGCCGACCGCCGACACCGCGGCAATCGCCGGTACCAGGAACCACAAAGGGATGGTCAGCATGCGGGTAAACAGGCCCACCAACGGCAGGTTCATGATCAGCAGGATCACGTTGGCAATCAGCAGTGCGGCAATCAGCCCCCAGACAATATCCGGCTGTTCGGTGAACATTGCCGGACCTGGCGTGATGTTGTACAGCGTCAACGCTCCCATCATTACCGCGGTGGTGCCGGAACCCGGTACGCCCAGCGTCAGCATCGGAATGAACGAACCGCAGGCCGAGGCGTTATTGGCCGCTTCGGGCGCAGCAACGCCGCGGATATCCCCTTTGCCGAAGGTTTCGCTGTTGCCGCTGATTTTCTTTTCGGTCATGTAGGTGAGGGCGCTGGCGATGGTGGCCCCGGCACCCGGCAGAATGCCGACGAAGAAACCGATCACCGAAGAACGCAGCGTGGGGCCCACGCACTCGGCGGCCTCTTTGCGGTTAAACAGCAGGCGGCCGGTCTTACGCACCAGTTTTTGCCCAGCGCTGGTGCTTTCGAGCATCAGCAAGATTTCACTGACCGAGAACAGGCCAATCACCACCACGATAAATTGCACGCCATCGGAGAGGTGGACGCTGTCGAAGGTGAAACGATAAACGCCGGTGTTGGCGTCCACCCCGACCGTTGCCAGCCCCAGACCAATCAGCGCCGCCAGCAGAGATTTCAACGGGTTTTGGCTCATCATGCTGCCCAGGCAGGCGATAGCGAATACCATCAGGGCGAAATATTCTGCCGGACCAAATGCCAGTGACCAACGGGCCAGCAGCGGGGCAAACAGAATGATCCCGCCGATGGCAATCATCGAACCGACAAAGGAGCTGACCGCCGAAATCGACAGCGCGACGCCGGCACGGCCTTGTTGTGCCATGGGGTAACCGTCCAGTGCGGTCATGATCGCAGCAGCGTCTCCCGGTACGTTGAGCAATATCGAGGAGATGCGGCCGCCGTACTCGCAGCCGATATACACCGTCGCCAGCAAGATCAGTGCCGACTCGGCCGGTAATTTGAGGGCAAACGCCAGCGGCAGCAGGATCGCCACGCCGTTGATCGGTCCCAGGCCCGGCAGCAGGCCGACAATGGTGCCGACGAAGCAGCCGATCAGGGCGATAATCAGGTTCTGGGGCACCAGCGCCACCTCGAACCCTTGAGACAAATACATCCAGGTTTCCATCATCGCCCCCGTTAGCTCAGCCAAACGCCGAGTGGCAGTGTCACATCAAGTAAGCGGTCAAAGGCGTAATAGAGCGAAACGCCCATGATCGCGCCAGACACCAACGCCGCTATCAGGCTGGCCTGGAACAGCAGGCCAATGCTGAAGGTCAGTAGTGCGGTTGCCAGCGGAAAGCCCAGCCACTCGAAGCCCCAGGCGTACAGCACCAGCGTGATCACCAGCACCAGCAGACGTTGCATCACCTTGTTATGCGGCCATTCAACGGCCTGCGGTTTGTTCAACAGCAGCAGTGCCGCACACAGCGCCATCAGGCTGAGGATAGCCAGTGGGAAGGGCCGCGGACCCAGTGGCTCGTAGCTGTATTCACTCTGGATGCCCCAGCCGATAAACAGGCCGCCGATACACAGCAGCAGCCAGAACCCGGCAAAAATGCGATCGCTCATGGTATGCCCCCGGTTATTTTGCCAGGCCGAAAACTTTGGCCTGTTCGCGGTACTGATTGACCTGGTTTTTCACGTAGGCGTCCAATTCCTTGCCGGTCAGGTCGAATTCAAACAGGCCGCGCAGATCGCGCTGTTGCTTGAATTCCTCGGTCGCCATCATTTTCTTGAAGGTATCGAGCCACCACTGGTACTCCTCTTCCGTGACCTTCGGGCCAACGTAGAAGCCGCGAATGATCGGCCAGACCAGATTGAACCCTTGCTCTTTGGCGGTCGGAACATCGGCTAACTGACCCGGCAGGCGCTGTTCGGAATACACCGCCAGCACGCGAATTTTGTCACCCTGCAGGTAAGGCACCATTTCGCTCAGATCGCCGGAAACTGCCTGAATGTGGTTGCCGAGCAGGGCGGTAACCGGCTCGCCGCCGCCTTCGAACGCCACGTAACGCATCTTGTGCGGATCGACGCCGACTTCACGCGCCAGCAGGGCGGTTTTCATCCAGTCCTGGCTACCGATCGAAGCGCCTGCGCCGAACACCACGCTGTTGGGATCTTTTTGGAAGGCGTTCATCAGGTCTTTCAGGGTTTTGTACGGTGAGTCGGCACGCACGGCGATCATGCCGTAGTCGGTGCCGACAGCGGCCAACCATTTGACGTCATCGACGTTGTAACGGCCGAATTTTCCCTGTGACAAATTCAGCAGCGAACCGCCGGAGAAGGCGACTACCGTGCCGAATTCCGCCGGGCGCTGAGCCACGATGGCGTTGTAAGCCACCGCGCCGACGCCGCCAGGCATATAGGTCACGCGCATCGGTTTGTCGATGGCTTTGGTTTCTTGCAGCGAGACCTGGATCAGCTTGCAGGTCAGGTCAAATCCCCCGCCAGGCTTGGCAGGAGCGATGCATTCGGTGCGTTTCGGCGCTTCCAGGGCAAAAGCCTGATGGGTGGCCAGCAGCAGAGCGGTAGCGGTCAGTGTGCGGGTGATTATTTTTTTCATTGCTTTCCCCAAGGTATTTTTCAGTCGGTGTAGATCCCCGCCGATACGGGTTGCTGGATTGTTAAATCAACAACCTTTCATTTACCTTTCAACCGAGGGAAAAGTTTCCGGGATGTGATACGTGTCTCCTGTTAGCGAGAATTACACGACTGACCATCGTCCTGATTGCCCGCCGGTTAACACATGCGATGAAGGAATAACAGCGCATAAACCTGGCGTAAAGCCTGCGTAATATCAGTTTTATCGGTTTCGTCTTGCGATAAAATGCCGAAAAATAAAATGAATGAAGGTGCATTATTATGTTTTCATTAGGGAAGTTATTCGGCAGCAAGGACGGCAATAAAGTGAGTGCCATCAAGATGTTGCCCGCGGCTTATGCCGAGGCTGTTGGGAAAGAAGGCCATTGTCGTGTTAAGCGCCTGCGAGCAGATATCGGCGTTTTTGAACTGCATTTTTCGAATGACAAAGGTGAAAAATACGCTTGCCACATGACGGCCTGTATCACCGGTATTGATCTGGTCTTCGCCGCCAACAACCGCTCGGTGCTGGTGTCTCCGCCGTTTACCCCCGCCAAGTTGAAACCGGTATTGGAAATCGCCCTGGCCGACTGCGAAATCGCAATGTAGTGGCTGACTAACCGAATTAGCCCTGTTGCCGACGGCTCAGGGGTTATTCCGTGTCGCATTTGTGTTCCAGCTCCCAAAACGGAATGGGAGCAACCCTTCTATCACTGCGTCTTCCGTGCCATCCTGCTGTTATAAAGATGTTAATTGACAATAAGTCGGATGCTGACGTCATCGCTCAGCATTCGGCCTGCGGGCATAGAAAAATCAATGGAATGGAAACATGCGTCTGTTATTGGTTGAGGATCATCCCGAGTTATCCCACTGGCTGCAAAAGGCGTTAACCGGCGTCGGTTTTGCCGTCGACGTCGCGCCGGACGGGCTGGCGGCCGATCATTTGCTGTTAAACGAATCCTATGCGCTGGTGGTGCTGGACGTGGCGTTACCGCGGCTGAACGGGCTGGATCTGCTGGCCCGTCTGCGCAAGCGAGGACAGGACTTGCCGGTGCTGTTGCTGACGGCCAGAACCGACGTTGCCGATCGGGTTAAAGGGCTGAACCTGGGGGCAGACGATTATCTCACCAAGCCTTTCGAACTGGATGAGTTGGAGGCGCGTATTCGCGCGTTGCTGCGCCGCAGCGTCGGTGTGACTCAGCAGGCGTTGAAATATGGCGCGCTGACCTATCTCGATGAAGGCTATTTTCAGCTGGACGACAAACCGCTGCAATTGACGCCGCGTGAGTTGGCGGTGCTGACCGCGTTGATTCACCGCCGTGGCCGGCCGGTGGCCAAACAGCAGTTGTTTGAACAGGTGTTTACTTTGGCCGACGAGGCCAATCCGGAAAGCATTGAACTCTATGTCCACCGGCTGCGAAAAAAACTGCAGGGCAGCAACGTGGCGATTATCACTCTGCGCGGTCTGGGCTACAGCCTGGAGCTTTGCAATGAGGTGGTTTAACGCGCCGCAATCGCTATTTTATCAACTGCTGTTGTTCTTTGGCCTGCCGCTGCTGGTGTTAGGCGGCATCTCGATTTATACCCACTACTTCAGCGCGATGAATGCCGCTACGCTGGCTTACGATCGCACGTTGCTGGCGTCAGCGCGTACCGTGGCGGAACGGCTGGTGGTGCGAAATGGCCGGCTTGAGGTGGATGTGCCCTACGTGGTGCTCGACAGCTTTGAGCGCAACATGAACGATCAGCTTTACTACGAAGTGATCTCCCCGCAGGGCGTAAGTATCTCCGGCTATGACGATTTGCCGACGATGCCGCCGCATATTTTGCGCTCAAGCCTGTACCCGGCGCTGGTGCATTTCTATGACGCCGAATACCGCGGGCGGCCGATCCGCGTCGCTGCCCTGTACCAGCCGGTCAACGAATCCGGAGTGATGGGCATGGCCACCATTCTGGTGGCGGAAACCCTGGAGTCGCGCCGCTATCTGGCACGGCAGATGATGCTTTCCGCTTTGCTCAGCCAGGGAACCGTGGTGGTACTGACCATGATCCTGGCCTTTGCGTTGCTTAAACGGGTGCTTAAGCCGATGCGCAAGCTTTCCGGCATTATGCTGCGGCGTGACCCGGGTGAGCTGACGCCGTTGCCGATGGTATTGCCCTGGTCGGAAATGCAGCCGCTGTTGCTGGCGTTCAACCGCTATATTGAACGGCTGCGGGTGATGGTGGCACGACAGGAACGTTTTAGCGCCGACGCTTCACATCAGCTGCGCACGCCGTTAACCGTATTGAAAACCCAGGTGGGGGTGGCGCTGGCCAGCGATAAGCCGGAGCAGTGGCGGGAAAGCTTGCTGGCCATGAGCGCGACGCTGGATAACACCGTGGCGCTGACCGATCGCCTGCTCTATCTCTCACGGCTCAAAGCTCATGAGCATCACGCCGATCGCCAACTGCAGCCGGTAAACCTGGCGCAGGTGCTGCGCGATGCCTGTTTTTCACGTTTACCCCAGGCTCGCAGCAAGCGCATCGATTTGGGGTACGAGGGAGAATCGGTTTGTTGGGTCGGCGGAGAAACGCTGTTGCTAACCGAACTGTGCGCCAACTTGCTGGATAACGCACTGAAATATACGCCGCATCAGGGCACGGTCACCGCACGTTTAACCCTGGACAAGCAGGCCGGGGAGGGAATATTGGAAATTGAAGACAGCGGCCCGGGCATTGCCCAACAGGATACCGCGCAGGCGCTGCAGCCGTTTCATCGGTTGGATAACGTGGGTGATCAACCCGGTGCCGGGTTAGGGCTGGCGCTGGTCAGCGATATCACCCGTTATCACGGCACCCGCCCGGAGCTGTTGACCTCGGCCACGCTGGGTGGCCTACTGGTGCGGGTGCGTTTTCAATTGTTATCTTAGCTCTGACATTCCGCGGCTTGTTTGGCCTTGCGCCCCAGCGGCGTGCGCAGACGCTGCGACAGGATCACGCCCAGCAGGGTAATGCCGCCGCCGATCAGATGGTAGCTGTGCAGATGTTCATGCAGGAACAGCACCGCAATGATGGCGGTAAATACCGGTGCCAGGTTCATAAAGATCGACGCGGTATTGGCCCCCAGACGCATAACGCCGTGGATCCACAGATAAGGTGCGACAATCGAGGCCGGAATGCCGGCAAACAGCACCAGCGGGATGTTTTGGCTGGTCAGAGACACGTCTTGTGCCATCAGGAAGTTCGGCAGTAACAGCACCACGCCGAACAGGATCTGCACATACAACGACTGCCAGTTCGGCAGGGCAATCGCCCAACGTTTGGTCAGCACGCCGTACAGCGCATAAGAGGCGGTGGCGGCGAACATCATCAATTCCCCCTTGCCGATGCCGTGCTGCAGCAATTCACCCGGGTTACCGGCACTCACCAGCCAGATCAAGCCGCCCAAAGACAACAGGCTGCCGATGGCAATACCTACCGTGGGAGCGACCCGCAACAGCACGATGCTGATCAGAATGGTCAGTAATGGGATCAGTGAGACAATAATGCCCATAAACAGCGCGCTGACGCTGTGCGCCGCGTAATAGGCCAGACTCTGATACAGCACCATGCCCAGCATGCCGAGAACCAGCAATTTCCACCAGTTGGCGCGTATCGCCGACCAGTGGCGGATCACGCCGGGCAGCACGAACGGCGTCAGGGTGATCAGCGCCAGCAACCAGCGGTAGAAGGAGATCGCGGCCGGATCGATAGCGGTGGCCGAGAGCTTGCTGACCACGGCGTTGATTGACCAAATCAGAACCGCCAGCAAAGGGAAGAGCATATTCATGATAATTATTCTCATTAACGACTAACATGCTGGCTAGTTTACTCGTGTCCGGTTTATTATATATAGCGATATTCAGACAAATTTTCTGCCAAACAAGACAAGTAACGGGGCGAAACCATGCCAGAAATCCGCCATTTCCCAGAAGCCTTGATCCCGGCGCCGCGGCCGGTGCAGTTCCGCTGCGAAGAGTTCAATGCTCGTACCGAGTTCCAGCCACATCGTCATAGCTGGGGACAGTTGATGTGGGTAAAAGCTGGCGTCATGGTGCTGCGTATCGGCGGCCAGCGCTTTTTGGCACCGCCGGAATTTGTGTTGTGGGCGCCAGCGGAGATTGAACACTCCTGCTATAACCAGCGCTTGGCGCAGTGTCGCATGGTGGATATTGCGCTGCCGCTGTGCGCCGGTTTGCCGGAAGAACCTTGTCTGGTCAGCGTTACCCCGATTTTCCGCGCCATTGCCGAAGATTTTTACGCTCGCAAACAATACATCCCGCAAAGCAAACAGGATTTACGCCTGTGCCGCGCGTTGATCGACCAACTGCATGTCTCACCGGTGCAGCAAACTTATCTGCCGACCTCCGAAGACAAATTTTTGGCACCGGTGTTGGAAGCCCTGGAGCACTGTCCGTCGGACAATACCTCGCTCGCCATCTGGGCCACTCGGGTCTACACCACTGAACGCACGCTGTCGCGCCGCTGCCAGCAGGACTTGGGGATGTCGTTTAGCGAATGGCGCCAGCGCCTGCGTTTTTTGCATGCTGTTTCGCTGTTGGAGCAGGGTAAAACCGTACAAGAGGTTGCGCTGGAAGTGGGCTATAGCTCTGCGTCGGCGTTTATCGTCATGTTTCAGCAAATCGCTGGCACCACCCCCGAGCGCTTTCGCCGGGCATGATTCAATGGCACACTATTTCCCAGATAACTCTTCATACTTGACGGCGCCTCTGTGTTGGCTGCGAGCACTCACCCCAGTCACTTATTTGAGTAAGCTTCTGGGGACTCCTGCTCTTACCGCCTTGATGCAGCGCCAATTATTTTGGGTATAAATAGCCGTAAACCGTCGGAGCAACAAGTGAAAATCCTGGTTGATGAAAATATGCCGTACGCGACTGAATTGTTCAGTCGCTTGGGGAACGTACAGGCCGTGCCTGGCCGCCCAATTCCGAGTGATGCGTTGGCGGATGCCGATGCGTTGATGGTGCGCTCGGTGACCAAAGTGAATGAAGCGCTGCTGGCCGGCACTCGCATTGGTTTTGTCGGCACCGCGACAGCCGGCACCGATCACGTAGACGACGCCTGGCTACAACAGCAGGGCATAGGTTTTTCTGCGGCACCGGGGTGCAACGCCATTGCCGTGGTGGAATATGTCTTCTCCGCGCTGATGTTGCTGGCTGAGCGTGACGGTTTTCACCTGCGCGATAAAACCGTCGGCATTATCGGCGTCGGCAACGTAGGTTCACGGCTGGATGCCCGTTTGAAAGCCCTGGGCGTGCGTACCTTACTGTGCGATCCGCCGCGTGCCGATCGTGGTGACAGCGGCGAGTTCTGGCCATTGGAGAAGCTGGTGGCGGAAGCTGACGTGCTGACCTTCCATACGCCGCTCAATAAATCCGGCCCTTATCATTCATTGCACCTGGCGGATGCCGAACTGCTGGCGGCACTGCCGGACAATCGCATTCTGATCAACGCTTGCCGCGGTCCGGTAGTCGACAACGCGGCGCTGTTGCAGGCGCTGGAAAAAGGCAAAAAGCTGAGCACGGTGCTGGACGTGTGGGAACCTGAGCCGGAGCTGTCTCTGCCGCTGCTGGCGCGGGTCGATATCGGTACCGCGCATATCGCCGGTTACACGCTGGAGGGCAAGGCGCGCGGCACGACGCAGGTCTTCGAGGCCTTCAGCCGCCACCTGGGACAGCCGCAGCAGATCGAACTGGCCTCATTGTTGCCGGTGCCTGAGTTCAGCCAGATCCAGCTCAATGGGCCACTGGACGAAGGCAAATTAAAACGATTGATGCACTTGGTGTATGATGTGCGCCGCGACGACGCGCCACTGCGTAAAGTGGCCGGGCAACCGGGCGAGTTTGATCGTCTGCGCAAACATTATCAGGAGCGCCGTGAATGGTCTTCATTACGCGTCCAGTGTGATGATAGCGCTGGTGCGGAGCTGTTGCACAAGCTGGGCTTTTCGATCGCGTAAGGCTTTCTTAAGCCACAGTGACTAATTTTGTTATCAGGGCGGCGAATCAGTCGCCCATCTGCATTTGAAAAATACTCTGGAGAAACCCAATGTCTGACGGCTGGAATATCGCTCTGCTTGGCGCCACTGGCGCGGTAGGTGAAGCGTTGCTGGAATTGTTACAGGAACGCCAGTTCCCGGTGGGCGAACTCTATCCTTTGGCCAGCGAACGCAGTGCCGGTGCCACGGTGCGCTTCAATGGCAAATCGGTTCTGGTGCAAAAAGCGGAAGAATTCGACTGGTCACAGGCCCAATTGGCGTTCTTCGTCGCCGGTAGCGAAGCCTCGGCCCGCTATGCGGAAGAAGCCGGCAATATGGGCTGCCTGGTGATCGACACCAGTGGCCTGTTTGCGCTGGAGCCGGACGTTCCGCTGGTGGTACCGGGGGTTAACCCGCAGGTGCTGGCGGATTACCGTAATCGTAATATCGTCGCCGTGGCCGACAGCATGGTCAGCCAACTGCTGACGGCCATCAAACCTTTGACCGAACAGGCCGGGCTTTCCCGTCTGCACGTCACCACCCTGATGTCGGTCTCTGCCCGCGGAAAAGTGGCGGTAGACGATTTGGCCGGTCAGAGTGCGCGCCTGCTGAACGGCATTCCGGCCGAGCCGGGCGTGTTTGCCAAGCAGCTGGCGTTCAACCTGCTGCCGTTGATGACCGACGAGCAGGGCAGCGTGCGCGAAGAACGGTTGATCGTCGACCAGGTGCGTAAAGTGCTGCAGGACGAAGGGCTGCCGATCTCGGTGAGCTGCGTGCAGTCGCCGGTGTTTTACGGCCATGCGCAGGTGGTGCATCTGGAAGCGCTGCGCCCAATTTCTGCGGAAGAAGCGCGCAGCGAGCTGGAGCAGGTAGACGATATCCAACTGAGCGAAGAAGACGACTATCCGACTCAGGTCACGGAAGCTTCCGGCAGCGATGCGCTGAGCCTGGGCTGCTTGCGCAATGACTACGGCATTCCTGAAATTCTGCAGTTCTGGTCGGTCGCCGACAACGTACGCTTCGGTGGCGCGCTGATGGCTATCGAAACCGCAGAGCGTCTGGTGCAGGAGCAGATGTACTGATGTCAGAGGTTGTTTTGCCCACCCAGCCGACACTGAAAATCGCGCTGGGGATTGAATATGACGGCAGCCGTTATTATGGCTGGCAGCGTCAGCAGGAAGTGGCCAGCGTGCAGGCCTGTCTGGAACAGGCCTTGAGCAAGGTGGCCAACGCGCCGATCAACGTGCTGTGCGCCGGACGTACCGACGCCGGGGTGCACGCTACCGGTCAGGTGGTGCATTTTGAAACCACCGCGCAGCGCAAGGACGCCGCCTGGACGATGGGGGTCAACACCCATCTGCCGCCGGATATCGCCGTGCGCTGGGTAACCGGCGTGCCTGAAGATTTCCATGCGCGTTTCAGCGCCACCGCGCGCCGTTACCGCTACATTATTTATAATCACCGCTACCGCCCAGCGGTATTGCAGCAGGGGATGACCCATTTTTATCACCCGCTGGATGCCGACCGGATGGAAAGGGCGGCGCAGGCGCTGCTGGGCGAGAACGACTTTACGTCGTTTCGCGCCGTGCAATGCCAGTCGCGTACTCCCTGGCGTAACGTAAAACACGTTAAGGTTACGCGCCACGGTGAATATATTGTGGTAGATATCAAGGCGAATGCCTTTGTGCATCATATGGTTCGCAACATTGTCGGTAGCCTGATGGAAATTGGCTGCGGCAATCAGGACGAGAACTGGATGGCCGAGTTGCTGGCGCTGAAGGATCGCAATCTGGCTGCGGCTACGGCGCGGGCCGAAGGGTTATACCTGGTGAGCGTTGATTATCCTGAGCACTTTGCTTTACCCCGGCCACCGATGGGGCCACTGTTTTTACCCGACGATTAAACGCCGGCGCGACTGACGCGTTGCTCCCTTGTGTACCTGCCGGGTGGGTGAGACACCCGGTCAAAGAGAGAACCTATGGACATCATCAAGTTTGTGATTGATTTTATTCTGCATATTGACGTGCATCTGGCCGAGCTGGTGGCGCAATACGGTATGTGGGTGTACGGTATTTTGTTCCTGATCCTGTTTTGCGAAACCGGCCTGGTGGTGACGCCTTTCCTGCCGGGGGATTCTCTGCTGTTTGTTGCAGGGGCGCTGGCGGCATTGCCGACCAACGATCTGAATGTGCACACCATGGTGGCGTTGATGATCGGCGCGGCGATACTCGGGGATGCGGTGAACTACACTATTGGGCGGTTGTTCGGGGAAAAGCTGTTCAGTAACCCGAATTCGAAAATCTTCCGCCGCAGCTACCTGGATAAAACCCACCAGTTTTATGAAAAACACGGCGGGAAGACGATCATTCTGGCGCGATTTGTGCCGATTGTGCGTACTTTTGCGCCGTTCGTTGCCGGTATGGGGCATATGTCCTATCGCCATTTTGCTGCCTACAACGTGATTGGCGCACTGGTTTGGGTGCTGCTGTTCACCTATGCTGGTTACCTTTTCGGCGACTTGCCGATCGTGCAGGAAAACCTGAAACTGTTGATCGTGGCTATCATCATTGTTTCAATTCTGCCGGGCATCATTGAAATTTGGCGCCACAAGCGCGCGGCTGCCCGCCAGCAAAAACAGTAAAAACATCGCTCAACCTGTCGGTTCGACCAGTTTTTTATCCACAGTGTCGGGCCGATATGGTTTAATGAGCGACATTTATGGTCTGTTCCTGTTAACAACCTTGAAACCAGTGCCTCTGTCGCGCGCTAGTCGCGTTTTGCTCGGGCACTTTTTCATTGGGTTTGTTTTCGGGGGGATTGTTAAAGCATGAACTGCGGACTGGCGTCTGCCAGGTTCAAACAGAAAGGTCATCGATGAGCTGGATTGAACGAATTCTTAACAAGAGCAATATTACCCAAACCCGTAAGGCGAGTATTCCTGAAGGGGTTTGGACCAAATGCGATAGCTGCGGCCAGGTTCTCTACCGCGCCGAGCTGGAGCGTAATCTGGAAGTGTGCCCGAAATGCGACCACCACATGCGCATGACCGCGCGTATGCGTCTGCATACCCTGCTTGATGAAGGCAGTGAAGTGGAGCTGGGCAGCGAACTGGAGCCGAAAGACGTTCTGAAGTTCAAGGATTCCAAGAAGTATAAGGATCGCCTGGTTGCCGCGCAGAAAGCGACCGGTGAAAAAGATGCATTGGTGGTGATGAAAGGTACGCTGTACGGTATGCCGATCGTTGCCGCTTCATTCGAATTCGCCTTCATCGGCGGTTCCATGTCGTCCGTGGTCGGCGCGCGTTTTGTTCGTGCGGTTGAGCAGGCGCTGGAAGACAACTGTCCGCTGGTGTGTTTCTCAGCCAGTGGCGGTGCCCGTATGCAAGAAGCGCTGATGTCGCTGATGCAGATGGCGAAAACCAGCGCAGCGTTGGCAAAATTGCAGGAACGCGGTCTGCCGTACATTTCGGTGCTGACCGACCCGACCATGGGGGGCGTTTCCGCCAGTCTGGCCATGCTGGGCGATATCAATATCGCCGAGCCGAAGGCGCTGATCGGCTTTGCCGGCCCACGCGTCATCGAGCAGACGGTGCGTGAAAAACTGCCGCCGGGCTTCCAGCGCAGTGAGTTCCTGATTGAGAAAGGCGCGATCGACATGATCGTGCGTCGCCCGGAAATGCGCCAGACCTTGGCGAGTATCCTTTCCAAGCTGACCAACCAGCCGCAGCCGCATTTCGATGAGGTAGCGCCGGTGGCCGGGCAGGAAAGTCAGGCCGACGCCTGAGGCTGATAAGTCACCCGCGCGGCGCAGGTCTCGCGGGTTTCAACCGTCATTTTGTGGCTAAGTGACGGTTGAAATACCCTTGTAGATTGAGCGTAGCGGTCCATTCCGACGCTTGGAAGACAACGGGTATCATGCAGAGCATCGCCTTTACCGCGGTGAGGGTGGTGCCCTGATGGATTAATGAACCCAAGTTCAGTGACGGGACTCATGCAAAACCACCAAATTCCCCAAGCCACGTCGCCATTGAGCTCGTGGCTTTTCTATCTTGAGCGTCTGCACAGCCAGGCGATCGAACTCGGCCTGGAACGCGTACAGCGCGTTGCAGCGCATCTTGATTTACTCACCCCTGCACCGACGGTGTTCACCGTTGCCGGTACCAACGGCAAAGGCACCACCTGCCGCACCCTGGAAGCCATTTTGATGGCGGCCGGTCTGCGCGTCGGCGTTTATAGCTCGCCGCACCTGGTGCGCTACACCGAGCGTGTGCGCATTCAAGGCGATGAGCTGAGCGAGGCCGAACACAGCCGTTCGTTTGCCGCCATTGAAGCGGGCCGGGGCGAAACCTCACTGACTTACTTCGAATTTGGCACCCTGTCGGCGTTGCAGCTGTTCAAACAGGCTAAGCTTGACGTGGTGATCCTGGAAGTGGGCCTGGGCGGCCGCCTGGACGCAACCAATATCGTCGATCCGAGCGTGGCGGTGGTAACCAGCATCGCGCTGGATCATACCGACTGGCTGGGCAGCGATCGTGAAAGCATTGGCCGCGAAAAGGCCGGTATTTTCCGTGGTGGTAAACCTGCGGTGGTGGGGGAACCGGATATGCCGGCGACCATTCAGCAGGTGGCGGATACGCTGGGGGCGCAGCTGTATCGTCGCGGCGACGCCTGGACCTTCAGCGAACAGGGCGAACGCTGGCAGTGGGAGGGCGGTGGCACCTTGCTGACCGACTTGCCGATGCCAAATGTGCCGCTGGCGAATGCCGCGACGGCGTTGGCGGCGCTGCATTTTTCTGCGCTGGAAATCGATGAACGTGCGATCTTCGCCGGTCTGCAGCAGGCGACGTTGCCTGGGCGCTTCCAGATTGTGCGCCGCGATCCGATGTTGATCCTCGATGTCGCGCATAACCCGCACGCAGCCGGTTATCTGGCCGGGCGTCTGGCGACGCTGCCGCGCAATGGCGGTAAAGTGCGCGCGGTGGTGGGCATGCTGTCGGACAAAGACATCGCCGGTACGCTGGCCTGTCTGAGTGAGCAGGTCGATGAGTGGTATTGTGCGCCGCTGGAAGGGCCGCGCGGTGCCAGCGCCGAGCAGTTGGCGCAACATTTGACGGAACCGCGGCAGTTCGCCGATGTCGAAACTGCCTGGCGTCAGGCTATGCAGGACGCTGATATTCAGGATATTGTGATCGTCTGTGGATCGTTCCACACCGTTGCACAGGTAATGGCGGCGTTAGACGAGATGCGGGGAGTGTGAGTGGCAAGTAAATTTCAAAACCGATTGGTCGGTACCGTCATTTTGGTTGCGCTGGGGGTGATTATCCTGCCAGGGCTGCTGGACGGTAAAAAGAAACATTATGAGGACGAGTTCGCCGCCATCCCTTTGGTGCCGAAGGCCGGTGATGTGGAAGAAAACGACGTGGTGCCGCCGGTAAGCCAGACGCTGCCGGCCCAACCGCCGGAAGGCGCGGGCGCGATGGTGGAGCAGCAGGCCGCCAATGAAGCGGCGACGCAACAGGCCATCCGCCAGCCGGCTCAGCAGCCGACCCAGGTTACGCCGCCGCCGGTTGAAACCCGACCGGTACAGCAGCCGAAACCGAAACCGGTTGAGACCAAGCCGGTGGAAGTGAAACCAAAACCGGTGCAGCAGCCGAAACCGGTGGAAGTGAAGCCGGTGGTGAAACCTGAACCTAAGCCAGAGCCGAAACCGGAGCCTACGCCGACACCGAAGCCTGAACCTGCACCCGTGCAGAAACCGGCGGAAGAGAAAGCGCCGGCAGGGCAGGCATATGTGGTGCAGCTCGGGGCGCTGAAGAACGCCGCCAAGGTCAATGAGGTGGTGGCGTCGCTGAGGCTGTCCGGCTATCGTGCCTTTACCGTGCCGTCAACGCCGGTACAGGGGCAGATCACCCGGATTTATGTCGGGCCAGACGCCTCGAAACAGAAACTGCAGTCTTCGCTGCCCGCGCTGAATTCTATCAGCGGCTTGAGCGGTCAGGTGAAGCCGTACGGCGTACGTTAACCGCAGGGGGCACAGCATGCTGTGCCCCGGAACCGAAAGATGACGGTATAATCATTAAAAAAACTGTGCCTTTCGTAGCTGAAATGGCCTATGTAGGCGCGGCGATTGGGAATTTTTTTATCGCCGCTTTTTATTTGTAACGTGGTAGGAAAACCCCTACGCAAACGTTTTCTTTTTCTGTTAGAATTCGCCGCGAATTGGATGCAGGGGCGATTCATCATTGGAATAGTTCATGGTCTGGATTGATTACGTCATTATAGCGGTGATTGGATTTTCGGCTCTGGTTAGCCTGATCCGAGGGTTTGTTCGCGAAGCATTGTCACTTGTGACATGGGGATGTGCGTTTTTTGTTGCCAGCCATTTCTACTCTTACCTTGCGGTCTACTTCACTCGTTTTGAAGATGAACTGGTGCGAAACGGCATCGCGATTGCCATCTTGTTTATCGCGACCCTGATCGTAGGAGCTATTGTTAACTATGTGATTAGCTCACTGGTAGAGAAAACCGGGTTATCAGGCACCGACCGGGTACTGGGCGTCTGTTTCGGCGCACTGCGCGGCGTGTTAATCGTTTCGGCGATACTGTTTTTCCTGGATACCTTTACCGGCTTTTCGCAAAGCGCAGACTGGAAACAGTCGCAGCTTATTCCCCAGTTCAGTTACATCATCAGGTGGTTCTTTGACTACCTGCAGAGCACGTCGAGTTTCTTACCGACCCATTTACCGGGGCGGTAGCGCTGATGAGGAAAAGACAACATGTGCGGTATTGTCGGTATCGCCGGTTTTATGCCGGTAAACCAGTCGATTTATGATGCGTTGACGGTGCTACAGCACCGTGGCCAGGATGCCGCAGGCATCGTCACCATCGATGCCCATAACGGGTTCCGTCTGCGTAAGGCAAACGGTCTGGTGAAGGATGTGTTCGAGGCACGCCATATGCAGCGCTTGCAGGGCAACATGGGTATTGGCCATGTGCGCTACCCGACGGCTGGCAGCTCCAGTGCCTCAGAGGCTCAACCTTTCTATGTAAACTCACCGTTCGGCATTACGCTGGCACACAACGGCAACCTGACCAACGCCCATGAACTGCGTCAAACGCTGTTTGAAAGCGGTCGCCGCCATGTCAACACCACCTCCGATTCCGAGATTTTGCTGAACGTGCTGGCCAGCGAGCTGGACCGTTTCCAACACTATCCGCTGGAGTCCGACAACGTATTCACCGCCGTTGCCGCCATGCACCAGCAGTTGCGCGGCGCTTACGCCTGCGTCGCGATGATCATCGGCCATGGCCTGCTGGCGTTCCGTGACCCTAACGGCATCCGCCCGCTGGTGATTGGCAAACGCACGCTTGAAGACGGCCGCAACGAGTATATGGTGGCTTCCGAGAGCGTGGCGTTGGATACGCTGGGCTTCGAGTTCCTGCGCGATGTGGCGCCTGGGGAAGCGGTGTACATCACCGACAAGGGCCAACTGTTCACTCGTCAGTGTGCAGAGAACCCAAAAACCAACCCGTGCCTGTTCGAATACGTTTACTTCGCCCGTCCAGACTCCTTTATGGACAAGATTTCGGTCTACAGCGCCCGCGTGCGCATGGGGCAGAAGCTGGGTGAGAAAATTGCTCGCGAATGGGAAGATTTGGACATCGACGTGGTGATCCCGATCCCGGAAACCTCCTGTGATATCGCGTTGGAAATCGCCCGTATCCTGGACAAGCCGTATCGTCAGGGCTTTGTGAAGAACCGCTACGTCGGCCGTACCTTCATCATGCCGGGTCAGCAGGCGCGTCGCCAATCGGTACGCCGCAAGCTGAATGCCAACCGCGCCGAATTCCGCGACAAGAACGTGCTGCTGGTGGACGACTCCATCGTGCGTGGCACCACGTCTGAACAGATCGTGGAAATGGCGCGTGACGCCGGGGCGAAGCGTGTTTATCTGGCTTCCGCAGCGCCGGAGATTCGTTTCCCCAACGTGTACGGCATCGACATGCCAAGCGCCAACGAACTGATTGCCCACGGCCGTGAAGTGGATGAAATCCGCCAGATCATCGGCGCCGACGGTTTGATCTTCCAGAATCTGGACGATCTGATTGAAGCGGTGCGTGAAGAGAACCCGGACATCAGCCAGTTCGAATGCTCGGTATTCAACGGTATCTACGTCACCAAAGACGTCGACCAGAGCTACCTCGAGTATCTGGAATCGCTGCGCAATGACGACGCCAAAGAAATGCGTAGCCAGACCGAAGCGGAAAATCTGGAAATGCACAACGAAGGCTAAGCCTTCGCACTGACCAAAATGGTGCACCGCGGCGGTCGCTGCGGTGCATTATTCCCGCCTGACTTGCTTATATAGCGCCATTGCGGCAAAGTCTGCCTGATCCTATTTTTTCCGTGGCAGAGGCCAGCTTTATGAAACGAATCATCATCGGTATTTCCGGCGCCAGCGGCGCTATCTACGGCGTGCGCCTGCTGCAGGTATTGCGTGACGTCGCAGAGGTGGAAACCCATTTGGTGATGAGTAATGCAGCGCGACAAACGCTGTCGCTGGAAACCGCGCTCAGCCTGCGCGAAGTGCAGGCGCTGGCCGATGTGGTACATGACTCGCGCGATATTGGCGCCAGCATCTCTTCCGGATCGTTCAAAACTATCGGGATGGTGATTTTACCTTGCTCAATCAAAACGTTGTCCGGTATCGCCAACAGCTACAGCGACGGTCTGCTGACGCGCGCCGCTGACGTGGTGCTGAAAGAGCGTCGCCGCCTGGTGCTGTGCGTGCGTGAAACTCCGCTGCACGTGGGCCACCTGCGCCTGATGACTCAAGCGGCAGAAATGGGAGCCGTCATTATGCCGCCGGTGCCGGCGTTTTATCACCGCCCTGAAAGCGTAGAAGACATCATCGACCAAACCGTGAACCGGGTGGTCGATCAGTTCGATATTGAATTACCCAAAGATTTATTTTCCCGCTGGCAAGGTGCCAATTAACAAATTTCTCTCCAATTTGGTACATTTGTGCAACACCGCACTGAATTAGGGCGGCACCTGCACCATAATGATCCCACTTCATCACGTTCACTGTTTCAAGGCGCTGGTATTTCTCCATTGCCCGTGGCGCGGCCCAGCCAGGCCGATTTAATTTTGCGGTTATCGTCCCAGGAAACAGTTTTGTGAAGGTCGGAGCCGTTCCCTCCGCCGACAGCAACCAATGTGGCACGATTACTGCAAATTGATTTGGTGGAAAAATAATGCCCGCAGTGGCATCGAAAAAATCAATTTGAGGGTAATTTATGAAAAAGCTGGTTAAGGTTCTTCCTTTAGTCTTGGCTTTAAGCGCGGCAAGCAGCGCATTTGCCGCCGTACCATCGACCTTGAAGATAGGTACCGATCCGACCTATGCACCCTTTGAGTCCAAAAATGCCAAAGGTGAGCTGGTCGGCTTTGATATCGATCTGGCCAAAGAGCTGTGCAAACGCATAAATACCCAATGTACCTTTGTGGAAAGCGATTTTGACGCGCTGATCCCTTCCCTGAAGGCGAAGAAAATTGACGCCATCATCTCTTCTTTGTCGATCACCGAAAAACGCCAGCAGGAAATTGCCTTTACCGACAAGCTGTATGCCGCTAACGCCCGCCTGATCGCGCCGAAAGGGTCGAAACTGTTGCCTACCGTGGATGCGCTGAAAGGCAAGAGCGTCGGCGTGCTGCAGGGCACCACCCAGGAAGCCTATGCCAACGCCATGTGGCAGCCGAAGGGCATCACCGTTGTGCCTTATCAGAACCAGGATTTGGTCTACGCCGACCTGGCATCAGGCCGTATCGATGCCGCCTTCCAGGATGAAGTCGCAGGGAGTGATGGCTTCCTGAAACAACCTCCAGGCAAGGATTACGCTTTCGCCGGTGAATCGGTGAAGGATGACAAATTCTTTGGCGTAGGCACCGGCATGGGCCTGCGCAAGACTGATACCGAGCTCAAGGCGGCGCTGGATAAGGCCTTTGCCGAAATGCGCAAAGACGGCACCTACGACAAGTTTGCGAAGAAATACTTCGACTTTGACGTCTACGGCGGTTAATGCCGCATACCCTTCCATGTTGTGACTACGGGGCCGGTCTGCCGGCCCCGATGGTTCGGGATCCTATGACGACAGGGTGAAGTAAATGCTGCAAGGCTACTCCCAATTGATATTTGAGGGCGCTCTGGTGACGCTGGAGCTGGCCCTCAGTTCCGTACTGCTGGCGGTGGTGATTGGTTTGATCGGCGCCGGTGGCAAGCTTTCCCATAACCGCCTGCTTTCCACGCTGTTTGGCGCTTATACCACGCTGATCCGTGGCGTACCCGATCTGGTACTGATGCTGCTGATTTTCTACGGCCTGCAAATTGCACTTAACAACATCACCGAACTGCTTGGTTTTTCGCAAATCGATATTGATCCGCTCAGCGCGGGGATCATCACCCTCGGGTTTATCTACGGTGCCTATTTCACTGAGACTTTCCGTGGGGCCTTTTTGGCGGTGCCGAAAGGGCAGATAGAAGCGGCCACCGCCTACGGTTTTTCCGGTTCGCAAATATTCCGCCGCATTCTGTTCCCTGCCATGATGCGTTTTGCCCTGCCTGGCATCGGCAATAACTGGCAGGTGATCCTCAAGGCGACGGCGCTGGTGTCGATTCTGGGCCTGAACGACGTGGTGAAGGCCACCCAACTGGCCGGTAAAGGCACCTATCAGCCGTTCTTTTTCGCGATCGTGGCCGGGGTGGTTTATCTGGTCTTCACCACCGTGTCCAATGGCGTGCTGTTGTGGCTTGAACGGCGTTATTCCCTCGGCGTCCGGAGGGCTGAGCTATGATCGAAATTTTGCAACAGTATTGGCAGTCGTTGTTGTGGAGCGACGGTTATCGTTTTACCGGCGTGGCGGTCACGCTGTGGTTGCTGATCTCCTCGGTGGTGATGGGCGGTTTGCTGGCGATCCCGATGGCGGTGGCGCGCGTTTCCTCCATCAGTTGGGTGCGCTTCCCGGTATGGCTGTATACCTACATATTCCGCGGCACGCCGTTGTATGTGCAATTGCTGGTGTTCTACTCCGGCATGTACAGCCTGGAAATCGTGCGCGGTACGGACTTCCTCAACGCCTTCTTCCGCAGCGGGCTCAACTGCACCATTTTGGCGCTGACGCTGAACACCTGCGCCTATACCACCGAGATTTTCGCCGGGGCTATTCGCGCGGTACCGCACGGTGAAATCGAGGCAGCCAATGCCTATGGTTTCTCACGCTTTAAAATGTATCGCTGCATCATTTTACCTTCCGCGCTGCGCACCGCGTTGCCTGCCTACAGTAACGAAGTGATCCTGATGCTGCACTCTACCGCGCTGGCGTTTACCGCCACCGTGCCGGATCTGCTGAAGATAGCGCGAGACATCAATGCGGCGACCTATCAACCGTTTTATGCCTTCGGCATTGCTGCGGTACTGTATCTGATCATCTCCTACGGGTTAATCAGCCTGTTCCGCAAGGCGGAAAAGCGCTGGATGGCACACGTTAATCACTGATAATGACGGGAACACACTATGTCTGAGAATAAATTAGCCGTCACCGAACTGCATAAGCGCTATGGCGAGCACGAAGTGTTGAAAGGCGTATCGCTGGCGGCCAACGCAGGGGATGTGATTAGCATCATCGGTTCTTCCGGGTCCGGTAAAAGCACCTTTTTGCGCTGCATTAACTTCCTGGAAAAACCGAGTGAAGGATCCATTAGCCTGAACAATGAAGATATCCGCATGGTGCGCGACAAGGACGGGCAGCTTAAGGTGTTCGACAAGAAACAGCTGCAGCTGCTGCGTACCCGCCTGACCATGGTGTTTCAGCACTTCAACCTGTGGAGCCACATGACGGTGCTGGAGAACGTGATGGAAGCACCGGTGCAGGTGTTGGGGTTGAGCAAGACCGAGGCGCGTGAGCGCGCGATACGCTATCTGGATAAGGTTGGCATCGATGAGCGTGCCCGCGGCAAATACCCGGTGCACCTGTCCGGCGGGCAGCAGCAGCGCGTGTCGATCGCCCGGGCATTGGCGATGGAGCCGGAAGTTTTACTGTTTGATGAACCGACGTCGGCGCTGGATCCGGAACTGGTAGGGGAAGTGCTGCGCATCATGCAAAAGTTGGCGGAAGAGGGAAAAACCATGGTGGTGGTGACGCACGAGATGGAGTTTGCTCGCCACGTGTCCAGCCACGTGATTTTCCTGCACAAAGGGCTGATTGAAGAGCAGGGGCCACCGGCCGAACTGTTTGGCAATCCGAAAAGCCCGCGTTTGCAGCAGTTTCTTTCCGGCGCATTAAAATAATCGATTGTCGGGGCCGGATTTTTCTGGCCCCGATAACTTCCTCAGCGGACTGGGTCCCGCTGATTGATCACATCATCCAGCGCCTGCTCCAGCTCCAGAAAGCGGAAGCTGAAGCCTGCCTCTTCCAGCCGTTTCGGCACCGCACGTTGCCCTCCCAAGACCAACACTGCCGCTTCCCCCATCAATAAATGCATGGCGAATGCCGGTACGCGCAAAAATGCCGGTCGATCGAGCACGTTGGCCAACTGAGCGGCAAACTGCTCGTTGTGGACCGGGTAGGGGGCAACCATATTGAAAGGGCCTTGCAGGGTCTGGTGATCCAGCAAATAGATAATGCCATTGACCATGTCGTCCAGGTGGATCCACGGCAGGTATTGGCGGCCACTGCCGATGGGCCCGCCCAGTCCGAAGCGGAACGGCGGCAACATCTTCGCCAGCGCGCCGCCTTTTGCCGCCAGCACCACGCCGGTACGCAGCAGGCAGACGCGGGTGGCATCGCTTTGCGCCTGCAACGCCAACGATTCCCAACGTTGACACAATTGATGGGTGAACTCGTCATGCGGCGCTTCGTCTTCGGTGACCACCGCCTGGCCCTGATCGCCGTAATAACCGGTCGCGGAACCGGAAATCAGCACGCTGGGCGGGTTGCTGCCGGCGTTAATCAGTTTCACCAACTGCTCGGTCAGATCCCAACGGCTGTGGCACAGGCGTTCTTTCTGCGCCTTACTCCAGCGCTTGTCGGCGATCGGCTCGCCGGCCAGGTTGATCACGGCGTCAAAGCCATCGAGCGAAGGCTGATCCTGCAACGTTGACCAGTAGCTGACCTGTTCACCGAAGCGCTCACGAGCGCGGGGCACGTTACGGCTCAGCACCGTGACTTGGTGAGAAAGGCCCAACAGCCGCCGCGTCAGGCTGCTCCCTATCAATCCTGTGGCGCCGGTGATCAGGATCCGCATGGTCGATTCTCCCTGAAACAGGTGGTTTTCAGGCCCGGCGGTAGCTCATGGTCATCGAAACCGAGTCGGCGTAGCGCAGGGCCAGTAGTTTATCTATCTCTACTTCAGCATAGGTTACCCAGGCATGTTGTTTCACGATATCGAGCACATCCTGAGTTAATTTTTCCAGCAGGGCGAAGCGGTTATCTTCCACATGGCGGATGATGGCTTTGGTGATGGTGCGGTAATTGAGCGCGTCGTCGATATTTTCACTGTCGCGCGCTTTATCCGCCGGGTAGTGGATCACTACGTTAATCAGGATGTCCTGACGATTGTTAATTTCTTCTTCCTTGATACCGATGAAAGTACGCAACCGCAGGTTTTTTATACGAATAATGGCGTCGGGTTGACTGAATGACATCAGAAGATCTCCACAGGTCTGATTATTGCCGCTCAGAATACACGGAAAGTAAGGAAAAGATAACGAGCTAAAGGAAACTCCCCGCGGGTCGGGGAGCGGGAAATTTAGCCCTGTTCGGCCAGCTTGTAGGCGCGTGCGGTAGCGGGACGGTTGCTGATGCGTTCAAACCAGTTGCGTACCGCCGGGTAATCCGCCAGATCGATGCGCTGGCGTGGGTGAGACACCACCCAGGGGTAAGTCGCAATATCAGCGATGCTGTAGTTGTCGCCGCCCAGGTACGGGTGCTTTTGCAGCTCGGCTTCCAACACGGCATACAAGCGCTTGGTTTCCAGATGGTAGCGTTCGATGGCGTAGGGCACCGGCTGCGGCGCGTAATGGTTAAAGTGATGGTTTTGCCCGAGCATCGGCCCAAAGCCCGCGACTTGCCAGAACAGCCACTGTAGCGTAGCGGCACGCTCGCGCAGGCCTTTGCTCAGCAATTTGCCGGTTTTCTCCGCCAGATACAGCAGGATTTCGCCGGATTCGAACAGGCTGATGGGCGCACCGCCATCAACCGGTTGCTGGTCGACGATGGCCGGAATTTTGTTGTTGGGTGAAATGCTCAGAAAATCCGGCTTGAACTGGTCGCCGGCGCTGATATTTACGCGATGGATACGGTAGGGTAAGCCAACCTCCTCCAGAAACAGGGTAATTTTGTGACCATTGGGAGTAGGCGCGTAATACAGGTCAATCATGTTGCCTCCTGCGGTAAGGTGATCTGTAAGTCATTACACGTTGTTGCGGTCTTCGCCGCGCACAAAGGTATATCAGAGATCTTTCTATAGGGTTACCCACAATAGCAGCTAAGAATAGCAGGCTATGTGAGATTCGTCTGATGCTATCTCTACAACATGCATCACAATTCCGGGTCTTCAGGAATCGCTTCCTCGGCAGCCTTGCCGTCGCTGGCCACTGCGATAAAATAGCCGTTATTTCCCTGCCAAAGGAAAGGTTATGAAGCTGATATTCGCCTCCGATATACACGGTTCGCTACCCGCCACCGAAAGCGTGCTGGAACGTTTTGAGCAAAGCGGTGCCGACTGGCTGATCCTGCTGGGTGATTTGCTGAATCACGGGCCGCGAAATGCGTTGCCAGCGGGCTATCAACCGGCGCAGGTTGCTGAACAATTGAATCGCTATAGCGACAAGATCATCGCCGTTCGCGGCAACTGTGACAGTGAAGTTGATCAGATGTTATTGTCATTTCCCATCACCGCGTCTTGGCAGCAGGTGCTATTGCAAAAAAGACGATTGTTTTTAACCCACGGACACCTTTATCATCCCTCCGCACTGCCGCCGTTATCTGCCGGTGATGTGCTGGTCTACGGACACAGCCATTTACCGCAGGCGGAACGGCAGGGCGAAATTTACTGCTTTAATCCAGGGTCGGTCAGCATTCCGAAAGGGGGCTTTCCCGCCAGCTATGGCATACTGGAGGACGGCATTTTAAGTGTGGTCACTTTGGACGGCGGCAAGGCTGTTGCAGAGGTGGCATTAACGCACTAATTTATACACACACAATAAAAATCTTTGAAAAACACTCATTGATTAACCAGTGCGCGGGATGCATCGCGCCAAAATAGAAGGTTTTAGAGGATGGCGGAACAGGGTCAGGCTGCAGATACCGAGTGGGTTGATATCGTCAACGAGCAAAATGAAGTGATTGCTCAATCCAGTCGCCAACAGATGCGTGCTCAACGGCTGCGTCATCGTGCTACCTATATTGTGGTGCATGATGGAATGGGAAAAATTCTGGTGCAGCGTCGCACCGACATTAAAGATTTCTATCCGGGTTGGCTGGACGCCACAGCCGGTGGCGTAGTGCAAAGCGGGGAGAACGTGCTGGACTCCGCTCGCCGCGAGGCGGAAGAGGAACTGGGCATTGCCGGCGTGCCTTTTGCCGAGCACGGGCTGTTCTACTTTGAAGAAGAGCAGTGCCGGGTGTGGGGTGCGCTGTTCAGCTGTGTCTCGCATGGCCCCTTTGCACTGCAGGAAGAAGAAGTGGTTGAGGTTAGCTGGCTGACGCCGGAAGAAATCACCGCCCGCTGCGACGAATTCACGCCGGACTCGTTAAAAGCGCTGTCGCTATGGCTGACGCGCAACAACGAACAGGCCTATGGCAAGCCGTTGCGCGATAGCGATGAAAATGCCTGATGCGTTCGCGCAAATAAAAAAACCGGTCAATTGACCGGTTTTTTTTATCTGATAATCCGGGGATTATCAGGCTTTGACTGCTGCTGCATCAGCCTGGGAAGACTGAATGGCGGTCAGGGCGACGGTATAAACGATGTCGTCTACCAGTGCGCCACGTGACAGGTCGTTCACCGGCTTGCGCATGCCTTGCAGCATTGGCCCGATGGACACCAGGTCAGCAGAACGCTGTACCGCTTTGTAGGTGGTGTTACCGGTGTTCAGGTCTGGGAAGATGAACACGGTAGCCTGGCCTGCAACCGGAGAGTTTGGCGCTTTGGACTTGGCGACGTCGGCCATGATGGCGGCGTCGTACTGCAGTGGGCCGTCGATGATCAGGTCAGGACGTTTTTCCTGCGCCAGACGGGTCGCTTCACGCACTTTCTCAACGTCGCTACCCGCGCCGGAGTTACCGGTGGAGTAGGAGATCATGGCAACGCGTGGTTCGATACCGAAGGCCGCAGCGGAATCTGCCGACTGGATCGCGATTTCAGACAGCTGTTCTGCGGTTGGGTCCGGGTTGATCGCACAGTCGCCGTATACCAGAACCTGGTCAGGCAGCAGCATGAAGAACACGGAGGACACCAGCGAGCTGCCCGGTGCCGTTTTGATCAACTGCAACGGTGGACGGATGGTGTTGGCGG
Organism: Serratia sp. GW822-FHT06D09; assembly: GCF_058799515.1. NCBI lineage: Bacteria > Pseudomonadati > Pseudomonadota > Gammaproteobacteria > Enterobacterales > Yersiniaceae > Serratia > Serratia sp. GW822-FHT06D09. The sequence goes on from NZ_JBXALO010000009.1 coordinate 178,215, forward strand.
TGGTGTGAACCGCGCCTGAAACCAGGCCGTCGACTTCGCCTTTCTCCAGCATCAGGGTGCCGAGAACCACGTTATCTTCCAGTTGCTCGCGCGCAACCACTTCGGTCATGCCCTTGCTCTTACGCAGCTCAACCAGACGTGGAACGTACTGCTCGCGCACGGCGACCGGATCAACAATCTCGATGCCTTTGCCGAGCTCAACGCCCTGCGCAGCGGCAACGCGCTGGATCTCTTCCGGGTTACCCAACAGCACGCACTCAGCGATACCACGTTCGGCGCAGATAGCCGCCGCTTTCACGGTACGCGGCTCGTCGCCTTCCGGCAGCACGATGCGTTTTCCGGCTTTACGTGCCAGCTCGGTCAGCTCATAGCGGAACGCCGGTGGAGACAGGCGACGCGAACGCTCGGAGGTCGCCGTCAGTGACTCGATCCATTCGGCGTTGATGTGGCTGGCCACGTAGTTCTGCACTTTCTCGATGCGCTGGTGGTCGTCCGCCGGCACTTCGAGGTTGAAGCTTTGCAGGCTCAGCGAGGTCTGCCAGGTGTTGGTTTCGACCATAAAGACCGGCAGGCCGGTTTGGAACGCACGTTCACACAGCTTTCTGATTGGCTCGTCGATAGCGTAGCCGCCGGTCAGCAGCACTGCGCCGATTTCCACGCCGTTCATCGCGGCCAGACAGGCAGAAACCAGCACGTCAGGACGGTCTGCCGAGGTGACCAGCAGTGAACCCGGACGGAAGTGTTCCAGCATGTGCGGAATGCTGCGCGCACAGAAGGTTACAGACTTCACGCGACGGGTCATGATGTCGCCTTCATTGACCACGGTGGCCTTCAGGTGACGGGCCATGTCGATAGCGCGGGTCGCGATCAGGTCGAAGCTCCACGGCACGCAGCCCAGCACTGGCAGCGGGCTGTTGGCGAACAGTTGCGCCGGGTCAACGTTGGTTACGCTGGCCTTGGTGGAGTCGTCGAAGATCTCGGACAGGTCAGGACGGGTGCGGCCCTGCTCGTCAACCGGGGCGTTCAGCTTGTTGATGATCACGCCGGTGATGTTTTTGTTCTTGCTGCCGCCGAAGCTGCTGCGAGCCAGCTCGATGCGCTCTTTCAACTGAGCCGGGGAATCATTGCCCAGTGCCAGTACAAATACGATTTCCGCATTCAGGGTCTTGGCGATTTCATAGTTGAGCGCGTTGGCGAACTGGTGTTTACGGGTCGGCACCAGGCCTTCGATCAGCACCACTTCCGCGTCTTTGGTGTTCTCGTGATAGCGCGCCACGATCTCTTCCATCAGCACGTCTTGCTGGTTGGAGCTCAGCAGGCCTTCAACGTAGCTCATGCGCAGCGGTTCGGCCGCCGTGATGGTGGAGTTGCTGCTGCGGATGATGGTGGTGGTCTGGTCGAGCGAGTCGCCGCCGGTGCGTGGTTGAGCGATAGGTTTGAACACGCTCAGGCTAACGCCTTTTTGCTCCATGGAGCGGATGACACCCAGGCTGACGCTGGTCAGGCCGACGCTGGTGCCGGTGGGGATCAACATAATTGTACGTGACACAGAATAGTCCTCTTCACGAATTAACATGAGGCTAAAACAGCACCGTCAGCCTGGGCTGACGGTGTCGGAGAGCGTTACGCGGTCAGACGGGATGCGTCTTGCGCGATGACCAACTCTTCGTTGGTCGGGATAACCAGCGCCAGGCGGCTGCCGTCTTTGGTGATGGCGCCGGATTTACCGAAGCGAGCGGCCATGTTGCGTTCGTGGTCAATCTCGAAGCCCAGCAGGCCCAGTTTGTCCAGGGTCAGCTCACGCACCATACCGGCGTTTTCGCCGATGCCGCCAGTGAAGATCACCGCGTCCAGACGGCCGTCCATCAGTGCGCTGTAAGCGCCGATATACTTGGCCAGACGGTGGCAGAATACGTCCATAGCGCGTTTTGCATCGGCTTTGGTTGCGTAGTTGTCTTCAACGTAACGGCAGTCGCTGGTGACTTCGGTCAGGCCCAGCAGGCCGGATTCTTTGGTCAGCATTTTGTTGATTTGATCAACGCTCATGCCCAGAGAGTCGTGCAGGTGGAAGATGATCGCCGGATCGATGTCACCGCTGCGGGTGCCCATGACCAGGCCTTCCAGCGGGGTCAGACCCATAGAAGTGTCAACGCATTTGCCGTTGCGCACTGCGGTTACGGAACCGCCGTTGCCCAGGTGGCAGGTGATCAGGTTAACTTCTTCAACCGGCTTGTTCAGCACTTTCGCAGCTTCTTGAGTTACGTAGAAGTGGCTGGTGCCGTGTGCGCCATAGCGACGAACGCTGTGGTCGCGGTACAGGCTGTACGGCAGGGCGTACAGGTAGGATTCTTCCGGCATGGTCTGGTGGAACGCGGTGTCGAACACGGCAACGTTTTTATCCGCCAGTTTAGGGAAGGATTTCAATGCCTCAGCGATACCGATCAGGTGCGCTGGGTTATGCAGTGGTGCAAATGGCACCGAATCTTTGATACCCTGCAAGACTTCGTCATTGATTACGGCAGAAGAAGTGAACTTCTCGCCGCCGTGCACAATGCGGTGACCGATAGCGGTCAACTGTGCAGAAAGCTCCGGTTTTTGTGCCAGAATAGTATTAACAATGTAGTTCAGTGCTTCGCTGTGCGCAGCGCCGGCACCCAGAGCCGCTTCGTGTTTGGCGCCGTCCATCTTCCACTTGAGGCGAGCCTCAGGCAGGTGGAAACATTCGGCCAGGCCGGAGAGGTGTTCTTCACCGTTGACAGCATCGATGATAGCGAACTTCAGGGAAGAACTGCCGCAGTTCAGGACCAGTACTAGCTTACTCGACATGGAAGTACCTACTTAAATAGTTCGTGTTGTTAAAGGAAATACCAAAACACGTGGTGAATTAATCGTCAATCAGACAACAAGCGTAGCGCATAATGCCGTTGACATTTATGATTAACATCATGTGAATTGCACAAACCACATGACGATGAAAAAACCGATGATTTCTCTGCGGTTTAAATAATCTTGATTTTTATAGGGCTAAAAGTTGACAGAATTATTGTCATCTTCTACCGGCCAAAAGGCCGGCCTAGGATACCGATAGCCCGAGGCAAACACAAAATAAATTTAAAGCTTCAAATTTTTTAGTATGTGTTGGCCGTGCCCTTATTTTTCTTTGTGACGTTGAGGTACGCGATGACGAGCAAACCGTCCGGTTCCGTAAGCTGGTTTCAGGTCTTCCAGCGCGGGCAGCATTACATGAAAACCTGGCCGTCAGACAAACGTCTGGCTCCGGTCTTTCCGGAGAATCGCGTTGCGAGTGCCACCCGCTTTGCCGTCCGCTTTATGCCGCCGCTGGCGGTGTTTACCCTGACCTGGCAGATTGCCCTGGGGGGCCAACTGGGCCCGGCGATCGCCACCGCACTGTTTGCCTGCAGCATGCCGATGCAGGGTCTGTGGTGGTTGGGCCGTCGTTCGGTTACCCCGTTGCCGCCCACGCTGCTGCAGTGGTTCCATGAGGTACGCAACAAGCTGACGGAAGCCGGTCAGGCCGTCGCGCCGGTAGAAGGCACGCCAACCTACCAGTCGTTGGCAGACCTGCTGAAGCGCGCCTTCAAGCAGCTGGATAAAACCTTCCTGGATGACCTTTAACACTAAAAATGGCCGTATTGCCGGCGGCCATTTTAGCGTTCTGGCCAATAACCCCCGTTCAAATCAAAGAACCGGCGAGTTGTGATTTCCTGTGATATTGCGCTGTGCGATGCTTTCGCCATGAGTAATTTATCGAGGAAATTATAATGGAAATGACCCACGCCCAACGCCTGATCCTGTCGAACCAATACAAGATGATGACCCTGCTGGACCCGGATAACGCCGAACGTTACCGTCGCTTGCAGACCATTATCGAACGCGGTTTTGGCCTGCAGATGCGCGAGCTGGATCGCGACTTCGGCGAAATGAGCGAAGACGTGTGCCGCACCATTATCAACGTGATGGAAATGCACCACGCGCTGCAGGTTTCCTGGGACAATCTGAAAGACAAACAAGGTATTGAAGCCCGCCGCCTGGCGTTTCTCGGCTTTGACGCCGCGACCGAGGCGCGCCATCTGAGCTACGTGCGTTTCCTGGTTAACACCGAGGGGCGCTATACTCATTTCGATTCCGGCAGCCACGGCTTCAACGCCCAAACCAAAATGTGGGAAAAGTACCAGCGTATGCTGGCTATCTGGCTGTCATGCCCACGCCAGTATCACTTGAGCGCCGTTGAGATAGCGCAAATTATCAATGCCTGATTAAAAGAGGTTTCCTGTGGAGTGTAAGGGTTTTCTGTTCGATCTTGATGGGACGTTGGTGGATTCATTGCCTGCGGTAGAGCGCGCCTGGGTTAACTGGGCCAAACGCCGCGGCGTTGATCCGCAGGACGTGCTGGATTTTATTCACGGTAAACAGGCCATTACCTCGTTGCGTCATTTTATGCCGGGTGAAAGCGAGGCGGCGATCCAGCAGGAGTTTCTGCTGCTGGAACAGGTGGAAGCGCAGGACACCGAGGGCGTTACCGCACTGCCCGGCGCCGCTGCCTTGCTGGCACGCTTGAATCAACTCGACATTCCCTGGGCGATCGTCACTTCCGGCTCGATCCCGGTAGCTACCGCTCGGCGGAACGCCGGTGGCCTACCACAGCCGGAGGTTTTCATTACTGCCGAGCAGGTGAAAAAGGGTAAGCCGCAGCCGGATGCGTATCTGCTGGGGGCTGAGCGCCTGGGGTTGGCACCGCAAGATTGTGTGGTGGTGGAAGACGCCGCTGCCGGCATTCTGTCCGGGTTGGCCGCAGGCTGCCAGGTGATTGCCGTCAATGCACCAGCCGATGCGCCAAAGTTGGATCAGGTCGATCTGCTGCTGTCATCGCTTGAGCAGATCGCCGTGAGCAAAACGGAGCAGGGCGCCGCGATTAACCTGGTGGCGTAACGCGTTATCTTCACCCAAATTGATTAGACCCCGCACCCGCGGGGTTTTTTTATGCTAATTTTTAAGCCCTTGGATATCTCTGCCGGGTGAGGCCGTTTTGAACAGCGAATTACTGTGGGTGCTGAGTTTACTGTTGATTGCCATTGTGTTGTTTACCACCAATAAACTGCGTATGGACGTAGTGGCGTTGCTGGTGATCATCGCCTTTGTGCTGAGCGGTACCCTGACCCTGCCGGAGGCCACGGTCGGGTTCAGCGATCCCAACGTGATCCTGATTGCTGCGCTGTTCGTGATTGGTGAAGGGCTGGTGCGTACCGGGGTGGCTTATCAGGTGGGAGACTGGCTGGTGAAGGTCGCCGGCAGTAGCGAAACCAAAATGCTGATGTTGTTGATGGTCACCGTCGCCGGCCTGGGGGCATTCATGAGCTCGACCGGCGTGGTGGCAATTTTTATCCCGGTAGTGCTCAGCGTGGCGGCGCGAATGAAAATTGCCCCGGGAAGGTTGATGATGCCGCTGAGCTTTGCCGGCCTGATCAGCGGCATGATGACCCTGGTGGCGACCCCGCCGAACATGGTGGTAAACAGCGAGCTGGTGCGCGAAGGCATCAGCGGTTTTGGCTTCTTCGGCGTGACGCCGGTAGGCCTGGCGGTGCTGGTGTTGGGCGTGGGCTATATGCTGGTGGCTCGCCGTTGGCTGGGTAATGAAGACGGCGATAAGACGCGCGAAACCTGGCAGCGACGCACCTTCCGCGATCTGATCCGTGACTACAAGCTGACCGGCCGGGCGCGTCGGCTGGCGCTGCGCAGCGGTTCGCCGCTGGTGGGACATTCCCTTGACGAGCTGCACCTGCGTGCTCGCTACGGCGCCAATGTGGTGGGCATTGAACGCTGGAAGCGCTTTCGGCGGGTAATGGTCAGCGCATCCGGCAGCACCGAGCTGCGCGAAGGCGATGTGCTGCTGCTCGACATGTCGGACAGCCAGGTCGATTTACGGGAATTTTGCAGTGAGCAGCAACTGGAACCTATGGTTCTGCGCGGCGACTATTTTTCCGAGCAGTCGCGCAACGTCGGTATGGCGGAAGTGTCGTTGATTCCTGACTCGACGCTATTGGGCAAAAGCCTGCGCGAATCCGCCTTTCGCAGCCGTTACGATCTGAACGTGGTGGGGATCCGCCGTAATGGCGAAACCCTGGCGGGCAAGCTGGTGGATGAGCCCCTGGCGCTGGGCGACATTCTGTTGGTGATTGGCGACTGGAAGGCGATTCGCCAACTGCAGGCCAAAACCCACGATTTTATCGTGCTCAATCTGCCTGCCGAGGTCGACGAGGTTGCGCCGGCCATCACCCAGGCGCCGCACGCATTATTCTGTCTGGCGTTGATGGTGGCGATGATGCTGACCGACGAGATCCCCAATCCGATCGCCGCATTGATTGCCTGCCTGCTGATGGGTAAGTTCCGCTGTATCGACATGGAAAGTGCCTACAAATCGATCCACTGGCCGAGCATTATTTTGATTGTCGGCATGATGCCCTTTGCTCAGGCATTGCAGAAGACTGGCGGGGTGGATTTGATCGTGCGCGGGTTAATGGACGTTGCCGGCGGTGCCGGGCCAAGGGTGATGCTGGTGTGCCTGTTTGTTCTGTGCGCCACTATTGGGTTGTTTATCTCCAATACGGCAACCGCGGTGTTGATGGCGCCGATCGCCATTGCCGCCGCCCGCGAAATGGGGGTGTCACCGTACCCGTTTGCCATGATTATCGCCATTGCCGCTTCGGCGGCCTTTATGACGCCGGTTTCTTCCCCGGTGAACACGTTGGTGTTGGGGCCAGGGAATTATAAGTTCGGTGATTTTGTGCGTATGGGCGTGCCGTTCACGCTGTTGGTGATGCTGGTTAGCGTGATTATCGTGCCCTGGCTGTATGCATTTTAACGGCGCAGCGGGCTGCGCCATAAGATTTACAGGGAGGAGTCGAGGCTGATTTCGTCCAGCGACAGGCTGAAGCTGGGAATAAACACGTTCATGAAATAGTCCATTTCCGGGCTGCTGCGCTGCTGCAAGGTCTTGTCCAATCGCGCCTTCGCCAGCTTGAATTCGTTATTGCCGGCAGACAGCTCCTCCAGACACTTCAGGTAGGCGCACAGCGCATCGGCCTGCTTCACCACCAACTTTTCGTCCTCGGTGTAATAGTGCTCGTCGAGAATCGAGCGGAAATCGTTGCGCAATTCGGCCGGGATCATATCCAGCAGTTTCTGCTGGGCGATCTTTTCGATCTTCTTGTACTCGTGGGCGATCTGCGGATTGTAGTATTTGATCGGCGTCGGCATATCGCCGGTGATCACTTCACTGGCATCGTGGTACATCGCCAGCAGGGCGACACGCTCGGCGCTCAGGTTGCCATTGAACTTCCGGTTCTTGATCACCGCCAGCGCATGGGCGACAAATGCCACCTGCAGGCTGTGCTCGGAAACGTTCTCGGTACGTACATTGCGCATCAGCGGCCAGCGGTTAATCAGTTTCAAACGTGACAGATGGGCAAAAAAGTGGCTCTGGCTCATGGTGCTCTCTTATACAACGGCAAGTGAGGGTTCCATTGTGAGCAGTGATGGCGGGTTATGCAACTCAGGCAGTGCGGTGATGGGGGAGAAGGGCGCAGCAGGCTGCGCCCATCATGACTATTGACGATAGCCTTCCAGGAAGCGGCCCAGTTTGCCGACCGCCATTTCCAGTTCATCTACACGCGGCAGCGTAACGATGCGCACATGATCCGGGTACGGCCAGTTGAAGGCGCTGCCCTGCACCAGCAGCACTTTTTCCTGCAGCAGCAGATCCAGCACCAATTTCTGATCGTCGTGAATATTAAAACGTTTGGCATCGATGCGTGGGAACATATACAGCGCGCCCTGAGGTTTCACGCAGGAAACCCCTGGGATTTCGTTCAACAGTTCCCAGGTGCGATTACGCTGTTCATACAGACGGCCGCCGGGTTGAATAAATTCGCTGATGCTTTGGTAACCGCCCAGTGCGGTTTGAATAGCGTGCTGCATCGGTACGTTAGCGCACAGACGCATCGACGCCAGCATTTCCAGGCCTTCGATATAGCCTTTGGCGTGTTTTTTCGGCCCGTTCAGCACCATCCAACCCTGACGGAAACCCGCCACACGGTAAGTTTTGGACAATCCGTTAAAGGTGACGGTCAGCAGGTCCGGTGCCAGCGCGGCGATCGAATGGTGTTCGGCTTCGTCATACAGAATTTTGTCGTAAATCTCATCGGAGAAGATGATCAGGTTGTGCTGACGGGCGATCTCGACGATCTGCTCCAGCAAGGCCTTGCTGTACACCGCACCGGTTGGGTTGTTCGGGTTGATGATCACGATGCCGCGGGTGCGTGGAGTGATCTTGCTGATGATGTCATCCAGATCCGGGAACCAGCCGGCTTGCTCATCGCACAGATAATGCACGGCTTTACCGCCGGACAGCGAAACTGCCGCGGTCCACAGTGGGTAATCCGGCGCCGGCACCAGCATTTCGTCGCCGCTATTGAGCAACGCCTGCATGGATTGCACGATCAGCTCGGAAACCCCGTTGCCAATGTAGATATCCTCAACGGTCACGTCGCGTATGTTGCGGGCCTGGTAGTGCTGCATGATCGCTTTACGCGCCGAGAAGAGCCCTTTGGAATCAGAATACCCTTGCGCCGTGGGCAAATTGCGGATCACGTCGACCAGGATTTCATCAGGGGCATCGAAACCGAATGGGGCTGGGTTGCCGATGTTCAGTTTCAGGACTTTATTGCCTTCTTCTTCAAGACGTTTAGCTTCTTTGAGCACCGGGCCACGAATGTCATAGCAGACGTTGTCCAGTTTGCTGGATTTCTCAATGGGGGACATAAAAAGTTGAGCCTTTTGCTGGGATGGGGGCGTTCCTACCGTGGAATGCCGCAACCTGCCCAATGTACTCCTGGCGCGGGCGCTTTTGAAGGGCCATGCACGCCTTTGGTGCAAACGAAGGGGGTAACGCAGGAACCCAGGTGAGATAAGCAATGTTAAAGTGTTTTGGTGGGTTTTAGTGCTGCATTTTATTTTGAAATTGGTATTTAATTCTGTCTTTGTGGTGGTGTGCAGTCATAATTACCCGGTATCATCCCCGTAACGGAACGGGACCCGACAAACGGGTTATCCGGCCAAAGATTAAAGAAGTTAAAATGTAAAGAAATGATAATGCCAGAGTAGTCTGATAGCGGGATGTCAATCGGCGATCCAAACTGAAAGACAAGGATGAATTACATTAGCCGTATTTCAGTTTCTATCTTAAGCGCTGTTTAAGTAGTTATTTCTGATTTATTCACGCAATAAATGTTACTGATTGAATTTATTAAAGTCATGAAAAAATGAACCAGACGTTACGCTGCGAACTACGGATTTTTCTGTGCAGAAAACGGCGCTGAGGCCAGTCTGGACGCGGGAGTTATGCAGCACGATTGGTGTGGAAATCTCACGCGTTGAATGAGTAAAATATTTAACCCGGTAAAAATGAAACACTTTCACCACTTATAAAGTACGGCATTTCTATAAGCATTCACGATAGATCACATTTTAAAAGGCGATAGAGGTAACGAAATAAAAGTAATTTTTTTGCCCTCCACTTATGAGTGGGGTACTGTCATGTCTGGCATCGTCCTTTAACGATGTCTTAGAAACACACCAGGGTAGTTTGTAAATTAGAATTCAAAAAGTGAAGAAAACACTATGACAACTGCAAATCGTCCGATACTCAATCTCGACCTCGATCTGCTAAGAACCTTTGTAGCTGTTGCTGATTTGAATACTTTTGCGGCGGCGGCAGTCGCCGTTTGTCGCACTCAATCAGCCGTCAGCCAACAAATGCAGCGGTTAGAGCAACTGGTTGGCAAAGAGTTGTTTGCCCGACATGGGCGCAATAAATTACTGACCGAACACGGTATTCAGCTTCTCGGCTACGCCAGGAAAATCCTGCGCTTCAATGACGAAGCCTGTACTTCGTTGATGTACAACAATATAAAGGGTGTTCTGACTATTGGCGCTTCCGACGATACCGCCGATACCATCCTGCCTTTCTTGCTTAACCGCGTCACGTCGGTGTACCCAAAACTGGCGATTGATGTCCGGGTGAAACCCAGCTCGTTCATGGTCGACATGCTGGAAAGCGGCGAAGTCGATCTGGCCATCACCACTATAGCTGCCGCAGATCGCCCGCACATTGTGCTGCGTACCTCGCCAACCCTGTGGTATTGCGCGGCCGATTACCATTTCCAGGCTGGCGAACCGATCCCGTTGGTGGTGATGGACGATCCAAGTCCATTCCGCGCGATGGCGATCAAACACCTGGATGACGCCGGGATCCCATGGCGGATCGCCTATGTGGCTTCGACGCTTTCCGCCGTTCGCGCCGCCTGTAAGGCCGGGCTGGGCATTACCGTTCGCCCAATAGAAATGATGAGTCCGGACCTGCGTGTGCTTGGTGCAACCGAGGGGTTACCCGCGTTGCCTGATACTCAATACAGCCTGTGCAAGGATCCTCAGTGCGGTAATGAGCTGGCGATGGCGATATTCAGCGCCATGCAGAATGGCAATGACAACTACAGCTTCAATGGACCTGGGGCATCGTTGCAAGATGATGCTTGTTTGGTTGATGATGAAGAATAACGCCGAAACGCGTTAAAACGGGATGATAAAACCTCTGCTTCGGCGGAGGTTTTTTTTTGGCCAAAATTCGGTAAAAGTTTTATTTATATCGAGTTCGTTTGATTCAGATATCGAAGTGGGTATTTATTTAAGTTTTTCTGGGTAATGAGAACGGTTATCAGACGAAAAAAATGACTTTCGCTTATTTTTTGAACGATTAATTTCACCGCTAAAGACCTGGAATAGATAGGGTTATTTTGATAGCGTGTCACGGCGATTTTTACCGCAAGAATTGACAAAATTTATTAAAGGGCCACACTTTTTTTGAGGTTTTATGCTGAAAACGTGTCCTGGATCAAAAAAATACCCCTAGGTAGTGAGTGGAAGAACAGGAGATTCCTGAGACAATGGTATAGTAAAACTGAAATGTGCATGTTGGTTTATATCTATCTGTTTCTACACGGCAATTAACTGACACGATTTAGCCTAAGCCAGGCGCATCAAATGTTAATTAAATGATACGTATGTAAACTAGTGTGTAGATACTTTTGTCAAAGTTGACAAAAGGTTATAGAAAGGAGTAAAAAGCCCACAGTAAAACGCTGCCTAACTCGCTGTAAAAGCAGTTTGTTTGTGTGGTTTATTTATCCTTCCCTTAAATCGATGTGGTGCACTAACTGCCAGATACAAGAGCAGAGCGATCGACGCCACTTTTGATGAGTAAGCATAGAGTATGTCAACAACCACTGAAGTTATCGCTCATCACTGGGCGTTCGCCGTATTTTTTGTCGTGGCTATCGGGCTTTGCGGTTTAATGCTGCTGGGCGCGTTCTTCCTGGGTGGGAGAGCCCGTGCGCGTGCCAAACATACCCCGTTTGAATCAGGCATCGACTCTGTCGGCACGGCGCGTATGCGTCTGTCCGCCAAGTTCTACCTGGTCGCCATGTTCTTCGTTATTTTCGATGTTGAAGCCTTGTACCTGTACGCCTGGTCGGTCTCCATTCGCGAGAGCGGTTGGGTTGGCTTCATCGAAGCCGCCATTTTCATTTTGGTGCTATTGGCCGGTCTGTTTTATCTGGTGCGTATCGGCGCATTGGACTGGACACCGTCGCGTTCCAAACGTCTGAGTAAACCAGGCACGATCACTAACACCAACAGTCATCCGCAGTAGTCGGTAAAAAACGAGGCATTAAGATGGACTATACGCTCACCCGCATAGACCCGAACGGTGAGAACGACCGTTACCCCCTGCAAAAACAGGAGGTCGTCGCCGATCCCCTGGATCAACAGGTTCACCGCACGGTTTACATGGGTAAACTCGAACATGCATTGCATGACATGGTGAACTGGGGGCGTAAAAACTCTATTTGGCCCTATAACTTTGGCCTTTCGTGCTGTTACGTGGAGATGGTGACGTCGTTTACCGCCGTTCACGACGTGGCTCGTTTTGGTGCCGAAGTATTGCGTGCTTCGCCGCGTCAGGCTGACCTGATGGTCGTAGCCGGTACCTGCTTTACCAAGATGGCCCCGGTTATTCAGCGCCTGTACGAACAGATGCTGGAGCCAAAGTGGGTGATCTCCATGGGGGCCTGTGCCAACTCCGGCGGCATGTACGATATCTATTCCGTCGTGCAGGGCGTGGACAAATTCTTGCCGGTCGATGTGTATATCCCGGGTTGTCCACCGCGTCCAGAAGCTTACATGCAGGCGCTGATGCTGCTGCAGGAATCGATCGGCAAAGAACGCCGTCCGCTGTCCTGGGTTGTTGGCGATCAGGGCGTTTACCGCGCCAATATGCAGTCTGAAAGAGAGCGTAAACACGGCGAGCGTATCGCGGTGACCAACCTTCGGACGCCTGACGAGATTTAAGACGTTCATTTAACGTCCATCTTAGTGCGCTATTGGTTAACACAGCGAAAAGTGAACTTGCGGCGAAATAACCCTTTAGTGTGGTGAAAAAAAATTATGACAGATTCAACGACGCACGACGCCTTGCCGGCCTGGCAGACCCGAGATCACCTCGACGATCCGGTGATTGGCGAACTGCGCAACCGTTTTGGGCCGGAAGCCTTCACTGTTCAGCCCTCCCGTACCGGAATGCCCGTGGTATGGGTCAAGCCTGACCAGTTACTGGAAGTAATGACGTTTTTGAGAAAACAGCCGAAGCCTTACGTCATGCTGTTCGATCTGCATGGCGTGGACGAGCGTCTTCGCACCCACCGCGACGGTTTGCCGGCCGCGGATTTTTCTGTTTTCTACCATCTGATTTCTATCGAACGCAACCGCGATATCATGCTGAAAGTGGCGCTGTCTGAAAAAGACCTGCACGTGCCCACAGCAACCAAGGTTTTCCCTAATGCCAACTGGTATGAGCGTGAAACCTGGGAAATGTTCGGTATTACCTTCGACGGCCACCCGCACCTGACGCGCATCATGATGCCGCAAACCTGGGAAGGCCACCCGCTGCGTAAGGATTACCCGGCGCGCGCCACCGAGTTCGATCCCTTTGTGTTGACCAAACAGAAAGAAGATCTGGAAATGGAAGCGCTGACCTTCAAGCCGGAAGACTGGGGCATGAAGCGTGGCACCGAGAACGAGGACTTCATGTTCCTCAACCTTGGCCCGAACCACCCATCTGCGCACGGTGCATTCCGTATCATTCTGCAACTGGATGGCGAAGAGATCGTCGACTGCGTTCCGGATATCGGTTACCACCACCGTGGCGCCGAGAAAATGGGCGAGCGTCAGTCCTGGCACAGCTACATTCCGTACACCGACCGTATCGAGTACCTCGGCGGCTGCGTGAACGAAATGCCTTACGTGTTGGCGGTTGAAAAGCTGGCCGGTATCAAGGTGCCGGAGCGCGTTGACACTATTCGCGTGATGCTGTCCGAACTGTTCCGCATCAACAGCCACCTGCTGTACATCAGCACGTTCATTCAAGACGTCGGCGCCATGACCCCGGTGTTCTTCGCCTTTACCGACCGTCAGAAAATTTACGATCTGGTGGAAGCGATCACCGGTTTCCGTATGCACCCGGCCTGGTTCCGTATTGGCGGTGTTGCACACGATCTGCCGCGCGGTTGGGATCGTCTGCTGCGTGAATTCCTGGAGTGGATGCCAAAACGCCTGGACTCCTACGTCAAGGCTGCGCTGAAGAACAGCATCCTGAAAGGCCGTTCCGTGGGTGTTGCATCCTACAATGCCAAAGAGGCATTGGAGTGGGGCGTGACCGGCGCCGGCCTGCGTGCTACCGGTATCGAGTTCGACGTGCGTAAATGGCGTCCGTATTCCGGCTATGAGAATTTCGACTTCGAAATCCCGGTCGGCGACGGCAACAGCGACTGCTACACCCGCGTGATGCTGAAGGTAGAAGAGCTGCGCCAGAGCCTGCGCATCCTTGAGCAGTGCCTGAACAACATGCCGGAAGGCCCGTTCAAGGCCGATCACCCGCTGACCACGCCGCCGCCGAAAGAGCGTACGCTGCAGCACATTGAAACGCTGATCACCCACTTCCTGCAGGTTTCCTGGGGCCCGGTGATGCCAGCCAACGAATCATTCCAGATGATTGAAGCCACCAAAGGGATCAACAGCTACTACCTGACCAGCGACGGCAGCACCATGAGCTACCGCACCCGGGTACGTACGCCAAGCTTCGCGCACCTGCAGCAAATCCCAGCGGTAATCCGTGGCAGCCTGGTCTCCGACCTGATCGTCTATCTGGGTAGTATCGATTTTGTAATGTCAGATGTGGACCGCTAACTATGCATGATCAAAAAGACAATCACGCGAATAACGAAGCGCTTGAACCCATCAATGCGGCCGCTCCTCAGAGCGGCGTTGATGCATTTGAGCTGAGCGCGGAAGAACGTGATGCGATCGAGCACGAAAAGCACCATTACGAGGATCCACGCGCCGCCTCAATCGAAGCACTGAAAATTGTGCAGAAGCAGCGCGGCTGGGTTCCGGACGGTGCGATTTATGCCATCGCGGAAGTGCTGGGCATTCCTGCCAGCGACGTAGAAGGCGTGGCCACGTTCTACAGCCAGATTTTCCGTCAGCCAGTAGGACGTCACGTGATCCGTTATTGTGACAGCGTTGTTTGTCACATCACCGGTTACCAGGGCATTCAGGCCGCCATCGAGAAGAAGCTAAGCATCAAACCGGGTCAAACCACCTTTGATGGTCGCTTCACTCTGCTGCCAACCTGCTGTCTGGGCAACTGCGATAAAGGGCCGACCATGATGATTGATGAGGACACTCACAGTCAGCTGAAGCCTGAAGATATCGAGACGCTACTGGAGCAGTATCAATGATTAAAGACATTGTACGCACTCCCGAAATGCACCCGCTGACCTGGCGACTGCGCGATGACAAACAGCCGGTCTGGCTGGATGAATACCGCAGCAAAAACGGCTATGCGGGCGCCGAAAAGGCCATTAAAGGCCTGGCTCCGGACGAGATCGTCAACCTGGTGAAAGACGCCGGGTTGAAAGGCCGCGGCGGCGCAGGTTTCTCCACCGGTCTGAAGTGGAGCCTGATGCCGAAAGACGAATCCATGAACATCCGTTACCTGCTGTGTAACGCCGATGAAATGGAGCCGGGCACCTATAAAGACCGCTTGCTGATGGAACAGATGCCGCACCTGTTGGTGGAAGGCATGCTGATCTCGGCTTTCGCGCTGAAGGCTTACCGCGGCTATATCTTCCTGCGCGGTGAGTACATCGAAGCGGCGGTGCATTTGCGCCGTGCGATTGCCGAAGCTACCGAAGCCGGGTATCTGGGCAAGAACATCATGGGCAGCGGTTTCGACTTCGAGCTGATTGTTCATACCGGTGCCGGTCGCTACATCTGTGGCGAAGAAACCGCGCTGATTAACTCGCTGGAAGGCCGCCGCGCCAACCCGCGCTCCAAGCCACCATTCCCGGCTTCCTCCGGCGTATGGGGCAAACCGACCTGCGTTAATAACGTAGAAACCCTGTGTAACGTGCCGGCCATTCTGGCGAACGGCATTGACTGGTACAAGGGGATCTCCGCCGGCAAAAGTAACGACGCCGGGACCAAACTGATGGGCTTCTCCGGCCGGGTGAAAAACCCAGGCGTTTGGGAGCTGCCGTTTGGTACCACCGCACGTGAAATTCTGGAAGATTACGCCGGTGGCATGCGTGACGGACTGCGTTTCAAAGCCTGGCAGCCAGGTGGCGCAGGGACCGACTTCCTGACTGCCGATCATCTCGATCTGCCAATGGACTTCGAGAACATCGGTAAAGCCGGCAGCCGTCTTGGCACCGCGCTGGCGATGGCGGTGGACCACGAAATCGGTATGGTTCCGTTGGTGCGCAACCTGGAAGAGTTCTTCGCTCGCGAGTCCTGCGGTTGGTGTACGCCATGCCGTGACGGCCTGCCGTGGAGCGTGAAGATCCTGCGTGCGTTGGAAAATGGCCAAGGGCAGCCGGGGGATATCGAAACCCTCGAGCAGCTGTGCCGTTCCCTCGGCCCGGGCAAAACCTTCTGCGCCCACGCGCCAGGTGCCGTAGAGCCACTGCAAAGCGCAATTAAATATTTCCGTGAAGAGTTCGAAGCGGGCATCGCCGTGAAGCATTTCAGTAACGCGCATGCGATTGGCGGCATTCAGCCGAACAACCTGCTGAAGCAACGCTGGTAAGCCGACTCGCCCCGACGACACGGCCAGAATTTTTGATTAACGCCTGCCGCAAGGCAGGCCACTTGGAAGCATGCTGACTATGGCTACGATTCATGTAGACGGCAAAGAATACGACGTAGATGGAGCTGACAACCTGTTGCAGGCTTGTCTCTCTCTCGGCCTCGATATTCCTTACTTTTGCTGGCATCCGGCGCTGGGAAGCGTCGGCGCTTGCCGCCAATGTGCGGTAAAGCAATACCAAAACGCGGAAGATACGCGTGGCCGTTTGGTGATGTCTTGTATGACACCGGCATCCGATGGAACCTTTATTTCCATCGACGATGCCGAAGCCAAACAGTTCCGTGAAAGCGTGGTTGAGTGGTTGATGACCAACCACCCGCACGACTGTCCGGTATGTGAAGAAGGCGGTAACTGTCACCTGCAGGATATGACAGTAATGACCGGCCACAGCTTCCGTAAATACCGCTTCAGCAAGCGTACCCACAACAACCAGGAACTGGGGCCGTTTATCTCGCATGAGATGAACCGCTGCATCGCCTGCTACCGTTGTGTACGCTATTACAAGGATTATGCGGACGGCACCGACTTCGGTGTGTACGGCGCGCACGATAACGTCTATTTCGGTCGTGTTGAGAGCGGCACGCTGGAAAGCGAGTTCTCCGGCAACCTGGTAGAAGTGTGCCCGACCGGCGTGTTCACCGACAAAACCCACTCCGAGCGTTATAACCGTAAGTGGGACATGCAGTTTGCACCAAGCATTTGCCAGCAGTGCAGCATCGGCTGTAACACCAGCCCGGGCGAGCGCTATGGTGAATTGCGTCGCATCGAAAACCGCTATAACGGCAGCGTGAACCACTACTTCCTGTGCGACCGCGGCCGCTTCGGTTATGGCTACGTGAACCAGAAAGATCGTCCACGTCAGCCACAGCAGCTGCGCGGCAACGACTGGATCACCCTGAACGCCGAACAGGCTATGCAGGGCGCGGCGGACATCCTGCGTCAGGCGAAGAAAACCATCGGTATCGGCTCACCCCGCGCCAGTCTGGAAAGCAACTTCGCACTGCGTGAACTGGTCGGTGCCGAGAATTTCTACACCGGTATTTCACAGGCGGAACAGGGTCGTCTGAACCTGATGCTGAACGTGCTGCAAAACAGCGGCGTTCACACGCCTGCGCTGCGCGAAATTGAAGGCTACGACGCGGTATTGGTGCTGGGTGAAGATCTGACCCAGACCGGCGCACGTATTGCTTTGTCGGTACGTCAGGCGGTGAAGGGCAAGGCTCGCGCCATGGCTGCAGCCCAGCGCGTTGCCGACTGGCAGATTGCCGCGATACAAAACATTGGTCAGCATGCCAAGTACCCACTGTTCGTCACCAACGTGGACAACACCCGTCTGGACGACATCGCTGCGTGGAACTACCGTGCACCGGTAGATGAGCAAGCGCGTCTCGGCTTCGCCATCGCCCACGGGCTGGATAATGCGGCACCGGCGGTCAACGATTTGGCTGACGGCCTGAACAAGAAAGTCGATATCATCGTGCAGGCGCTGACCGACGCACGTAAACCGCTGATCGTCACCGGTAGCAACGCCGGCAGCGAAGCCATCATCGAAGCGGCGGCCAACATCGCCAAAGCGCTGAAGGATCGCGGCTCTGATGTGGGTATCACCTTCGTGGCCAGCGCGGCCAACAGCATCGGTTTGTCGATGATTGGCGGTGGTTCGCTCGATCAGGCGCTGTCGCAGCTGGAAAACGGCGAAGCAGACACCGCTATCGTGATGGAAAACGATCTCTACCGGCATGCGCAGGCGGCAAAAGTGGACGCCGCGTTGGCCAAGGTCAGCAACCTGATCGTGGTTGATCATCAGCGCACCGCGATCATGGATCGGGCCAACCTGATCCTGTCGGCGGCCAGCTTTGCAGAAAGCGACGGTACCCTGGTCAACCAGGAGGGTCGCGCACAGCGTTTCTTCCAGGTTTACGATCCGGCCTACTACGACGACGCGAAAAAAGACGTTTACACCGTAATGCTGGAAAGCTGGCGTTGGATGCACTCGCTGCATTCCACCTATACCAGCCGTCACGTGGACTGGACGCAGCTCGATCACGTTATCGAAGCCTGTGTTACCGCGTTGCCGCAGCTGCAGGGCATTGTGGACGCGGCACCGGACGCAAGTTTCCGCATCCGAGGTCAAAAATTGGCACGTTCGCCGCATCGTTCCAGTGGTCGTACGGCTATGCGCGCCAACATCAGCGTGCACGAGCCGCGTCAGCCGCAGGATAAAGACACCATGTTCGCCTTCTCGATGGAAGGGAACAACAGCCCGCTGGCCGATCGTCAGCAGATCCCGTTCGCCTGGGCACCAGGTTGGAACTCACCGCAGGCATGGAACAAGTTCCAGGCCGAAGTGGGCGGCAAGCTGCGTCATGGCGATCCGGGCGTGCGTCTGATCGAAGCAGGGGAGGGCAAGCTGGATTACTTCACCCAGGTGCCTGCCGCCTTTGATCATGAGCAAGGCTGGCGTGTCGCGCCTTATTACCACCTGTTCGGCAGTGATGAAATGTCACAGCGTTCCGGCGTGATCCAGCAGCGTATGCCAGAGGCCTACGTGATGGTGAACCCGGCGGATGCCGCTACGCTTGGCGTGAATGCCGGCGCGCTGGTGGAGTTCAGCTGTGCGGGCCAGACGCTGCGTCTGCCGGTGCGCCTGAGTGAAACGCTGACCCAGGGCCAGGTGGGCTTACCGCTTGGCTTGCCAGGGATCCCGCCGGTATTGGTGGGTGCGACGGTTGAAAATCTGCGGGAGGCAACACGATGAGCTGGTTTACCCCTGAGGTGATCGACATTCTGATCTCCGTGCTTAAAGCGGTAGTGATCCTGCTGGTCGTCGTCACCTGCGGTGCTTTCATGAGCTTCGGCGAACGTCGCCTGCTCGGCCTGTTCCAGAACCGTTACGGACCAAACCGTGTCGGCTGGGGCGGTTCGCTGCAGCTGGTCGCCGACATGATCAAAATGTTCTTCAAGGAAGACTGGGTTCCGAAATTCTCCGACCGGGTGATCTTCACCCTGGCGCCGATGATCGCCTTTACTTCCCTGTTGCTGGCATTTGCCATCGTTCCGGTCAGTCCGACCTGGGCGGTGTCCGACCTCAACATCGGTATTTTGTTCTTCCTGATGATGGCCGGCCTGGCGGTATACGCCGTGCTGTTCGCCGGCTGGTCGAGCAACAACAAATACTCGCTGTTGGGGGCGATGCGTGCTTCTGCGCAAACCCTGAGCTACGAAGTGTTCATCGGCCTGTCGCTGATGGGCGTGGTGGCGCAGGCGGACTCCTTCAACATGCAGACCATTGTTGAATCTCAGGCGCATCTGTGGAACGTCATCCCGCAATTCTTCGGTTTCGTGACCTTTGCGATTGCCGGCGTTGCGGTGTGTCACCGTCACCCGTTTGACCAACCGGAAGCCGAGCAGGAACTGGCTGACGGTTACCACATTGAATACTCCGGCATGAAGTTCGGTCTGTTCTTCGTGGGTGAGTACATCGGTATCGTCACCGTTTCTGCCCTGATTGTGACGTTGTTCTTCGGTGGCTGGCAGGGGCCATTCCTGCCGCCATTCATCTGGTTCGCGCTGAAAACGGCTTTCTTCATGATGATGTTCATTCTGATTCGTGCTGCTCTGCCACGTCCGCGCTATGACCAGGTAATGGCCTTCGGCTGGAAAGTGTGTCTGCCGCTGACGCTGCTGAACCTGCTGGCAACTGCCGCAGTCATTTTGTACAACGCTCAATAAGGGGTGAATAAACCATGACATTGAAAGAGTTATTGGTTGGTTTCGGCACCCAGGTGCGCAGCATTTGGATGATAGGCCTGCATGCCTTCGCCAAGCGCGAAACCCAGATGTATCCGGAAGAACCGGTTTACCTGCCGCCGCGTTACCGTGGCCGTATCGTGCTGACGCGCGATCCGGACGGTGAAGAGCGTTGCGTAGCCTGTAACCTGTGTGCGGTTGCCTGCCCGGTGGGCTGTATCTCGCTGCAAAAAGCAGAACAGAAAGATGGCCGTTGGTATCCGGAGTTCTTCCGCATCAACTTCTCGCGCTGCATTTTCTGCGGCCTGTGCGAAGAAGCTTGCCCAACTACCGCGATCCAGCTGACGCCGGATTTCGAAATGGGTGAGTTCAAACGCCAGGACCTGGTGTACGAAAAAGAAGATCTGTTGATCTCGGGGCCGGGTAAATATCCGGAATATAACTTCTACCGGATGGCCGGTATGGCGATTGACGGCAAAGCCAAGGGCGAAGCCGAAAACGAAGCCAAACCGATCGACGTCAAAGGTCTGTTGCCTTAAGGAGCCAGCAAGCATGGAAATTGCCTTTTATCTGGCAGGTTTGATTGCGGTGATCGCGACCATTCGCGTGATCTCGCATACCAACCCTGTGCATGCGTTGCTGTATCTGATCGTCTCGCTGTTGGCGATCTCTGCAGTCTTCTTCTCACTCGGCGCGTACTTCGCAGCGGCGTTGGAGATCATCGTTTACGCCGGTGCCATCATGGTGCTGTTCGTGTTCGTGGTCATGATGTTGAACCTCGGCAGCGCGGTACAAAAGCAAGAGCGCGACTGGCTGAAGCCGTCGGTATGGATCGGTCCGGGCCTGCTGTCGTTGCTGCTGCTGGCGGTGCTGATTTTCGCGATTCGCAGCGTGTCCGATCAGGGCATCAGCGGTGAGATGGTAGACGCCAAAGCCGTGGGGATCAGCCTGTTCGGTCCTTACGTGTTGGCGGTTGAGCTGGCTTCAATGCTGCTGTTGGCAGGTCTGGTTGTTGCCTTCCACATTGGCCGTGAGCACAAACCGGGTGAGGTGTTGAGCAACGCGCCGGTTGGTGGCGAAATGGCGAGAAGAAAATCGGAGGAGCAAGCATGATCCCTCTTCAACATGGCCTGATTCTGGCGGCGATCCTGTTCGTCCTGGGTCTGACCGGGTTGCTGGTTCGTCGTAATCTGCTGTTTATGCTGATCAGTCTGGAAGTGATGATCAACGCCGCAGCATTGGCGTTTATCGTGGCGGGTAGTTACTGGGGCCAACCGGATGGGCAGGTGATGTACATCCTGGCGATCAGTTTGGCGGCAGCCGAGGCCAGTATCGGTCTGGCGTTGCTGCTGCAGCTCTACCGTCGCCGTCATACCCTGAATATTGATACTGTCAGTGAGATGCGCGGATGAACCTATTATATTTAACTATTCTGCTACCGCTGATCGGGTTCCTGCTGTTGGCCTTTTCACGAGGCCGCTGGTCTGAGAACGTCTCGGCAACCATTGGCGTAGGCTCTATCGGCCTGGCTGCGTTGGTCACGGTGCATGTGGCGATGGATTTCTTCGCCCAGAAAGCGACGGGCGTGCAGCTGTTTGAGCAGAGCCTGTGGAACTGGATGACCGTCGGTAACTTTAATATCGGCGTGACTTTGACGCTGGACGGCCTGTCGTTGACCATGTTGTCCGTGGTCACCGGCGTGGGCTTCTTCATCCACATGTTCGCGTCCTGGTACATGCGCGGTGAAGAGGGCTACTCGCGCTTCTTCGCTTACACCAACCTGTTTATCGCCAGCATGGTGGTATTGGTACTGGCAGACAACCTGTTGCTGATGTACCTGGGCTGGGAAGGCGTGGGCCTGTGCAGCTACCTGCTGATCGGCTTCTACTACAAGGATCCGGCCAACGGTGCTGCGGCGATGAAAGCCTTCATCGTGACCCGCGTCGGCGACGTGTTCCTGGCGTTCGCGCTGTTCATCCTCTACAACGAGCTGGGCACGCTGAACATCCGCGAACTGATGATCCTGGCACCGCAAAAACTGGCGGTCGGCGATACGGCGATCACCTGGGCTACCCTGATGTTGCTGGGCGGCGCGGTCGGTAAATCAGCGCAGCTGCCGTTGCAGACCTGGCTGGCAGACGCCATGGCGGGTCCAACCCCGGTTTCCGCACTGATCCACGCGGCGACCATGGTGACCGCGGGCGTTTACCTGATTGCCCGTACGCACGGCCTGTTCCTGATGGCGCCGGAAGTGTTGCATCTGGTGGGCATTATCGGGGCAGTGACCCTGGTGCTGGCCGGCTTTGCCGCGCTGGTACAGACTGACATCAAACGCGTACTTGCCTACTCCACCATGAGCCAGATTGGTTACATGTTCCTGGCGTTGGGTGTGCAGGCGTGGGATGCAGCAATCTTCCATCTGATGACCCATGCGTTCTTCAAGGCGCTGCTGTTCCTCTCCTCCGGTTCAGTGATCCTGGCTTGCCATCACGAGCAGAACATCTTCAAGATGGGCGGCCTGCGCAAGAGCATTCCACTGGTTTACGTCTGCTTCCTGGTGGGGGGCGCTGCGCTGTCGGCACTGCCGCTGATCACCGCAGGCTTCTTCAGTAAGGATGAGATCCTGGCGGGTGCGATGGCCAACGGTCACATCAACCTGATGATTGCCGGCCTGGTCGGTGCGTTCATGACCTCGCTGTACACCTTCCGTATGATTTTCATCGTGTTCCATGGCGAAGAGAAAATCAAAGCGCATGCCGGTAAAGGCATCACTCACCACCTGCCGCTGTTGGTTCTGCTGGTGCTGTCCACCTTCGTTGGCGCGATGATTGTTCCGCCACTGCAGGGCGTACTGCCAGATACCACCGAGCTGGCGCACGGTAGCGTGCTGCAGTTGGAAATTACCTCCGGCGTAGTGGCTATTGTTGGCATCCTGTTAGCGGCGGCGCTGTGGCTGGGCAAACGTACCCTGGTTACCCGCATCGCCAATAGCGCACCGGGACGTTTCTTCTCTACCTGGTGGTTCCATGCCTGGGGCTTCGACTGGCTGTACGACAAAGTATTCGTCAAGCCGTACCTGGGTATTGCGAAGTTGCTGCAACGTGATCCGCTGAACTCGATGATGAACTTGCCGGCCATTTTCTCCCGCTGGGGGAACCGTGGTCTGACAGTGAGCGAGAACGGTCAGGTGCGTTGGTATATAGCGTCTATGGGTGTGGGTGCAGTGGTCGTATTGGCTCTGTTGATAATAATTTAAAGCATTTATCGGGCATAGCGCTGTGCTATGTACAATGTTTTATACCGTATGAATTTCGCGTTGTGGCCAGGCGGCAAGTGCGTGAATCCCCGGGAGCTTACTGAAGTAAGTGACCGGGGTGAGCGAACGTAGCCAACGACGCCACAGCGTGAAAGACAACGGTAGAATAAGGGACACAAAACGCCATGCTATTACCTTGGCTAATTCTTATCCCCTTTATTGGCGGTCTGCTGTGCTGGCAGTTTGAGCGCTTCGGTACTAAGGTGCCGCGCTGGATTGCGTTGATCGCAATGGGGCTGACATTGGCGCTTTCTCTGCATCTGTGGATGCAGGGCGGCTACACGTTGACTACGCCGAAAGGCATTCCGCAGTGGCAGTCTGAATTCCTGCTGCCGTGGATCCCACGCTTTGGCATTTCCATCCACCTGGCGCTGGACGGACTTTCACTGCTGATGGTCGTGCTGACCGGCCTGCTGGGCGTGTTGGCTATCCTCTGTTCCTGGCGTGAAATCCAGAAATACCAGGGCTTCTTCCACCTGAACCTGCTGTGGATCCTGGGTGGGGTTATCGGCGTGTTCCTCGCCATCGACATGTTCCTGTTCTTCTTCTTCTGGGAAATGATGTTGGTGCCGATGTACTTCCTGATCGCACTCTGGGGTCACAAGGCGTCGGACGGGAAAACCCGCATCACTGCGGCCACCAAGTTCTTCATCTATACCCAGGCCAGCGGTCTGGTGATGCTGATTGCCATTATGGGCCTGGTGTTTGTGCACTATAACGCGACCGGCGTGTGGACCTTCGATTACGAAGACCTGCTGCAAACGCCAATGTCGCACAACGTGCAATACCTGTTGATGCTGGGCTTCTTCATCGCCTTCGCGGTGAAAATGCCGGTGGTGCCGTTGCACGGCTGGTTGCCGGATGCGCACAGCCAGGCTCCTACCGCAGGTTCTGTCGACCTGGCGGGGATCTTGCTGAAGACCGCGGCCTATGGCCTGTTGCGCTTCAGCCTGCCGCTGTTCCCGGAAGCTTCGCATGAGTTCGCGCCAATCGCCATGTGGCTGGGTGTTATCGGTATCTTCTACGGCGCCTGGATGGCGTTTGCGCAGACCGATATCAAGCGTCTGATCGCTTACACCTCGGTTTCCCATATGGGCTTCGTCCTGATCGCCATTTACACCGGCAGCCAACTGGCTTACCAGGGTGCAGTGATCCAGATGATTGCACACGGCCTGTCTGCGGCCGGTATGTTCATCATCTGTGGCCAGTTGTACGAACGTCTGCACACTCGCGACATGCGTGAAATGGGCGGCCTGTGGGGGCGTATCAAATACATCCCTGCGCTGTCGCTGTTCTTCGCGGTGGCTACGTTGGGGATGCCGGGTACCGGTAACTTCGTCGGTGAATTCATGATCCTGTTCGGCAGCTATCAGGTTGTGCCGGTGATCACCGTGATTTCTACCTTCGGTCTGGTGTTTGCTTCGGTTTACTCGTTGATCATGATGCAGCGTGCCTACTACGGCAAAGCCAAGTCTGACCAACCTTTGCCGGGCATGACCGCGCGTGAGCTGTTCATCATTCTGCTGTTGGTGGTGTTGCTGGTTCTGTTGGGGTTCTACCCACAACCGATTCTGGACACTTCTAATGCGGCGATGAGCAACGTGCAACACTGGTTTGGTTCGTCAGTTTCAGCAATTTCAACAACAAGGCCGTAATTCGCCATGACAATAACTCCTCAACAACTGATCGCACTGTTGCCGCTGTTGATCGTCGGATTGACGGTGGTGGTTGTGATGCTAGGCATTGCGTGGCGACGCGACCACTTTATCAACGCCACCCTGACCGTGATCGGGCTAAACCTGGCGCTGCTTTCGCTGTACTTTGTAGGCCAGGCAGGCCCAATGGATGTCACCCCGCTGCTGCGGGTTGACGGCTACTCGATGTTCTATACCGGGCTGGTGATACTGGCGAGTCTGGCGACCTGTACCTTTGCCTATCCGTGGCTGGTCGGTTACCCGGACAACCGCGAAGAGTTCTACCTGCTGGTGCTGATTGCTACCCTGGGTGGCATTCTGCTGGCGAGCGCCAACCATCTGGCCTCGCTGTTCCTCGGTATTGAACTGATCTCGCTGCCGCTGTTTGGTCTGGTGGGCTACGCCTACCGCCAGAAGCGACCGCTGGAAGCGGCCATCAAGTACATGCTGCTGTCCGCCGCGGCGTCGTCGTTCCTGCTGTTCGGTATGGCGCTGTTGTATGCGGAGTCCGGTGACCTGTCGCTGGCCGGCCTGGGCAAGAGCCTGCAAGAAAACATGATGCACCAGCCGCTGATCCTGGCCGGTATGGGCATGATGATTGTCGGTCTGGGCTTCAAGCTGTCGCTGGTGCCGTTCCAACTGTGGACGCCGGATGTGTATCAGGGGGCGCCTGCGCCGGTTTCAACCTTCCTGGCCACCGCCAGCAAGATTGCTATCTTTGCGGTCGTTATGCGTCTGTTCCTGTATGCGCCTGCTGCCGACAACGAAGCGCTGCGCATGGTGCTGTCGATCATTGCCGTTTGTTCGATTTTGTTCGGCAACCTGATGGCCATCAGCCAGACCAACATCAAGCGTCTGCTGGGTTACTCGTCGATTGCCCACCTGGGTTATCTGCTGGTGGCGCTGATTGCGGTGCAAACCCACCAGCTGTCGCTGGAAACCGCCGGGGTTTACCTGGCCGGTTACCTGTTCAGCAGCCTGGGCGCGTTCGGCGTGGTCAGCCTGATGTCCAGCCCGTACCGTGGCCCGGATGCAGATTCACTGTTCTCCTACCGCGGTCTGTTCTGGCATAAGCCAATTCTGTCCGCCGTCATGACGGTGATGATGCTGTCACTGGCCGGTATCCCGATGACCCTGGGCTTTATCGGTAAGTTCTTCGTGATCGCAATGGGCGTCAGCGCTCACCTGTGGTGGTTGACCGGCGCCGTGGTGCTGGGTAGCGCCATTGGTTTGTACTACTACCTGCGCGTCACCGTCAGCCTGTTCCTCAGCGCGCCGGAAGCGCTGCAGCGCGATACCCCAAATAACTGGGCGTTGACCGCAGGCGGCGTAGTGGTGTTGATCTCCGCCGCGTTGGTGCTGTTGCTGGGTGTTTATCCGCAGCCGCTGATTACGCTGGTACAGATGGCACAACCGATGTTCTGATGGGCATCAGGGCAGTAAAAAAGGTCGCTTCGGCGACCTTTTTTTATGGCGTGGGGAACGGATTAGAGCATCATCTGCGACGGGCTACAGTGGTATAACTCTGCCAGTTTTTCCCGGGTTTTTTTTTGCGGTTTAGAGTCAATGGCTTCCCACTGAGAAACGGCAGATTGGGTAGTCCCCAGCCTTGTCGCCACATCGTACTGCGAGAAGCCGCGGAAAATTCGCCATGCGGCTATCAGACTGATGTTCTGATCCAACATGATAGAGACCACTTCATGAGGAACAGTTTCATCATCGTGCGCATCGCTATGATAGGGAACAGACTCATAGTCATCTTGCCGGCCTACCAGCTTTTTATATTCATCGAGAGGCAATATCACGTACAGCGGCTTGCCTGATTCATCATGGATATATTGTAACTTCGCCATCTGGCATACCTCGGATTTTAAATTTCAACTCAACGCGGTTTAGTAAGCTGTCGACGTTCTACGCTTCACTTGTTGGATCAGACAGACAATAGGTTCACCATCACTCATCTCAAAAATAATGCGGTAGCTGCCGACGCGCAGGCGAAATTGGCTGTCAGCACCATGCAATTTTTTGATATCCAGTCCGGCGGCCGGAAACGCGCTTAACAGCCCGACCTTGTCTCTAATGGCTGAGCGATCCTGAGTCGGTAGCGTCAGCAATTGTTTAACTGCTTTGCGCGACCAGTTAACCTTTGCCATCATTCCCTCGACAGTGGGGGCACGTCCTGTGCATTAATTAGATAATAAGCTTTTTATCTAATTATGACAATGTGGTGAAACGGGATAAGAGGGGCAGGGTAAGTCACCTTAACCCCTGAATAGGCCTAGTGGGAGCGAAGCTGCAAAGGCGACATCTGACTTTTTTGAACTGGAACTGAGTAAAAATCACTCACCTGTGAAATGGCTACCATAGCGATTACCCATTGATGACTCAGGGTGTTGGGATGTTGTCACAGGAGAAGGCTTTTGATGACAGGGACGAGTGGCGTTTGCTTGCTGACGAGCTTTCCCTGCTACCGGGTATGACCGATACGGGGCATCTGGGATTTTCCCTTCAACTTCTATGCGGTGGGTGATGTACCTGTTGACGGTATTATTCAGAAAAAATGGCGGGATGTTGTCATCGTACAGAGCCAGTCCGGTGAAGAACGTATTAATCGTATCAACTATGAAATTTGTGTATTACGGGTTTTACGCAAAAGTCTGCGCAATAAAGAAATCTGGGTCACCGGCGCGGATCGTTATTGTGATCCAGCAGAAGATCTCTCAGACGATTTTTCCACTAATCGCGTATATTATTATTCCCTGTTGCAGGCACCCACTGATGCGACAATCTTTATTAATCAGATCAAAGACAGGATGCGCCACTGGCTCGGTACGCTGAATAAAGGTGGTGCTGGAACGTCTTAATGCTGGTGCAAGCATTAGTGCTATTGCCAGAGAATTCGGCACCTCGCGGCAGGCTGTTATTCGTTTGCGAGATAAGACTGGAGATTAACATGCAGCAATAAGGCTGGTGACCATGCTGGTCATCAGCCTGTAATGAATGAGTTCTTAAGTTCTTATTTACCCTTTAAAAGGAGTTTCATGATGAAAATCAGAATATTATATCTGGCGATGCTGTTTATCTCGCCTGCCTGTCTGGCGTTGTCTGCAGGTGAATACGATAAAAATACCAGTCTGACGCACGTCATTTCTGATTACAGGATGTCACTTGCATCACTTCCTCTTGATTATTCTCTCCTGGAAAAAAAACAGCTGCCTGGCGTTATGCTGCAGAGGTATAGCCTGAATTCACAGGCGTGGTCTCCACAGGGTGTCGTTTCCCCGGAACGCTGGCAGAACGGAGTGGATATCTATATTCCTGATTCTGCCAGAGAAAAAAATGCCCTTGTTGTTATCAATAACGGCAGCAACAATGATGGCTCAGGCAGTCCTGTGGCGGCCACAAACTTCAGTGAGGAAGAACTATCACGCATCGCGGTTGCCACACGAACTGTTGTGATATCAGTCAGTAACGTTCCTAATCAGGCGCTGAGTTATCAGGGAGTAGCGACACCTCTGACTGAAGATCACAGTGTGGCATATACCTGGAAACTGTTTGTCGGAGATACTCAGAAATACCAGGACGCGTCTCTTCATATCCCTATGGCGGCCTCGGTATCACAGGCGTTCAGGCTGGCGAAGAAAGAACTGGCACAACAAAATATCACTAAATTTATGGTTACGGGTGTCTCCAAGCGTGGTTGGGCCGCATGGCTTACTGCCTTGTCTGACCCGGATGTTGATGCCGTTATTCCTATTGCTTTTGATCTGCTGGATACTAAAAAGTCCCTGGAACACATGTATCAGTCATATGGGAAGAACTGGCCAGTCGCCTTTTATCCGTATTATCAACAGGGCATTGACCAGCAGATTGGTACAGATGAGTTTGCAAAACTGATGACACTGGAAGACCCGCTTTCTTATCTGAATACCAATATGGGCAACCGTCTGAAAATTGATAAATACATCATTAACGCCAGCGGTGATGATTTCTTTGTCCCGGACAACAGTCATTTTTATTATGGCCAGTTACCAGGTCAGAAGTCTCTGCGCGTTGTACCGAACTCCTCACATTATAGCATTGTGTCTGTGTAGTGGCACAGTAAATTTGGCCACCTGATTAAAGGTGATATCCTCACCTCAACACAAAACAGGTGACTTAATGAA
>NZ_JBXALO010000010.1:0-153939 GCF_058799515.1 Serratia sp. GW822-FHT06D09
TGCGTTTAACATACTGGTTCATCACATTTTCCTCTGTGCGTGAGTAAAATGTGTCAACGCTATTCAGGACGGGTCACCGATTGCCGGGAAGATATTGTCCTCCAGGCTCTTTTTTACGCGATTAGCATGATCTTCTGACCATTTTTGGTTAGCCGCAAGCCACTCTCTGGCAACCTTCTCGAAAGTAATAATCTCTTTCGCCTGCTCTTCTTTTAAAGCACGCTTATGCTCACGAGGATCAATGCCAGCAGCAACCAGCTTTCTGGCCTCTTCTCTCTTTTGTCTGGCATTAGCTAACGAGATTTCAGGATAGACGCCAAACGCCATCAAATGCTGTTTACCGCCAAAACGGAAACGAAATCGCCAATACTTTGAGCCGTTAGGTTTTACAAGTAAGGACATGCCGTCGCCGTCAACAAGTGAATACTCTTTCTCCTCAGGTTTCGCAGAACGAACTTTAGTATCCGTTAGGGCCATAATGGTCCTCCTTCCATTGGTATTTCGTGAGTATACAAGCAATATCGAATCGGCAAATATACTCATTAGTATACTCACAAGCTTGTTGATGTAGGTTGAGTTAGGTTGACTTTAGTTGAGGGGAAAAGCGGGTAAAGCCTTGTGTGGCGCGAATTTCGGGCATAAAAAAAGACGTCGATTGACGTCTATTTATATACTTTTGGTGCCGAAGGCCGGACTCGAACCGGCACGTATCTCTACGGTTGATTTTGAATCAACTGCGTCTACCGATTTCGCCACTTCGGCACTGCAAGTAGTATGCGGAAAACGGGTGCATTATACCTTTCAGCGATCCACGTGCAACACTTATCCGTTGTTCAATGAGTTAAGTGCTGAAAAAATCGTCGCCGGGGTCACGTTGGCTCGTTTTTTGGGCAAAGTAAGGCGTGTCGATTGGGGATAACGGCGGCAAACGGCACGGGCGCAGCATACGGCGCCCCTACGGATGACATCGGGATAACTGTGGCAAACGGCAAGGGCGCAGCATGCGGCGCCCCTACGGAAGACATCGGGGATAACTGTGGCAAACGGCACGGGCGCGGCGTGCGGCGCCCCTACGGAAGACATCGGTGATAACGTGCGCCTGTGCGTAGTAATATCATCAGTAGCGCGCTGCAGAGCACCCAGAAACAAAAAAGGCGTAACCGCATGGCTACGCCTTTTTAAATCGTCTGTCGTGCCGCTACTTGCGTTTTAGCAGCATATACACGCTGATCAGCAGGAACAGCATGCTTGGCAGCAACGCGCCCAGTACCGGCGGCATGTTGTACACCAGGCTCAGCGGGCCGAATATCTGGTCCAGCACGTAGAACAGGAAACCGAAGCTGATACCGGTCACCACACGCACGCCCATCGGCACACTGCGCAGCGGCCCGAAGATGAACGACAGCGCCATCAGCATCATCACCGCGACGGAAAGCGGCGAGAACACTTTGCTCCACATGTTCAGCTGGTAGCGGTTGGCTTCCTGGCCGCTTTGTTTCAGGTACTTCACGTAGTTGTGCAGGCCGCTGATCGAAAGCGAGGTTGGGTCCAGCGCTACCACGCCCAGTTTGTCCGGGGTCAGGTTGGTTTTCCATTCGCCTGTCAGCGTCTGGGTACCGGTCACCTGCTTTTCATTGGTCAGGTCAGAGGTATCCACCTGCGAAAGCTTCCACACGCCGTCTTCAAAGCTGGCGGTGGCGGCATAGCGCACCGTCTCCAGCCTGCGCTGGTCGTTGAAGTGGTAGATGTTGACGCCGGAAAGCTCTTTCTCGCCCGCCACGCGCTCGATGTAGATGAAGTCGTTGCCGTCCTTCGCCCACAGGCCGTTTTTGGTGGAAAGCAGCGAGCCGCCGTACATCTGCTGCGCACGGTAGTTGCGCGCCATCTGGTCGCCCTGCGGTGCCACCCACTCGCCAATCGCCATGGTCAACAGCACCAGCGGGATAGCGGTTTTCATCACCGAGCCGGCGATCTGCATGCGGGTAAAACCGGAAGCCTGCATCACCACCAGTTCACTGCGCGTCGCCAGTTGCCCCAGCCCGAGCAGTGCGCCCAGCAGTGCGGCCATCGGGAAGAAGATCTCGATGTCTTTCGGTACGCTCAGCAGGGTAAACATCCCGGCGCTCAGCGCCGTGTACTCGCCCTGGCCCACTTTACGCAGCTGGTCGACGAACTTGATGATGCCGGA
Organism: Serratia sp. GW822-FHT06D09; assembly: GCF_058799515.1. Classification (NCBI taxonomy): domain Bacteria; kingdom Pseudomonadati; phylum Pseudomonadota; class Gammaproteobacteria; order Enterobacterales; family Yersiniaceae; genus Serratia; species Serratia sp. GW822-FHT06D09. The sequence continues at coordinate 2,189 of NZ_JBXALO010000010.1, forward strand.
AAGCGACACCAGCATGAACAACGTCATGATGATGGTGTTGAAAATCGTCTTACCGATATATCGGTCTAAAACGCCAAACATCAGGCCGCTCCTCTCAGGCGTGCGCGCAGCTTACGCATCGGCACCGTATCCCACAGGTTTAGCGCCAGCGCGATCGCAAAGTACGCCGCGTTGACCACCCAAAGCCATATCATCGGGTCCAGTTTGCCCTTGCCGCCGTTGGAACGCAGCGACGTCTGCAGCAGGAAGAAAATCAAATACAGCAGGATGGCCGGCAGCATGCTCAGCACGCGGCCCTGGCGTGGGTTGACCACGCTGAGCGGTACCACCAACAGCGCCATGATCACCACGGAAAGCACCAGCGTCAGGCGCCAGTGGAACTCGGCGCGCGCGTCCGGGTCGTCAGACTCCAGCAGCGTCTGCATCGACATCTGCTCGGCCTGGTTGCCGTCCACGGCGACCGTGCGGTGACCGACCACGGCTTTGTAGTCGTTGAAATCGGTAATGCGGAAGTCACGCAGCAGCGCGGTGCCTTCGAAGCGGGTGCCCTTGTCCAGCGTCACCACCTGCGAACCGTCTTTCATCTGGTTGATCTGGCCATGCTCAGCCACCACCACGGATGGGCGTTGGTTGCCGTTCGGCCGCAGTTGTGCCAGGAACACGTCGTTGAAGGTGCTGCCTTTTACGTTGCCGATAAACAGCACCGCGTTGCCGTCTTGCGAAGGTTTGAACTGCCCTTCCGCCAGCCCGGCGATGCTGGGGTTGGCTTTGGCTTCACTGATCACCACGTCCTGATAGCGCGAGGCCATGGGCCCGGCCCAGAACACGTTGACCGCCGCCACGGCGGAGGTGATCAGCGCCAGCACCATCGCGGCGATAATCAGGGTGCGCTTACCCAGCCCGCAGGCATGCATCACGGTGATTTCGCTGTCGGTATACAGCCGCCCAAGCGTCATCAATAAGCCGAGAAACAGGCTTAACGGCAGGATTAGCTGCGCCATCTTCGGCACACCCAATGCGAGCAATGAAAGGACTAAATTTGTCGGGACATCGCCGTCCACCGCATCGCCTAACACCTTGACCAGGTTCTGACAAAAGAAGATCAGAAGCAGGATGAAAAGGATCGCGATTTGGCTCTTTAGCGTTTCCCGTACCAGATATCTTATGATGATCACGCTTATTACGCCTGTGAAAACTTGTCTTTTTGCAGGAAAATCGATAGTTTCATCGCTAATCCGCCATTTATTCTCATCATATGGCAACCAACACAGCTAAAATAGTATTACAACATCTAGCATTTGGGTGTCCTATAGGAACTTACTTATAGTCGCCAAAACAGAGCAATTTACGCCGTTCAGGTTAACATAGTTAGTTAACTCAATGGCGGGAGATCGTTACGGAGTACGTTATTCTAGCCGTAGCGCCTGCCTTTGTCTTTAAGATTCAGGAGAGTGCATGGAGTTCAGTGTAAAAAGCGGTAGCCCGGAAAAACAGCGCAGTGCCTGTATTGTAGTCGGCGTTTTCGAACCGCGCCGCTTGTCCCCTATCGCAGAACAACTCGACAAAATCAGTGATGGTTATATCAGCGCTTTGCTGCGCCGTGGCGAACTGGAAGGTAAAGTCGGGCAGACGTTACTGCTGCACCATGTGCCTAACATTCTCTCCGAACGCATCCTGTTGATTGGCTGTGGCAAAGAGCGCGAGCTCGATGAACGCCAGTACAAACAGGTGATTCAAAAAACCATCAATACCCTTAACGATACCGGCTCCATGGAAGCGGTCTGCTTCCTGACCGAGCTGCACGTGAAAGGCCGCAACACTTACTGGAAGGTGCGCCAGGCGGTGGAAACCGCAAAAGAAACGCTCTACACCTTCGATCAGCTGAAAAGCAATAAAGTGGAGCCGCGCCGTCCGCTGCGCAAAATGGTGTTCAATGTGCCGACCCGCCGTGAGCTCACCAGCGGCGAACGCGCTATCCAGCACGGTCTGGCCGTCTCTTCCGGTATCAAGGCAGCGAAAGATCTCGGCAATATGCCGCCGAACATCTGTAACGCCGGCTACCTGGCCTCTCAGGCTCGTCAACTGGCGGATGCCTTCAGCACCAACATCACCACCCGCGTCATCGGCGAACAGCAGATGAAAGAGCTGGGGATGAACGCCTATCTGGCGGTTGGCGCAGGGTCGCAGAACGAATCGCTGATGTCGGTGATGGAATATAAAGGCAACCCGAACCCGGACGCCAAGCCGATTGTGCTGGTGGGTAAAGGGCTGACCTTCGACTCCGGCGGTATCTCGATCAAACCTGCCGACAGCATGGACGAGATGAAGTACGACATGTGTGGCGCCGCCACCGTGTACGGCGTGATGCGCGTGGTGGCGGAATTGAACCTGCCGCTGAACGTGATCGGCGTACTGGCCGGCTGTGAAAACATGCCGGGCGGCAGCGCTTATCGTCCGGGTGACGTGCTGACCACCATGTCCGGCCAGACCGTCGAGGTGTTGAACACCGACGCCGAAGGCCGCCTGGTGCTGTGCGACACCCTGACCTACGTTGAGCGTTTCGATCCGGAGCTGGTGATTGACGTTGCCACCCTGACCGGCGCCTGCGTGATCGCGCTGGGCCACCACATCACCGGCCTGATGTCGAACCACAACCCGCTGGCACACGAACTGATCGGCGCGTCCGAACAGGCCGGTGACCGCGCGTGGCGCTTGCCGATGTCCGACGAGTACTATGAGCAGCTGGACTCCAATTTTGCCGATATGGCAAACATTGGCGGCCGTCCGGGCGGGGCTATCACCGCAGCCTGCTTCCTGTCGCGCTTTACCCGCAAGTACAGCTGGGCGCACCTGGATATCGCCGGCACCGCCTGGCGTTCCGGCAAAGCCAAAGGCGCAACCGGTCGTCCGGTAGCGATGCTGGCGCAGTTCCTGCTCAATCGCGCGGGGCTGAACGGCGACGATTAAATCTGAGCGGTAATTCAGGTATAATCCCCAAGGGTACAGCATGCTGTACCCTTGTGTTTTTAGTAATGCTGCACAATTTTATAAACCCAATAGCTTTCGAGTTGCAGCAAGGCGGCAACCGAGAGAATCCCCAGGAGCTTACACGGGTAAGTGACTGGGGTGAGGGAGGGCAGCCAACACGGCTGCAGCTTGAAAGATGAAGGGGTTATATGAAACAGGCTACGTTCTATTTAATTGAACATGCGGAACCGGCAGGTGCGCTCAGCGCGCATGAGGCCGTGGCCTGCGCCGTTGCCGCCGAACGCTGGCGCTCCGGCAAGCGGGTGTTGATCGCCTGCGAAAGCCAGGAACAGGCCCAGCGGCTGGACGAAGCGCTGTGGCAGCGCGATCCGCACCAGTTCGTGCCGCACAACCTGGCCGGCGAAGGGCCGCACTACGGTGCCCCGGTCGAGCTGTGCTGGCCCGGCAAACGCGGCAACTCACCGCGCGATCTGCTGATCGCCCTGCTGCCGCAGTTTGCAGATTTTGCTACTGCTTTCCATGAAGTGGTAGACTTCGTCCCTTACGAAGACACCTTAAAACAGTTGGCGCGCGACCGATATAAAGCCTATCGCAGCGTCGGCTTCCATTTGACCACGGCAACGCCGCCAACTCACTGAACAACGATATAAAATGGAAAAGACAAACAGTCATCTCGATACCGCATACGACCCGAAAGAGATCGAACAGAAGCTGTACGATCACTGGGAAAACCAGGGTTATTTCAAGCCAAACGGTGATACCAGCCAGGAAAGCTTCTGCATCATGATCCCGCCGCCGAACGTTACCGGCAGCCTGCACATGGGTCACGCCTTCCAGCAGACCATCATGGACACCATGATCCGTTACCAGCGCATGCAGGGTAAAAACACCCTGTGGCAGGCCGGTACCGACCATGCCGGTATCGCCACCCAGATGGTGGTTGAGCGCAAGATCGCCGCAGAAGAAAACAAAACTCGCCATGACTATGGCCGCGACGCGTTCATCGACAAAATCTGGCAGTGGAAAGCGGAATCCGGCGGCACCATCACCCGCCAGATGCGTCGCCTGGGCAACTCCGTGGACTGGGAGCGCGAGCGCTTCACCATGGACGAAGGCCTGTCCAACGCGGTTCGCGAAGTGTTTGTCCGTCTGCACAAAGAAGATCTGATCTACCGCGGCAAACGCCTGGTGAACTGGGATCCGAAACTGCGCACCGCCATCTCCGACCTGGAAGTGGAAAACCGCGAGTCCAAAGGCTCCATGTGGCACCTGCGCTACCCGCTGGCTGACGGCGCCAAAACCGCCGAAGGCAAAGATTACCTGGTGGTCGCCACCACCCGTCCGGAAACCGTGCTCGGTGATACCGGCGTGGCGGTAAACCCGGAAGACCCGCGCTACAAAGATTTGATCGGCAAAGAAATCGTTCTGCCGCTGGTGGGTCGTCGCATCCGCATCGTCGGTGACGAGCACGCCGATATGGAAAAAGGCACCGGCTGCGTGAAAATCACCCCGGCGCACGACTTTAACGACTACGAAGTCGGTAAACGTCACGGCCTGCCGATGATCAACATCCTGACTTTCGACGGCGATATCCGCCAGGAAGCGGAAGTGTTCAACACCCTCGGCGAAATCTGCACCGATTACTGCAACGAAATCCCGGCCCAGTTCCGTGGCCTGGAGCGTTTCGCGGCGCGTAAAGCGGTGGTTGCCGCCTTTGACGAATTGGGCCTGCTCGATGAGATCAAACCGCACGACCTGACGGTGCCTTACGGCGACCGCGGCGGCGTGGTGATCGAACCCATGCTGACCGACCAATGGTACGTACGTACCGCACCGCTGGCGAAAGTGGCGGTGGAAGCGGTTGAGCAAGGCGAAATTCAGTTCGTGCCGAAGCAGTACGAAAACATGTACTTCAGCTGGATGCGCGACATTCAGGACTGGTGTATCTCTCGTCAGCTGTGGTGGGGTCACCGTATCCCGGCCTGGTACGACGTGAACGGCAAAGTCTACGTGGGCCGCAGCGAAGAAGAAGTACGCAGCGAAAACAACCTGGGCGCCGACGTGGTGCTGACTCAGGACGAAGACGTGCTGGACACCTGGTTCTCTTCCGGCCTGTGGACCTTCTCTACCCTGGGCTGGCCAGAGCAGACCGACGCGCTGAAAACCTTCCACCCGACCAGCGTGATGGTCAGCGGCTTCGACATCATCTTCTTCTGGATTGCGCGCATGATCATGCTGACCATGCACTTCATGAAGGACGAAAACGGCAAGCCGCAGGTTCCGTTCAAGACGGTCTACATGACCGGTCTGATCCGCGACGACGAAGGGCAGAAGATGTCCAAGTCGAAAGGCAACGTGATCGACCCGCTGGACATGGTTGACGGCATCTCGCTGGAAGACCTGCTGGAAAAACGCACCGGCAACATGATGCAGCCGCAGCTGGCGGAGAAAATCCGCAAGCGCACCGAGAAGCAGTTCCCGAACGGCATCGAGCCGCACGGCACCGACGCCCTGCGCTTCACCCTGGCGGCGCTGGCCTCTACCGGCCGTGACATCAACTGGGACATGAAGCGCCTGGAAGGCTACCGCAACTTCTGTAACAAGCTGTGGAACGCCAGCCGCTTCGTGCTGATGAACGCGGAAGGTCAGGACTGCGGCTTCAACGGCGGCGAGAAAGTGCTGTCGCTGGCGGACCGCTGGATCCTGGCCGAATTCAACCGTACGGTGAAGGCTTACCGCGAAGCGCTGGACACCTATCGCTTCGATCTGGCCGCCAACATCCTGTACGAATTCACCTGGAACCAGTTCTGTGACTGGTACCTGGAGCTGACCAAGCCGGTCGTAAGCAACGGCAGCGAAGCGGAACAGCGCGGCACCCGCCACACGCTGATCACCGTGCTGGAAGCCCTGCTGCGCCTGGCGCACCCGGTGATCCCGTTCATTACCGAAACCATCTGGCAGCGCGTGAAAACCCTGACCGGCGAAACCGCAGACACCATCATGCTGCAACCCTTCCCAGAGTACGACGCCGCGTTGGAAGACGCGCAGGCGCTGAACGATCTGGAATGGATCAAGCAGGCGATCACCGCGGTGCGTAACATCCGCGCCGAGATGAATATCGCTCCGAGCAAACAGCTGGAAGTGCTGCTGCGCAACTGCAGTGCCGACGCTCAGCGTCGCGTGCAGGAGAACCAGGGCTTTATCGAGCGTCTGGCGCGTCTGGAGTCTATCGCCCTGCTGCCTGCGGGTGACAAAGGCCCGGTATCGGTCACCAAACTGGTGGATGGCGCCGAGCTGCTGATCCCTATGGCCGGCTTTATCGATAAAGACGCCGAAATCGCGCGTCTGTCGAAAGAGATGGGCAAGCTGGATGCAGAAATCGCCTCGATCGAAGGCAAGCTGGCCAACGAAGGCTTTGTAGCGCGCGCGCCGGAAGCCGTGGTCGCCAAAGAGCGCGAACGTCTGGCAGCCTGCAAAGAAGGTAAAGTGAAGCTGCAGGAACAGCAGGCGACCATCGCCGCGCTGTAATCTTACGGTTCACTGCAACAGTTGAAAAACAGCGGGGATTTCCCCGCTGTTTTTTTATCGCCGTTGCATCAGCCATATAAATACCCAATAGATTTCGAGATGCAGGAAGGCGGCAAGTGAGCGAAGCCCCAGGAGCTTACATAAGTAAGTGACTGGGGTAAGAAAACGCAGCCAACACATCTGCAGCTTGAAAGATGAAGGGTATAGATGTTATTACAAGATATTAAAGCTGCATGGACGCCGCCGAGATATAACCCCGGCGCGTTTTTGTCCGCACAAAAAACGATATTCCGGAGCCCTTCGGGTTCTTTTTATGGCGAGTGTAACTATGACAACAGCAACCCCAGTACGTCTTCTGGTGCGCCCAATAACGGCTGACGACAATGCCGCTATTGCTAATGTCATTCGCGAAGTCTCTGCCGAGCACGGCCTGACGGCGGACAAAGGCTATACCGTTTCCGACCCCAATCTGGACGTCTTGTATCAGCTCTACAGCCTGCCACGCAGCGCTTATTGGGTGATAGAAGTCGATGGTCGGATTGCCGGCGGCGGCGGCGTGGCTCCGCTGCAGGGCGGTGACGACGATATTTGCGAATTACAGAAAATGTATTTCCTGCCGATTTTGCGCGGCCAGGGCCTGGCAAAACGCCTGGCGCTGCAGGCACTGGAGTTTGCCCGTCAACAGGGCTTCCGCTGTTGTTATTTGGAAACCACCGCCAGCCTGACGCAGGCCATCGGTCTGTACGAGCATCTGGGCTTCGAACATATCGACCACGCCATGGGCACCACCGGCCACGTCGACTGCGAAGTCACCATGCTGAAAACGCTTTAATCTTGCTGCTGCGCCCGGGGTCATCACGGGCACAGCATTCAGCCTCCCTACGCCGTTACCCTGCCCTTGAGCGCCAGCTCAATCCGGCTCAGCACCAGGCTGGTCAGATAGGACACCACAATCAGCAGCAGCAGGATCAGCGGCGTATAGCGCGGCGCAAAAATCAGCTTTTGAGTGAAGTAATAGCAGTAGAAGCTGTGGGTCAGCCACATGTACATCGAATGCTTGCCCAGCTCGCCCACCGCCCGATTCACCGTGCTGCCCAGCCCGTCTGCGGTTTTCATCATCGCGATGATAAACAGCGGCGTCACCAGCAGCAGCCCCGGATTATGGGCGACGATAAACACCGCCACCGTCACCATCAGCAAGATCAGCGGATGGGTGCGGCTCAGGGTAACAATCAGCTTCGACACCCAGAAGTCCGCCGGCATTTGCTTGCTGCGGCCAAACACCATGCCCAAGCCGAAAGGCAGTAGCCAGGTGCAATATTCGATCAAGATTTCAGGCGCCCAGGCGAAATACTGTAGCCCTCTGCCGCACAGCGCCGCCAGAACCAGCAGCCCCAGCAGAGGGTAGATATTCAGCCGCGACAACAGCGGCAGAGAAAGCACGTACAGCACATAGAGTTTGAAGAACCACCACTCGCTGTTATACGTGGATTTAATGCCAATCAGGTTTTCGAGAAACAGCGGCAGGGAAAGGCTATACCTTTCTCCGGGAAAGAAGAAAATGCCGATAGGGACAAAGATAAATAACACTATCCAATAGCTGATATATAAATTCTTCAGCTTTCCCCAAATATAGTGAAACGACACTTCTTTTTTCAGCGAAAACCCGTAACCGGACAGAAACAGAAACATCGAAACGCAAATCTTGCCGAACAGACCAAGATACATTTCAAGATCAACGCTGTTAACAATATGATAGACCGGGATATCCGGGCTAATTCGGATCGGGTAGGCAAACAGGTGATGGATCAGCATCAATATGATGGCAATCCCTTTTAAATAATTAGATTTATTAATCGAAATGTCCATATTTCTTAATATCTTATCCAACCACAGAGTGGCTCATCATATAGCAGCATTTTTGTGCTGACATCCTCTTTCCCGCTCGGATAAATCTCATATTTAATATTCCGTTTAGAAACAATGCGCCGGATATTTATCACCGCGTATTTTTCGCTCCGGCATCGTCACTGCCACGCAAACCACAAAAAATATTAATATGAACATTTTATTTTTTATATATTTAAATCAATTAGTTGATAAAAATTAAAAACAATTTATGTGACATTCATTAACAAATTAACGATTTGAAATTGACCTACCGCCCGCTTGCGATACTCTGCCATGACAGGCTCATGCCGTAATCGCACAGGGAGCAGTCATGTCGGAAAACGCTTTTGATTACATCATTGTCGGCGCAGGTTCCGCCGGCTGCGTACTGGCAGCGCAGTTGATCCGCCGCACTCAGGCGCGGGTGTTACTGCTGGAAGCCGGTGGCGACGACAATAATTTATTCATCAAGATGCCGGCCGGCGTGGCGAAAATCATCGCCAAAAAAAGCTGGCCCTACGAAACCGAACCCGAGCCGCACGCCAACAACCGCCGCATGCAGATCGCCCAGGGCAAGGTGTTGGGCGGCAGCAGCTCGGTCAACGGCATGATCTATATTCGTGGCCAGCGGCAGGATTACGACGAGTGGGCCGAACGTTACGGCTGCGTCGGCTGGGGGTATCAGGACGTGCTGCCCTATTTCAAACGTGCCGAGGCCAACGAGAGCCTGTCCGACGCTTATCACGGCAGTGAGGGTCTGCTGCCGGTCAGCGAGAACCGCTACCGACACCCGCTCAGCATGGCGTTTATCCGCGCCGGCCAAGAGCTGGACCTGCCCTACCGCAACGATTTCAACGGCGACAGCCAGCACGGCGTCGGCTTCTACCAGACCACCACCCATAACGGCGAGCGCGCCAGCACTGCACGCACCTACCTGAAAGCGGTGCGCAACGACCAACGCCTGGTGGTGAAACTGAATGCGCTGGTGCACCGCGTGGTATTGGACAACAACGTCGCCACCGGCGTGGTGTATAGCCAAAACGGCGGTGCCGAAGTCACCGCGCATGCGGCAAAGGAAGTGATCCTCAGCGCCGGCGCGGTAGGATCGCCGAAGATCCTGATGCTGTCAGGCATTGGGCCACGCGCACATCTGCAACAGTTGGGCATAACCCCGCTCGCCGATCTGCCGGTGGGCAAGAACTTCCACGATCACCTGCATATGTCGATCAACGTCAGCACCCGACAACCGATCAGCCTGTACGGTGCCGATCGCGGGCTGCAGGCGCTACGCCACGGCACCGAATGGCTGGCGTTTCGCAGCGGCGTGCTGAGCTCCAACGTACTGGAAGGTGCCGCCTTCACCGACAGCCAGGGTGACGGCCGGCCCGACGTGCAAATCCACTTCCTGCCGATGCTCGACAGCTGGGACGACGTGCCCGGCGAACCGCTGCCCAATATCCACGGTTTCACGCTCAAGGTCGGTTATCTGCAGCCCAAGGCGCGAGGGGAAGTCCTGCTGCGCAGCCGCGATCCGCGCGATCCGGTGAAGCTGCACGCCAATTACCTCGGCCATCCGGAGGATCTGGCCGGCAGCGTGCGCGCGGTGAAATTCGGCCTGCGCTTCCTGCAAACCGCGGCCCTCAAGCCGCTGATCAAAGATCTGCTGATGCCGCAGCCGGCGTGGTTGAACGATGACGCCCAGTTGGAGGAGTTTGTGCGCAACTTCTGCAAGACGGTGTATCACCCGGTAGGCAGTTGCCGCATGGGCCAATCGCCGCAGGACTCGGTGACCGATCTGCAACTGCGGGTGCACGGTTTTGAGCGACTGCGGGTGATCGACTGCTCGGTGATGCCGCAGGTCACCAGCGGCAATACCAATGCGCCGACCATTATGCTGGCGGAAAAAGCGGTGGATTTGCTGCTGGGCGCACCGGCGTAACTGAGTTGCGCGGGCGCCCGGCTATCAGGCGAAGGCGGGCACGCCGCTGTGGAAGCGGAACTCGCTGTCCGGCGTTTGGATAAGCTCTGCTTCAATGCGGCCGAAATAGGCCACCCGCTCACTGATGTCGCCACCGGCTATCTGTTCGGCAAGCTGCAGATAATCCTGATAGTGGCGCGCTTCGGAGCGCAGCAGCGAAACGTAGAAACGGTTTAACTCGTCGTCCAGATGCGGTGCCAACCGGGCAAAACGCTCGCAGGAGCGGGCTTCGATATAGGCACCGCAAATCAGCTTATCAATCAACGTGGCCGGATCGTGGGTGCGGATCTCGCGGATCATGCCTTTGGCATAGCGGCTGGCGGTGATCTTCTTATACGGGATCTGCCGCGCCAGCATGATCTCCAGCACCTGCGAGAAATGATGCAGCTCTTCTTTGATCAGCAGCACCATCTTGTCCGCCAGATCCTGGCCGTAGGCCGAGCCGTTCTTAGGCAAGATCTTGCGGGTGAAATTGTTTTGCTGGAACAAGGCTTCCGGCACGCCCTGCGCTTCATGCAGAAACGCTTCATAAGGCCTTAGCAGCGCCAACAAGGCATCGCCGCTCTCCTTGTCTGCCACGTAACGGCGGATTAGCCACATGCCGGTTTGCGCCGCTTTCAGCTCGCACACCATATGGTCGGTCAGCAACAGCGGCAGGTTTTCCGGACGACGGGCGGCGTCGATCCAGGCGTCTGGGGTTTCGCAATGCAGGAAGTTTAAAATGGGGGCTAACAGGGATTGGTATTTCATCTGCTTCAACTGCCCTATGCATTTCAAGTTACAGCTAGCGCTGCGGCTTGAAAAACGGCGGGATAGGCGGGGCCGGCGAGCGCCGGCCCACAAGATTAATTAATGGCGTTTACCGTCGTCGTCTTCGTCGATGAAGTCACCTTCTTCTTCGTCGTCGTCACCTTCTTCGCCGTTCGGATCTTCAAAGTAGGTGCCCCAACCGTCGTAGTTGACGCCGCAACGTGCCGCCAACGCCACCAGTTGCTCTACCTGAGTGTCGATCAGCTCGGCGTTGAGACCGATTTCGCTGATCACGTCACAGCACATCACCAGGGTACCGTCTTCCACTTCCAGCTCTTCGGCGTCGGTCACTTCGTAGCCCAACTTGAAGGCTTCAACGGCGGCCTGCTCCAGCACTTCAAACTTCTCAGCAGAAAGGTGGTGTTCGATAGTGTAGAGCGCTTCCGGATCGCTGCCGTCTTCCAGCAGTTCTTCGATGATCAGGCGGGTCTCTTCACGTTGTTCTTCTAGCTGTTCGCGGTTTGCCATGCCTATATCCTCAAGTCAAATGGCCTGTATTCCTTCTATTTTCACACACCGTCGGCATTGCTTCCACGATAAACGTGAAAGATTTCTTCCACGGGGTTGAAATTGAATATTCATACATATAAAGTGAATTTTAATTCAATAACAACAATCAGGATACACGGCAATGAGTAGCATAAACCCGTTCTACAAACGTCACTTCCTAAGGTTAATGGATTTCACCCCGGCGGAGCTTCAGGCGCTGCTGCAGCTTTCGGCCGAGTTAAAGCAGGCCAAGCGGAAAGGCCAGGAAAAACACCACCTGCAGGACAAAAACATTGCGCTCATCTTCGAAAAAGACTCGACCCGTACCCGATGCTCTTTCGAAGTTGCCGCTTTCGATCAGGGTGCTCAGGTCACCTATCTGGGCCCAAGCGGCAGCCAGATCGGCCATAAAGAATCGATGAAAGACACCGCCCGGGTGCTGGGCCGGATGTATGACGGTATTCAATACCGCGGTTATGGTCAGGCGCTGGTGGAAACCCTGGCCAACCATGCCGGCGTACCAGTGTGGAACGGGTTGACCAACGAGTTCCATCCGACCCAGTTGCTGGCGGATCTGCTGACCGTACAGGAGCACCTACCGGGCAAGCCGCTGAGCGAGGTGAAGCTCGCCTACCTTGGCGACACCCGCAACAACATGGGCAACACCCTGCTGGAAGCTGCCGCCCTGGCGGGCATGGACCTGCGGCTGGTGGCGCCGAAGGCCTGCTGGCCACAGCCGGAGCTGGTGGCAGAGTGCCAGACATTGGCAAAACTGACCGGCGCCAAGATCACCCTGACCGAAGACATTGCCGAAGGGGTGAAGGACGCGGACTTTCTGTATACCGACGTGTGGGTATCGATGGGCGAGCCGAAAGAAACCTGGCAGGAGCGTATCGCGCTGCTGAAGCCTTATCAGGTCAATATGGCGATGGTGAAACTGACCGGTAACCCGAACGTCAAATTCCTGCACTGCCTGCCGGCGTTTCACGACGACCAGACCACGCTCGGTAAGCAAATGGCCGAACAATACGGGCTGCACGGCGGCATGGAAGTCACCGATGAGGTGTTCGAATCTGCACACAGCGTGGTGTTCGATCAGGCAGAGAACCGCCTGCACACCATCAAGGCGGTGATGGTCGCCACCCTGAGCGAAACGTTTTAATCTGCATTGCCGGGGCGCAGTGATCCAGCACGCTGCGTCCTCCCCCGCCTTTTCCGTCTAATATATTTTAAGCATATCAAATAGCCGATTGGCCTTTGTCAGCCGCCGACAAAGACTCTACCGTGGCATTCTGGCGGCGAAAACGCCGTGAAAACAAACGATAACAATAATTTCTTGCCGTACATTCAAGGGAAAACATCGATGAAAGCCAAAGTCCTGCCGCTGTTAATACTTGCCGCCCTGTCCTCATCCGCGCTGGCCGCCACCCCGCCCAATACGCTGGTGGTCGTGCAATCGCTCGACGATATCGTCAGCCTGGATCCGGCGGAGGCCAACGAGCTGTCGAGTATCCAGACCGTCCCAAGCCTGTATCAGCGGCTGGTGCAGGCGGACCGCGACGATCCGGCGAAAGTGGAACCGGTGCTGGCGGAAAGCTGGCAGGGCAACGCCGCGGCCAAAACCCTGACCATCAAACTGCGTCCGCAGGCGACCTTCGCCTCCGGCAACCCGCTGACTGCCGATGACGTGATCTTTTCCTTTAGCCGCGCGGTGAAGATGAACAAGTCACCGGCGTTTATCCTCAACGTTCTCGGCTGGCAGCCGGACAACATCGACGCACAGCTGAAAAAAATCGACGACCACAGCCTGCAACTGAGCTGGACGGCGAACGTCAGTCCTGCGGTGGCGCTGAATATTCTCTCCACGCCGATCGCCTCGATCGTCGACAGCAAGGCGGTGCAGCCTAACGCCAAAGACGGCGACTACGGCAATGCCTGGCTGAAAATGCACTCCGCCGGCAGCGGGCCGTTTAAAATGCGCGTCTATCAACCGCATCAGGCGATTGTGCTGGATGCCAACCCGACGTCGCCGGGCAGCAAGCCACTGCTGAAAAGCATCATCATTAAAAGCGTGCCGGACTCCGCCACTCGCCGCCTGTTGATCCAGCAAGGTGACGCAGATGTGGCGCGCGAACTCGGCCCGGACCAAACCGTGGCGCTGAAAAATCAACCGGGCGTGAAGGTGCTGGAAATCCCCTCTGCCGAGCAGAATTACCTGGTGTTCAACACCGGCAATACCGCCAATCCGCTGTTGAAAAACCCGGCGTTCTGGGAAGCGGCGCGCTATCTGATCGACTATCAGGGCATCACTAAAGACCTGCTGAAGGGCCAGTATTTTGTGCACCAGAGCTTCCTGCCGGTCGGCTTGCCGGGCGCGCTGAAAGACAATCCGTTCAGTTTCGATCCGGCAAAAGCCAAGGCCATTCTGGCCAAGGCCGGTATCACCAATGCCTCGCTGACGCTGGACGTCGAGAACAAACCGCCGTTTATTACTATTGCTCAGGCGTTGCAGGCCAGCTTTGCCGAAGGTGGCGTGAAGGTGGAACTGTTGCCGGCCGCCGGCAGCCAGGTTTATTCGCGGGTACGCGCCCGACAGCATCAGGCGGCGATCCGTCTGTGGATCCCGGACTATTTCGACGCCCACTCCAACGCCAGCGCCTTCGCCTATAACGACGGCAAGACCAGCACGGTCGCAGGCCTCAACGGCTGGCAGATCCCACAGTTGAACCAGCAAACGCTGGCGGCGGTGGCCGAAGCCGATCCCGCCAAGCGCAGCGCGCTGTACACTGCCATGCAGCAAGAACTGCAACGCAGTTCGCCGTATGTCTTTATCGATCAGGCGAAAACCGAAGTGGTGCTGCGCGATAACGTCAAAGGTTATCAGCAGGGTCTGAACGCCGACATGGTCTACTACGATCGCGTCAGTAAATAACCGACTCGCGCCACGGAGCTCCACCGCCTGGTGAAATGATGATTAAGGGAAATTTTCCCCCTAAGGCCACTGGCAAAGTGCTCCAAAGTTTCGTAGTAAGGGCGCTGCATGCTGCGCCCTATCGCATAATCAATCGGTTAAATCGGGTCGAACATGTTCGACCCCTACCGGTTTAGCCATTATGCGGGTTAATCAGCGGTCTGAGGGTGGCTTCCCCCCCCCTTTAATCGGCAAGCACTCTAGCGGGGAATACGTGCGGCGTTATAGCAGGTGATATCCACTTCAACCTTGCAATCCACCACCAGATCGGCGACCGCGCAAATCCGTGCAGGGGGGTGAGCGGCAAAGAACTCGCGAAAGACTTTATTGAATGACTGGAAGTAACGCGCATCGGTCAGAATGACCTTAACGTGCACCACGTCTTCCAGGCCATATCCCGCTTCCGCCATAATATCCAGGCAGTTTTGGATCGCCAGGCGAGACTGATCGATAATCCCCCCCTCCACCACTTCACCGTCTTTCATCGGCGTTTGGCCGGAAATGTACAACCAGCCACCGGCTTCTACCGCGCGGGAAAAGGGCAGATGCTGCCCACCGGTCCCGGTTCCGCCGTCAATGCCGTATCTTTTGATCGTCATGCCTTGCTCCTGTCGATTGTGTTGCCCTGACGGCACAAAAACCGCCCGGCGCGCAGGCCGGTCACGGCCTGATGTTGATAACTCAGTACGCCGTTCACCCACACCGCGTCGATCCCAGCAGCGGGTTGCTGCGGTTGGCTGAACGTCGCGCTGTCTTTCACTTTCAATGCGTCAAACAATACCAGATCGGCGTAGTACCCTGTTTTGATCAGCCCACGCTGCGGCAGTTGATAACGCGCCGCCGACATACCGCTCATTTTGTGCACCGCCACCGTGAGCGGGAACAAACCTTCATCGCGGCTGTAGTGGCCCAGCACGCGGGGAAAAGCGCCCCACAGGCGCGGGTGCGGCATCGGATCGTTCGGCAAGCCATCCGATCCCACCATGGTCAGCGGATAGCGCAATACCCGGCGCACATCCTGCTCGTCCATGTTGTAATAAATCGCCCCCGCCGGCATCAGCCGTTTGCCGGCCTCATGCAGGCTCATTGACCAGGCCCCGGCGATGTCCCGCAAGGATTGCCCCGCCATCTCCGGGTGCGGTTCGGACCAGGTGATGACGATATCGAACTCATCGGTGATCTGTTTTAAATCCAGCGTCGATGAACTGGCGGAATAAGGGTAACAGTCGCAGGACACGTCCTGCGTCTGGCGCACCCTGTCGAACAGCTTGAGCGTTTCCTGCGTGCGGCCCCAGTTTTTCGCCCCGGCGCATTTGTGGTGCGAAATCACCACCGGCACCCGGCCATGGCGGCCAATGTGGAATGCCTCCTCCATTGCCTCGAGTATGGGCTCAAATTCAGAACGCAGGTGAGTGGTGTAAATCCCCTGCTCACCCGCCAGCTCTTCCGCCAATGCCATCACCTCTTCCGTGGGGGCAGAGAACGCCGAGGCATACGCCAGGCCGGTACTCAGACCCAAAGCGCCCTGTTGCAACGCGGCACGCAGCTGCTCACGCATGGCGCAGATTTCCTCGGCATTAGCCGGGCGAAACAGGTCGTCCATTTGGTTACTGCGCAGCGTGGTGTGCCCGATCAGCGTCGCCACATTCACCGCCGGCGTCGCGGCCTCGACCTGCTGACGATAATCGGCAATCGTGGGGTAAACGAAATGCGCTTTTTCTCCCAGCAGGTTCATCGGATCGGGCACGCTGGTTTTGATTACCGCCCCGGCAGCGCTGATGCCGCAGTTGCCGACAATCACCGTTGTCACCCCCTGAGATATCTTCGGCAGCATCTCGGGCATGCGGATCACGTTGGTGTCGTCGTGAGTATGTACGTCGATAAACCCCGGCGACAGCACCCGCCCCCGGCCGTCGATCACCACCTCGGCTTCAGCCTCTATGGCGGGTGCGATCGCCGCAATCCGATCGTCTTTCACCGCCACATCGGCACGGTATTGCGGCCCGCCGCTGCCGTCGATCACCGTGACATTTTTAATCAGATACTGATACCGCATGAATCATCATCCTCAGGTTAGTGTCTTGGGGCAGCGACTCAGTCCCCCAGCGGCTGCCGATCTTCTCCTCCACGGTGACTGTCCAGCGCCAGCTTGATGCGGCGCAGACGGTCCCGGGACTGGCGTTTATTCGCCATGGCCAGCGCCGTCGCCAGCACGTCGACCATCGCCAACATGGCGTAGCGCGAAGTACTGGGTTTATAGATGTAATCATTTTCCCGCACCACCAGCGCCAACAGCACGTCGGCCTGCGCCGCCAGCGGCGTTCCTGCCGGCGTGATGGCCACTACTTTGGCCCCGTACTGGCGAGCAATCGCCGCGCTTTCCACCACTTCCTGCGTGTAGCCGCCCAGCGACAGCGCCACCACCACATCCTGCCTGGCCACCGCCGCCGCCATCATGCGCACCAGCAAGCCGTCGCTTTGCGCGGTCACCGGCAGCCCGAGCCGAAACAGGCGGTGCTGTACCTCAGCGGCACAAATGGTCGAACCGCCCCCCATGCCAATGGCCAGAATTTGCCGCGCGTCGCTGAGCCACTCCACCGCTTTGGCCAGCGCCGGCTCATCGATCGTCCGGCGGTTAATCGTCAGGACATTGATGATGGTTTCGTAAATCCCCTGGATCCCTTCCAGGTCCGGTTCTTCATGGATAAACCGTTGCCCCACCGCCAACGACTGCGCCAGCTTGACCTTAAGGTCACGCACGTCACGGCAGCCCAGCGTTTTGGCGAAGCGCGTGATCGAGGCCTGGCTGACGTTGGCCTGCCGGGCCAGCTCGGCAATCGGCAAAGCGGTCACCGCGTCCGCCTCGTCCAGAATGAATTGCGCGATACGTTTTTCGGCGCTGCTCAGCTCAATAAAAAGCTCTGTAATGCGCGAGATAATGTCGATATCCACACCCATCGCCTCACCCCATAGTGATTAAATTTTGTCATTTACAATGCAAGAAAACAGTGGAAGACTACACAAAAATCAGCGTTTAAAATGATACTTTGTACCCTAAAATCAAAAAATAATATTTAAAACCAATTAAAATCAAAGCAATAAATAAAGATACCCCAATTTAAAAAAGATAGAGCACCCAAAGGATAATGTTATGAAATACCAAAAAGATTTCACCGTTACCCATAAGGCCGCCGTGCTGCGCAGTGACCCGTCTGCGCCGGCAAACCTGCTTAACGAAGATGTCTGCCTGCCGGCCGCGGTGATCAAGCTCAGCAGCCTGGAAAACAATATCGCCTGGATGCAAAACTATGCCGATGCACGCGGCGTCTCGCTGGCCCCGCACGGTAAAACCACCATGACCCCCTGGATCTTCCAGCGTCAGGTAGCCCAGGGCGCCTGGGCGGTGGGCGTCGGTTCAGCCTGGCAGGCGAAGGTGGCAATGGAGGCGGGCGTCCCCCGGGTACTGATGGCCAACCAACTGGTCGGCAAGGCCAATATGCGACTCGTGGCCGAATTGAAAGCGCAACATCCCTCCACCCTTTTCCTTTGCTGCATCGACAGCCTGAGCAATGCGCAAGCCCTCTCGGCGTTTTTCAGCCAGCATGGGCAAACCCTGGATGTCCTGTTGGAACTGGGCGTGCCCGGTGGCCGCTGCGGCTGCCGTAGCGTGGCACAAGCCGAGCAACTGGCGCAGGATATTGCCGGGCTGCCAGGGCTGCGCCTACAGGGTATCGAGCTGTATGAAGGCGTGATGCACGGCGACGACGCCCAGAGTAAAATCGAACGGTTCCTGCGTGACGCCGCCGGCTTGCTGCGTGAACTGCACCGGCAACGTCTGCTCAGCGGTGAAGAAGCAATCCTCACCGGTGCGGGCTCTTCCTGGTATGACGTGGTTTGCCGCGTTTGGGGTGAAGAGTCGCTGCCGGAAAACTGCCGTCGGGTGATCCGCCCCGGCTGTTACATCACCCACGATCGGGGAATTTATCAGGACGCGCAAAATGCGGTGCTGGCCCGCGATAGCTACGCCTGCGATCTGGCGGGGGAGCTAACCTCGGCATTGGAATTGATAGCGCTGGTACAGTCGGTGCCGGAGCCGGGCCGGGTTATCGTCAATTTTGGCAAGCGAGACGCGGCTTTTGACGCCGGATTACCGCAGCCGATCGCCCATTACCGCAACGGGGTTCGGCAAGACAGCGGCGTGCAACAGTTAACCACCCAGGGGATTATGGACCAGCACGCCATGTTAAGCTGCCCGGTAGACTTCCCGGTGCAGGTTGGAGATATACTGGTGTTTGCCACCTCTCACCCCTGCCTGACCTTCGATAAATGGAAGACGCTGTTGGTGATTGATGATAATTACAACGTTATAGAAACCATTGAGACATTTTTCTGAGCTCGGAAAAGGATATTTCATGACCAGCCTGCCCACCGACAGCCTGCTGTCGGTGCAGAATCTTTCTCTGGCGCCCCCAGGGAAAGCCCCGCGAATTGATCGGGCCAGCTTCAGTATTCAACCCGGTGAATCCGTTACCATTATCGGCCCGAACGGCAGTGGGAAATCCACGCTATTGCGGCTACTGACCTGTGAGCTCAAGCCGACCGAAGGCGAAATTCTCTTTCAGGGAAAGCCCCTAGCCAGCTTAAAACCCCAGCAACGCGCCCGCGCTATCGCCTTGCTGAGCCAGCACGATGATGCGGATTTACGGCTTAAGGTTAGCGAGTATGTGGCGCTGGGACGACTGCCCTGGCTGGCCGATCATTCGCCATCTCAACACGCGCTGATAGTTGCAAAAGCGATGGAGGAGGTGGGTATCGGCCACCTGCAACATAGCCCGCTGGGCAAGCTTTCAGGCGGTGAGCGCCAGCGCGCCGGGTTCGCCAGAGCATTGGCGCAGCAGCCGGTGCTGTTATTGCTTGATGAACCCACTAACCACCTCGATCCGCTGGCCCGACATCAACTGCTGTCGCTGATCCATGAAAAAA
Organism: Serratia sp. GW822-FHT06D09; assembly: GCF_058799515.1. Lineage (NCBI taxonomy): Bacteria > Pseudomonadati > Pseudomonadota > Gammaproteobacteria > Enterobacterales > Yersiniaceae > Serratia > Serratia sp. GW822-FHT06D09. Next base: position 21,826 of record NZ_JBXALO010000010.1, read on the forward strand.
AGATAGCCACGATAAAAGTGCTGCACGATCTCGAGCTGGTGCAACCCTTTTCCGATAAGGTGATGATCATCAATGAGGGGAAAATCCTTTGTTATGGCCGCCCTGAAACGGTGCTGGAATCGGCGCACCTGCAACAGGTGTTTGGCATGAGAACGCTGCAGGTTCGTCATCCGGAAAGCGGCGAAGCTGTGCGTTTCTTCGAGGCTTTACCGACATAATCCCCGTGATATTCGCCACAACCGACAATTGTTTGATCTAACTATATTTGTCATACGAATTATTCAGGTATGTTGCCCCCGTTTCCAATAAACCGGGTTATTGACTTCGGTTTTGCCGTTTTGCCCACGGGGTTACCCGAGTGGGATGACCTTTCTCCGCCCCACTGACGCCAGGCCAGACAACCGACGGTAATGCCCAATCAATAGCCTTTCGGTGCAATGAATCTGGAGTCGATGTGAAAAAGTTAACCCTCGCCGCGTTACTGGCATTCACCGCGGCAAGCGCCGGGGCCTCTGGTTTCCCGGTTACGGTGGACAACTGCGGCCAGCCCCTGACCTTTGAACGCCCGCCACAGCGTGCCATTATTCAAGATATCAATATGTCGCAAATGGCCTTTGCCCTGCAGCTCCAGCCTTCTATCGTCGGCGTGACAGGGATCTCCGGCTGGTACAAAAACATCCCTGAATTCACGCAGCAGCAGGGAACCATTCCTGAACTGGCCCCCAAATACCCGACGATCGAAAACCTTCTCGCCGCCAGTCCAGACCTGTTCTTCGCCGGCTGGAATTATGGTCTTCGTGGGGAAGTGACCCCGCAAGCGCTGGCAAAATTCAATATCAAAACGCTGGTGTTGAGTGAAAGCTGCATCCACGTCGACAACCATCGGCCGCGGGCCAGTATGGATTTGCTCTACGACGATATGATCAGGCTCGGCAAAGTCTTTGGTAAACAGGAACAGGCGGAAAAGCTGGTCGCAGGCTGGCAACGGCAGGTGGCAGATATCCATCGCAAAATTGCGACGCAAAAACCCGTCAGGGTGTTCCTTTATGATTCCGGCGAAGAAAAGCCCTACACCAGCGGGGCCTACGCCATGCCGACGGCGATTATTGAAGCCGCTGGGGCAACAAACGTGATGGATACCCTGAACACCAGCTGGGTGAACACCAATTGGGAAAGCGTGGCGGCGACAGAGCCTGAATTTATCATTCTGGTGGACTATCAGGCTGAGCCCACCGACAGCATCGATGCGCGGCAGCTTTTCCTTGAACAACACCCCCTGATGAAGCAAACCCCGGCAGTGGTCCATCACCGCTATTTGAAATTGAAATACCAGGCGTTAACACCGGGGCCGGTCAATATTGAGGCGATCCACAAACTGGCTCAGGCCCTTTATCCTGCCGCTGTTAGCTGATGTCGGAAAAAATACGTTTCAGGCTGGCCTGGACCCTCGCCCCGCTGTTATTGGCAGGGTTAATCTTCGCCAATGTCGCCCAAGGCAGCGTGTCGCTCTCTCTTGCCCAGGTGTTAAGCGCGCTGGGCATCGGCCCGGGTGATGTGCCCCCCATGATCAAGAGCATCGTGCTGGAACTGCGTTTGCCACGCACCTTGCTTGGGCTGCTGGCGGGGGCTGGCCTGGCGTTGGTCGGCGCACTGTTGCAAACCACAACCCGCAACGATTTGGCCGATCCCTTTCTGTTTGGCCTCTCCTCTGGCGCCTCCGCCGGCGTGGTGCTGGTGATGACCCGTCTCGGTGATAGCCTCGGGGCCTGGACGTTACCGGTGTCTTCCTTTGCCGGTGGCATGCTCTCTGCTGCCGTGGTGCTGGTTATTTTTATGACTCAATCGCAAAAAGGCACCGAAAAGCTGATTATCTGCGGGCTGGCGGTCTCTTTTTTATTCGGGGCCTTCACCAACTATCTGGTTTTTTCCGGCGATCAGCGTACCGCCAGCAGCGTACTGTTCTGGACGCTGGGCGGGCTGGGGCTGGCCCGCTGGGATAATGTGATTTTTGCCTTGATAGCGCTGCTGTTGCTGGTGGTATTGATTGCCTTGCGCTGGCGATCGCTGGACGGCTTACTGGCGGGCGAACAGACCGCCGGCACGCTGGGCATCAACACCCGCCGTTTGCGCACGGAAGTGTTTCTTTGCTGTTCGCTGGCGACGGCATTACTGGTGGCATTGACCGGGGTGATAGGATTTGTCGGCTTAATGGTTCCCCATCTGGCGCGCCCTTTTACCGGCGTACGTCACCGGCGTCTGCTGCCGTTGGTCGGGGTGTTAGGGGCCATATTGCTCTCTGCCGGCGATCTGCTGAGCCGCGTCATCACCGCCCCCCAAGAGCTGCCCATCGGGATCATTACCGCCGGGCTGGGCGGCGTTTTCGTTCTGGTGATTTTGCTGCGCCGAGCCCACTGAAGGTAAAATTTCTGCCATGCGGCTAAAGGCCACCAGCCAATCGATTGCGAAATGACAAAAATCGGCGTTTTAGCGCTTGCAGTGGACAAAGGCGCGAGTATAATGCGCGACAATTTGCCAGGAGAAAGCATGAAAAACGACGTTTGTTTTGTTAGCCACAACCGACAAAACCGACTGCCAATCGGCAGCCAACTGCCGTTGTTTCTCCTGTTGCTAAACCGATCGTTTCAAGCCCCTCGTTGAGGGGCTTTTTTTTGCCTGAAAAATCTGTTCAAAGCCCCGCGCCACGGGCACGAGTCGAGGAGAGTGAAAAATGGCCAACCCGCTGTATCACAAACATATCATCTCTATTAACGATCTCAGCCGCGAGGATCTGGAGCTGGTGCTGCGCACCGCCGCCAGCCTGAAAGCCAATCCGCAACCCGAGCTGCTAAAACACAAGGTGATCGCCAGCTGCTTCTTTGAAGCCTCGACCCGTACCCGCCTGTCGTTTGAAACCTCGATGCACCGTCTGGGCGCTTCGGTAGTGGGTTTTGCCGACGGCAGCAACACCTCGCTCGGCAAGAAAGGCGAAACGCTGGCCGACACCATCTCGGTGATTGGCACCTACGTCGACGCCATCGTCATGCGTCATCCGCAGGAAGGCGCGGCGCGCCTGGCGACCGAATTTTCCGGCGGCATCCCGGTGCTCAACGCCGGTGACGGCGCCAACCAGCACCCGACCCAGACGCTGCTCGACCTGTTCACCATTCAGGAAACTCAGGGCCGCCTGAACAACATCAATATCGCCATGGTTGGCGACCTGAAATACGGCCGCACCGTGCACTCACTGGCGCAGGCGCTGGCCAAGTTTGAAGGCAACCGCTTCTTCTTCATCGCGCCGGACGCGCTGGCAATGCCGGCCTATATCCTGCAAATGCTGGAAGAGAAAGGCATCGAGTTCAGCCTGCACAGCAGTATTGAAGAAGTGGTCCCCGAGCTGGATATTCTCTACATGACCCGGGTGCAGAAAGAGCGTCTGGATCCTTCCGAATACGCCAACGTGAAGGCGCAGTTCGTTCTGCGCGCAGCGGATCTGGCCGGCGCACGCGCCAACCTCAAGGTGCTGCACCCGCTGCCACGTATTGACGAAATCACTACCGACGTGGACAAAACGCCGTACGCCTACTATTTCCAGCAGGCGGGTAACGGCATTTTTGCCCGTCAGGCGCTGCTGGCGCTGGTTTTAAACGCAGATTTGGCTCTTTAAGGGGGAACCGTCATGACTCACGATAACAAACTGCAGGTTGAAGCGATCAAGTGCGGCACGGTGATTGACCATATTCCGGCACAGATCGGGTTTAAGTTGCTGACGCTATTCAAGCTGACCGCCACCGACCAGCGCATCACCATCGGCCTGAACCTTCCTTCCAACGAGCTGGGCCGTAAAGACCTGATCAAAATCGAAAACACCTTCCTGACGGAGCAACAGGCCAACCAACTGGCCATGTACGCGCCGAAAGCCACGGTTAACCGCATCGACAATTATGAAGTGGTACGCAAACTGACCCTCAGCCTGCCGGATCATATCGACGGCGTGCTGACCTGCCCGAACAGCAACTGCATCAGCCGCAGCGAACCGGTGTCTTCCAGCTTTAGCGTGAAATCCCGCGACGGCGACGTACACCTGAAATGCCGCTACTGCGAAAAAGAGTTCGAGCATCAGGTGGTCTTGCAGGCGGACTGAGTTCGGCCGGCTGCCGGGAGATGAGGCTGTTATTCTCCCGGTGACTGCCTATAATGGGAACCCCGTAGGGGCACCGAATACCGGGCCCGACGCTACGGAGAGCCACGCAGCCCACCGCGCTGCGATTTGAAAGACGAAGGGTATATCAGGAGAAAAAATGTCACGTAACATCAGCACTGAACTCGCCCCGGCAGCCATTGGTCCTTACGTGCAGGGCGTTGATCTGGGCAGCATGATCATCACTTCCGGCCAGATCCCGGTCGATCCGAAAACCGGCGCCGTTGCCGACGACGTTGCCGCTCAGGCTCGCCAGTCGCTGGAAAACGTTAAAGCGATCGTTGAAGCTGCCGGCCTGAAAGTGGCCGACATCGTGAAAACCACGGTTTTCGTGAAAGATCTGAACGACTTCGCTACCGTTAACGCCGCTTATGAAGCTTTCTTCACCGAGCACAGCGCGCCGTTCCCGGCCCGTTCCTGCGTTGAAGTGGCCCGTCTGCCGAAAGACGTGAAAATCGAAATCGAAGCCATCGCCGTTCGTCGCTAATACCGCGACCACGCGCCCAACGGTCAGCCCAGGCTGGCCGTTTTTATTTGTTGACTCGGCGAATTGCGCCCGCAGCCTCACTTATCGGAGAAGATTGAGCCTTAAAACTTTTTGAGGCCTGTTTCAAAACCGCCACCACTTCTTCACGTGAAGCGCTAATCGGCATTCCTCGGGGGGTCAGGCGGTTAATCTCCTCAGAAGTATAGGCTTTTACCGCCGTCAGCCTTCCCCCCTCGGTTTTGTATACCTGCAGTTCATAGGCGTCAGTTTTCGCTATAAACCGATCCGTGGTTTTAATGACCATATTCCCCCCTATAACCCTGTTTGTTGGTCGTCATTGTCGCTCAAATAATGCGCAATCTCAACCGAGGCCGAGTCGTCGATAAACCATTGGAATAATGCCTGAGCATCGCGGTAGAGAATGCCCTTCTCACCCGAGGTGATATCAATAAAGCGATACTCATTGATGTAATAATCAGCAACTCTCGCATTGATCGGTGATATTAGCCGTAAGCCGGTGCATTGAGTAGCGACCATAAATAGCACCGTGGCATAGAGTGCAAAACGGAAAGTGTTCCCGTCCAGGCTGGAGCCTTTGATGTGGAAATTTTGCAGCATTTCAACATTCAGCACCGCAGGCATCTCGTCTGTTGCGGGGCAAAACTGGCAAAGACAAGCCCCTGCAGGCCTTTGATCCGCATCCAGGATCTTAAAACTAAAATTGAAAGCATCTGGATTATCCAACACAGCACCGCTTAGTGCCCACGGCATACGCAGATTTTCAGGTTGCCGACGCGTCTGCACAATGCACCATTCCAAATCTTCAGCAGTCAGCATTTGCACCCGAATGTTATAGGTAGCGGCAGCAAAAATTTCATTGGCGGTAGCCAACGCGGCACGTCCCAGCGCCTGAACATTAAAATCATGTGGCATTACCCTTCCCTTGAATGCATTTAAAAATGAATCTGTTAGATATATTTTCTCGGTTTCCCCCCTATCTTTTTATGCCTTCGCTGAAGAAACAATCCCCGTATTTTGTTACTGAGGCACGCGCCGCGGTTTTGCCCCGTTTTAAGGCAGCGTCCGCTTGGGTTGCACCCAAAGCGGGCCATTTACTGCCGCGAGCCGGCGTTTTCGCGCCATTTTCGCCCCTTTATCACCTTGGCACATTTTATGCTGGTTCTGTATACAGCCTGCAATGTCGACGAGGTGATGATGCTAAATATCGATCTGTCTGCTTCACCGTTTTTTGATGAGATGCTTCTGGCTGAGGGTAAGCACCGGGGTCACTACGAGGCTTACTGGCATTGGCTGCAACAGGCTGACCAAAAGGCCATTCAACGCAAGAGGGAAGAGGCTGCACTGCTGTTTCACCGGGTGGGGATTACCTTTAACGTTTATGGTGAGGATGACGGCGCTGAGCGCTTGATTCCGTTCGACAGCGTACCGCGCATCATACCCGCCAGCGAGTGGGCGATGCTCGATCGCGGTATTCGCCAGCGCGTACAGGCGCTTAACGCCTTTCTGCACGATATTTACCATCAACAACACATTCTGAAAGCCGGGATCATTCCGGCGGAACAGGTGCTGGCCAACGATCAATATCAACCCTGCATGCAAGGGGTCGATCTGCACCGCAATATTTACGCGCACATCGTTGGCGTGGATATGGTGCGCAACGGTGACGGCCAGTATTACGTGCTGGAAGACAACCTGCGCACCCCGTCCGGTGTTTCCTATATGCTGGAAAACCGCAAAATGATGATGCGCCTGTACCCGGAGCTGTTCGCTCAGCAACGCATCGCGCCGGTGGAGCGCTACCCGTCGCACCTGCTGCAAACCCTGCGTGAAAGCTCGCCGATCAACGATCCTACCGTGGTGGTGCTGACGCCGGGCCGTTTCAACAGCGCCTACTTCGAACACAGCTTCCTGGCGCAGCAGATGGGGGTTGAGCTGGTGGAAAGCGCCGACCTGTTCGTCAAGGACGGGGCGGTCTTTATGCGTACCACCGCCGGGCCTTGCAAGGTGGATGTGATCTACCGCCGGGTGGACGACGCCTTCCTCGATCCGCTGGCATTCCGCCCGGATTCGATGCTCGGCGTGCCGGGCCTGCTGTCGGTATACCGCGCCGGCAACGTGGTGCTGGCCAACGCCATCGGCACCGGCGTGGCCGACGACAAGTCAATTTATCCGTACGTGCCGGACATGGTGCGTTTCTACCTGCAGGAAGAGCCGATCCTCAATAACGTGCCCACCTGGCAATGCCGCCACAAGAATGAACTGTCGTACGTGCTGGCGAACCTGGAACAGATGGTGGTGAAGGAGGTGCACGGTGCCGGCGGCTACGGCATGCTGATCGGCCCGGCGGCGACCAAAGACGAAATCGCTCACTTCCGCAGCCTGCTGCTGGCCAAGCCGCATAACTACATTGCGCAAAATACGCTGGCGCTGTCGACCTGCCCGACCTTCGTCAACGACGGCCTGGCGCCGCGACATATCGATTTACGGCCGTTCGCCCTCAGCGGCGCGGAAATCCGCCTGGTGCCAGGCGGCCTGACGCGCGTGGCGCTGGCGCAAGGCTCACTGGTGGTCAACTCGTCGCAAGGCGGGGGAACCAAGGATACCTGGGTGTTGGAGGACGACGCATGCTGAGCCGAACTGCCAGTGAACTCTATTGGATGGCCCGCTATCTGGAGCGGGCGGAAAGCATCGCCCGGGTGCTCGACGTCACCAACAAGCTGTCGATGATGCCGATCCGCGACAGCGAGGATCAGGATCTGCAGGTGCCGCTCAATCTGACCAGTACCGGGCAGCTGTATGCCGCCGCCTACCCCGACCTGACGATGGCCAATCTGGTGAGCTTTTTTGCGCTCGACAGCCGCAACCACAGCAGCATTTACAGCTGTCTGCAAATGGGCTGGAACAACGCCCATGCGGTGCGCGGCAGCCTGTCTTCCGAGGTCTGGGAATGCATCAACGCCACCTGGATCGAAATGAAGCTGATCCGCCGTCAGGGCATAGGTTCGGTGGGCGCGGATGGCTTTTTCGACTGGGTGAAGGAACGTTCTCACCTGTTTCGCGGCGCGATGTTCGGTACCTTGCTGCGCAGCGACGCCATGTGCTTTATCCGTCTCGGTACCCTGCTGGAGCGCGCAGACAGCACTGCCCGTCTGTTAGGGGTCAAGAACTCGCTGATGGACAGCGACGGCGACCCGGTGCGCGAATATTACCGCATGGACACGCTGTTGCGGGCAGTGAGCGCACGCGAAGCCTACCACAGTATCTACAAGCAGCAGCTCAGTCGGGACACCATTGCCGAACTGATGATCCTGCGTAATGAAATCCCCCGCTCCCTGCTGGCCTGCGTCGGCGATCTGGTGCAACAGCTGGAGCAAATTGGCGGCAACAGTGCCAATCAGCCGCGCCGGCTGGCGCATACGCTGCACGCCGAGCTGCGCTTTAGCAGCATGAAAGATCTGAACAAGGTCGGGTTGAACGACTGGCTGGACGCGTTTCTCGGCCAGATTGGCGGCATCGCGGAGAGCATCCATCACACTTATCTGGAGGCGCAATGAAACTGAACATTGAGCACAACACCCACTATACCTATGCCCAGCAGGTGCAGCGCAGCACTCAGTATCTGCGCCTGACGCCGCAGGATTCGGAGCATCAGCGCATCATTTCATGGCAGTTGACGCTGCCGGAAGATGCCGTGTGCACCACCGATGCCTTCGGCAACGTGCTGCACGTGCTGACGCTGGATCACCCGCACCAGGCCATCAGCATTCAGGCCCACGGCGTGGTGGAAATTGAAGACGGTGCCGAAGATCAGGTGATGGGGCATTTGTCGCCGCTGGTCTTCCTGCGCCACAGCCCGCTGACCCAACCCGACAGCGCGATCCAGGCCTTCGCCCTGCGCTACTACCAACCGCAGGCGGTGCTGGACGGGCTGGAAAATCTGATGGGCGAGCTGCTGCTCAAAATGCCGTACACCCCAGGGTCAACCAGCGTCACCGACAGCGCGGCCCAGGCATTCGCAACCGGCACCGGCGTCTGTCAGGATCATACCCACGTATTTTTGGCCTGCTGCCGCAGCCTGAACATTCCGGCGCGCTATGTCAGCGGTTATCTTTATAGCGAGGACTCGGCCCACGTCGCCACCCACGCCTGGGCCGAGGCCTGGGTCGACGACCGCTGGCACAGCTTTGACGTCACCAACAATACCCGCCTGCCGAATCAACACCTTAAGCTGGCGGTAGGCATCGACTATCTCGACGCCTGCCCGGTACGCGGGATGCGGCTCGGCGGCGGCTGCGAGAACATGCAGACCATCGCCGAAGTGCAGATGATGCCAACCGGCCAGTAGCCTCTTGCCGAAAACCAAGGTTTACGGCACGCTGGCGGTTGGCGGCGTGCCAGTATCGTTTTGAGGGATTGTGGTATGACCTATTGTGTGGCCATGCGCTTGTCTTCCGGGCTGGTCTTTGCTTCCGATTCGCGCACCAATGCCGGCGTGGATCATATTTCCACCTTCCGCAAACTGCACGTGTTTCAGCAGGACGGTGAACGCATGCTGGTGTTGCAAAGCGCCGGCAACCTGGCGACCACTCAGAGCATCATCAGCCTGTTACAGCGCCGCAGCAAAGATCCCGAACGCCTGAACCTGCTGAACGCACCGAGCATGTACGAAGCCGCCACGCTGGTGGGCGAAACGGTGCGGGAAGTGATCCAACGCGACAGCGAAGCCCAGCAAAGCGGCAGCACGACCGACTTTAGCTGCAGCCTGCTGCTCGGCGGCCAGATCAGCGGTGAAGAGTTGCGGCTATTCCATATTTATCCGCAGGGTAATTTTATCGAGGCCACCCGCGATACGCCCTATTTCCAGATTGGCGAAAGCAAATACGGCAAACCGATTATCGATCGGGTACTGACCTACGACACCCCGCTGGAACAGGCGATGCAGTGCGCGCTGATCTCTCTGGATTCGACGCTGCGCAGCAACCTGTCGGTCGGCCTGCCGCTCGACGTGATGATCTACCCGCGCGACAGCTTTAGCAGTGCGCAGCAGTACCGTATCACCGAAGATCACCCGCATTTTAGCGCCATCCGTAAAGGCTGGGGCGAAGGGCTGGTCAGTATTTTCAAACAGTTGCCGCCGCTGCAACTGTAGGTTTTGCGGGCTCAGCATGCTGAGCCCCTACATATGCTGAGCGCTACATATACTGACTTACCTCATTCGATAGCGCTGGCGCGCAAAAGCGCTTCCAGCGGATAGACCGCCGCAATCACCACTTCGTCGCGTATCTGCGCCGCCACGTCCAATTGCTGCTGTATCTGCGTCGCTTCTGCCTTGTTCAGCGGTTTGCCCTGTTGATAACGCTCCAACAGCATCAACCCCAGCGTGGACAGCGCGCCAACATCCTGCGCCACCGGTGCCAGATCCTGCATCAGCCGGTTACCGGCAATCACCGTTTTTACCGGTGCGGTATTGAGCTGCCAGCGTTGTAAACGTTCGCGCAACGCCTGCGCCGCCGCCCGATCGTTGCGGTCCTTCACCAACGCCGCAACCTGCATACCCATCTCGCGCACCGCGTTGCTTTCCGCCGGCAGTGCGTCGGCAAAACGGTTCAGCGGTTCGAACTGGTGATAGTTACCGGCTTTGAATTTCAGATGCTGTCGAGTGTAGTACTGGCCCGGCTCCACCGCTTCGGCCAAGGTTTGCAGCGGTGCTATCGTCACGCTGTTTGCCAACCGGGTGAACTCGCGTGCGGTTTCCGCATGCTGTTGCAACCCCACCGACACCACCGACCAGGCATCGACTGCCGCCAGCCTGCGGTACATATTATTTTCATCGGTCACGTCCTGCGCAGACCACAAGCGCTCCGCCACCGCGAACCCACGCGGCCAGAGCTTGAGATCGAGGATCGGCGCCCTGATGTTTTCCGCCCACAGCGCCGCCTCGCCGCCGAGAATATTGGCCTGCTGCTTCGTCTCCGGCACCACCGGCATCTTGCCCACCGGGATCGCCGTCAGCTTGCTGCCGCTGGTCGGGTAACGCACGTTGCCCACCAGCGTATAGCCGCTGAGCTGGTCCTGGCTCAGGGTAAATACCGGGCGGGTATCCCCCATCCAGCTGTCGAGCCGGAAGCTCACCTGCTGCGGAGAACGCCAGACGATATCGTGCAGCGCACGGCGCGATTTACCGTTGAAATCGATAAAACCCCGCCAGCCCTGCTTGCCTTCAATCAGGGTAAAACTGCCTTCTACCGCGCTGCCCTTCAGCCGCGGCATGCTGAACTGCCAGCTTTGCGCCTTTTCATCCGGCTGCACCTCGGTGTCGACGCCCAGCGGCTGCGGCAGGATCTCATTGCGATAGTGATAGGCCGCGCTTTGCGGTTGATCGAGGTAAAAACCGGTAGACAGAATGCCCTGGTAACCGTCCTGTGCGCTGGCGCCGAGCGAGTCCTGCCCCTGCCAGGACTGGATGACAATGCTGCGCGGCAGCGACGGATGATAGATCTCATCCCAACCCACCATCTGACGCTGATGCTGCTCGAGGATTTTCTCCAGCTTCTGATTGAAGTAGGCCTGCAGCGCATGGGTGTCCGCCAACTGGTGCTGCTGCATAAAGGCCTGAATGGTTTTGGATTGCTTCCACTGGCTGGCATCAACCTCATCACCGCCAATGTGCAAATAAGGATCGGGGAAGATCGCAGCCAGTTCGCCAATGATGGCGTCAACAAACCGATAAACTTCATCGCGGGTCGGATCCAGCGTCGGCAGATGCACACCCCACTTGCGCTCCATCGAATACGGGCCCGGCGCGCTCATCAATTCCGGGTAGGCCACGGCGATGCTGGAAGCATGGCCAGGCAGATCGATTTCAGGTACTACCCGGATACCGCGCGCGGTGGCATAGGCCACCACCTGTTGCATCTGTTCGCGAGTATAAAACTGGCCGTCGCTGGCCTGCTGTTGCAGCTTGGGATAATGCACAGAAGCAAAGCGCCAGCCCTGATCGTCGGTCAGGTGCCAGTGGAACACGTTGAGTTTGGCCGCCGCCATGCCGTCGAGCTGACGCAGAATGTCCGCCAACGGCAGGAAATGACGTGCCGAATCCAGCAGCACACCGCGCCACGGGAAACGCGGTACGTCGGTAATGCTCACCAACGGCAGGAAGGTGTTCTGCCCGTCGGTCTGCACCAATTGCAGCAGGGTTTCCATGCCGCGCAACGCGCCGAAACGGGTATTGGCTGCCAGCGTTACCCCCTGCGGCGTCACCGTCAATTTATAGCTTTCATCGCTCCCCGGCAGCGGCTGCGCCGCCACCTTATCTTTGATATTCACCTTGATGACCACGCCCGTGGCTTTTTCGGCCTGCGGCACCAGGGTCCAGCCGGTTTGCAGCTCAATACGTTGGCGCCAGCGTTGCAGCGCATCGTCCAGATCGTCCCCCTGCAGGCTAATCGACAAACGGTGATCCAACACCAGCTTGCCCGCCGGCTGAGTCAGTTCAACCTGCTGCGGCCAGGGCATCAGCGGCAGATCGCCGGCCGGTTGCGCCAGCGCGCCCAGGGAAAGCAATAACGATGAAGCCAATAGCGTATAACGCAAAGTTCTGTGCATCAGAAATTCCTCAGAGGAAAAAATATCAATTGCTCCCCCAACGAATTTCAAATTACCGCCAGGCGGCAAACGTCTGAATCCCTGGGAGCTTAGATTTGCTAAGTGACTAGGGTGAGGACGTGCAGCCAACAACGCGGTAGTTTGAAAGGCAAAGGGGAAGACAGCTAAGCTGTAAATAAAGACTGAGCACAGGACAGATGTCCAACGACAAGGGTGAAAAGCCGGGTTGGATCACAGATGCCCCTCTTCCAGGCGAAAGAGGGGCGCAGCGATTACTGCCAGCCGTAACGGCGCACAAACCAGCCTTTTACGCACTGGGTCAGCACCATATAGCCGGTCAGGATCAGCACCAGCCACGGGAAGTAGCCGAGCGGCAATGCCTGCAGCTGCAGGAATCCGGCCAACGGCGAGAAGGTCAGGCCGATGCCGGTAACGATGACCAGCAGGGTCATCATGCACAGCGGCCATGAAGGACGGCTCTGGATAAACGGTATTTTGCGCGTGCGGATCATATGCACAATCAGCGTTTGCGACAGCAGGCCTTCCACGAACCAGCCGGACTGGAACAGCGTCTGCATTTCAGGCGTATTGGCCTTGAAAACCCACCACATCAGGCTGAAGGTCAGCACGTCGAAGATCGAGCTGATCGGCCCGAAAAACACCATAAAGCGTCCAATATCCCCGGAGTTCCAGCGTTGCGGCTGAGTAATCTGATCGTCGTCGACGTTGTCGAACGGAATGGCGATCTGTGAAATGTCATACATCAGGTTCTGGATCAACAGGTGCAGCGGCAACATCGGCAGGAAAGGCAAAAAGGCGCTGGCAATCAGCACGCTGAAGACGTTGCCGAAATTGGAGCTGGCGGTCATCTTGATGTACTTGAGCATGTTGGCAAAAGTACGGCGTCCCTCGATGACCCCCTGCTCCAACACCATCAGGCTTTTTTCCAGCAGGATGATGTCCGCCGCTTCCTTGGCGATATCCACGGCGGAGTCCACCGAAATACCGATATCCGCCGCACGCAGAGCGGGCGCATCGTTGATGCCGTCCCCCATAAAGCCGACCACGTGGCCCTGCTGGCGCAATAGCTTGACGATGCGTTCCTTATGCAGCGGCGTCAGCTTGGCGAACACCGTGGTACGCGCCGCAGCCTGCGCCAGCTGTTCGTCGTTCATCTGTTCGATTTCACTGCCGCGCAATACGTGATCCGCCGCCAGCCCGACGTCTTTGCACACCTTCGCCGCCACCAGCTCATTGTCACCGGTAAGGATCTTCACCGTGACACCGCTGTTTTTCAGCGCCGCCAACGCCGGCGCCGTGCTCTCTTTAGGCGGATCGAGGAAGGCCACGTAGCCCTCGAGGATCAAATCCGACTCGTCGGCCACGCTGTATTCATGGGCCTGGGCCGGCAAGATCTTGTTGGCCACCGCCACTACGCGCAACCCTTGCTGGTTGAGATCGTCGGTGATGCGCCGAATTCGCGCCAGCAGCGCTTCGCTGAGCGGGATCACCTCATCTTCCTGCCGCACATGGCTGCAAATCGCCAGCATCTCTTCCAGCGCGCCCTTGCAGATCAGTTCGTGATATTGCGCGTCTTTGGCCACCACCACCGACATACGGCGCCGTTCAAAATCAAACGGGATCTCATCCACTTTACGGTAATGCTGTAACGCATCCGGCTGTTGGTTTTGTTCCGCGCAGCTCAGCACTGCCACGTCGAGCAGGTTTTTCAAGCCGGTCTGGTAGAAGCTGTTCAGCCAGGCGTAATGCAGCACGCGATCGCTGGCGGCACCGAACACGTCGGTGTGGCGCTCCAGCACGATTTTATCCTGGGTCAGGGTGCCGGTTTTATCAGTGCACAAAACGTCCATGGCGCCAAAGTTTTGGATAGCATCCAGACGTTTGACGATCACTTTCTGTCTGGACAGTTTCACCGCCCCTCTGGCCAGCGTTGAAGTGACGATCATCGGCAGCATTTCCGGGGTCAGCCCCACCGCTACCGACAACGCAAACAGCGCCGCTTCCCACCAGTCACCCTTGGTGTAGCCGTTGATCAACAAAACGATCGGCGTCATCACCAGCATAAAACGGATCAGCAGCCAGCTGACCCTGCTGATGCCGGTCTGGAAGGCGTTCGGCTGTTCATCCTGGCTGATGACCCGCTGCGCCAACTGGCCAAAGTAGGTGCCGCCGCCGGTACCGATCACCATCGCCAGCGCGGTGCCGCTGACCACGTTGGTGCCCATAAAGCACAGGTTCTGGCACTCCAACGGATCTTCTGCCTGTTCGCGCAGCTCGGCGATTTTCTCTACTGGAAGAGATTCGCCGGTCAACGCCGCCTGGCTGATAAACAGATCCTTGGCCGACAGCACGCGCAGATCCGCCGGGATCATATCTCCTGCCGCCAGTTTGATGATGTCACCCGGCACCAGTTGAGAGATCGGCAGTTCAAGGTGTTCGCTTTTCCCGGACAATGCGTCGCTACGGATCACCGTGGCGGTGTTGCTGACCATCGCCTTCAGCGCGTCCGCCGCCCGATTGGATCGCGCTTCCTGAATGAAATTCAACAACGTGGAGATCACCACCATCAGTGCGATCACCAGTGCGCCCGTCAGATCTTCCGTCGCGTAAGAGATCATGCCAAGCGCGGTCAGCAGCAGGTTGAACGGGTTGCGATAGCAGTGCCACAGGTGCTGCCACCAGGCTTCTTTTTGCTGATCGTCGATGACGTTCTCGCCGCAGCGTTCGCGCACCCGCTCAGCCTCATGGGCAGTGATGCCTTCCGGGTGGCTGTGAAAACGCAGATACAGATCGGTGACGTCGGCCGCGGCGCATTCCAGCCGCTGCTGTGCCAATCCGGCGGGCAACCCTTGCGCTTTGCCGCCAAGGCTGTCCAACAGGCTATCGCGGTGCACCAAACGGCGCGGTAAATTGCGGCTGAGCATGCCCAACAGCTGACGGGGAATATTTTTCAGTTTCATTATTTTGCACCTCGTCGCCCATTGCCTCCCGGCAGCGGGTGAACGCGGGATCGCTCCCAACCGGGCTTTTGGATGCGCCAAAAAGCCTCTGCCGGGGCAGATCCTGTTTTTTTAAAAGCAGCAGGAGCGAACGACGGGCGTGCGCTACCGGTTACCGTTTACTTCACCGGTAAAACAGCAGCGCAAAGCGAGCAGGTTTTACCGGATCACCGAGTGGGTGTCTAACGGGGTCGGATCGGGATCCATACGGGTGATAACCTCCGGTAAATGAAAAGATCGAACGACAAGAGCGGCCGTTCAGCGCAGCACATAAATCCCTGCATAGCGTCAAGATCCGTTGCGGAAAATAAGCTATGCTGACGGGCATTCAGCGTAGGCCGCCAGTCTACGCCTTTTAACCTCAACGAAAAGTAAACCATGCAAAACCGGCTGACCATCAAGGACATCGCACGCCTGAGCGGCGTAGGCAAATCCACCGTATCACGCGTGCTGAACAACGAAGGCAGCGTGAGCCCGCAAACCCGCGAACGGGTGGAAGCGGTGATCCATCAGCAGGGGTTTACCCCGTCCAAATCGGCGCGCGCCATGCGCGGCCAGAGCGATAAAGTGGTCGGCATCATCGTTTCCCGTCTCGATTCGCCATCCGAGAACCAGGCGGTACGCACCATGCTGCCGCTGCTGTATCAGCACGGTTTCGACCCTATAGTGATGGAAAGCCAGTTTGAAACCCGGCTGGTGGAAGAGCATCTGCATGTCCTTCAACAGCGCAACGTCGACGGGGTGATCCTGTTTGGCTTCACCGGCCTGACGGCGGCCATGCTCAGCCCATGGCAAGAAAAGATGGTGGTGCTGGCGCGGGAATACGACGGTTTTTCCTCGGTGTGCTACGACGACGACGGCGCCGTACGGCTGTTGATGGAACGCCTGCACCAGCAGGGGCATCGCCATATCAGTTATTTGGGGGTGCAACTATCGGATGCCACCACCGGTTTGCGCCGCCACCAGGCCTATCTGGACGCCTGCCGCCAACGGAGGATTTCCCCCCATGTGGCCTTGGGTGAATTGAGTTATCAGAGCGGCTTCCAGCTGGCTGCCTCAGCCATCGAACCACAGACCACCGCGCTGGTGTGCGCCTCCGACACCATCGCCCTCGGCGCCATCAAATACCTGCAACAGCAGCATATTACGCCGCTGCAGGTGTGCGGCATCGGTAACACCCCGTTGCTTAACTTCTTGTTCCCCGAAACGTTCTCGGTCGATCTCGGCTACGGCAGCGCCGGACTGCAGGCTGCGCAACAGCTGCTGGGCCAGCTCAGCGGCGAACAGGGTATCCGTCAGATCATCGTGCCAAGCAAACTCGCCTGACGGCGGGTGGGTTTGTTTACCCGGATAAATTCCCTAGCCTGAAATACCCTGTTGGTGCTCACACCCAGTGAGCGTCACTTCATCGCTATTTTTTTTGTCTCCGCCACCACACAACAACCGGTAGTCGACCGCCTTCACCCATCTAATTAAATTACTGTTCATACATACAGTTATCGCTGTGTGTTTTAGCGGTTTTTCAGCACACGGAATGTGTACCTCCCCAGACCTGCCATTCAGGAGCAACGGAGGTAAGGGTGAACTGCAGCCCACCGATATCGACAAGCGTTTTTACACCCATGAGATCAGGGAGCTTGAAAGATACCGTAATCTAGATGTTGAAGATGGCAAACTTCCCTATAATTCTGGGGAGGTATGGAATAATACTCACACGGCAACTTTAGAGGATTATCAATTAGGTAATGATGAGGCTATTTTATATACACGAGAAGCTTTAGAGGCTGCTGAAGAACAAGATTTGAGGATGTTAAAATGATTGATCTTGAACGCTTAGCGAACGAAGAAAAAATTTCTGATGTCATTGCCTTTTTAGTAAGAAGAGAAGGCGGATTTGGTTACCCACAAATGGACAGGTTCTTTAGTCGCCACAATTTTTCAGTAATTGAAAATGGTGAGTTTATGCGAGCATTCGAACAATTACGTCAGAATGGTGTTGTGATGTGGGGAGATAAAATGCTTGTTAAAAAAGGCCCCAACTGGAAAGAGCCAAAATTCGTGACCGAGAAAAAATGCGGCATCGAATAACATTCTGCGTTTTACAAAAAATTAATTTTCAGCAAAGCCCAACAATTTCTCATTTGTTGGGCTTTTTAATTAATACAATCGTCTTATTCTGTCCATTTATTTATCCTCCCCATACCGGCACCAATGTCAGGCAGGCGGACAGCATTGTTGTTACGACCTTCCCTGCAGACGTCGTCCAGGATTTACAGGATTTTATCTTGTGGCAGCCGGATGCGACTGAAACAGGCGTTGAAGCTCTCTATGTGATGGTCAGTGATCCACTTGACTCTGGGCGTTTTACGCGTAAACAATTGGACAAGAAATTTAAGCATGCTAGTGACTTTGGTATTGCCGACACGAAAAAAAATAGCGTAACGTTGACTCAATATCGCGACGCAATTGAAGCACACTTGAAGGACAGAGATACTGTAGAAAAACGAACCTATCGACGGTAAAAGGGATCTAAGGTGTTCTTTAACACTAAAACAAACAATGTCGTCGTTCTCGATAAGGATGGAGATTTCATTTCTGGATGGAATTTAATCTCTGATTCCCCACAATATAATAGTTATATTAAGACAGGGGTTTTATAATGAGTGAAAAACTAATCAACTTAGCTAAAAAGCTAGTGTCATCACAACTAACTGCTGATGACTTCGAGTCACAATTCTTTAAATTATGGCGAGAAGAAGGAAAATCAGGGCAATTAGCTAAAGATAGTAAAAATGTTGGTGAGTGTGCATCTGAGATTTTCATCCTTGCAGACTGCTATACTTCCGTTCCAGATCGAAGAGAAAGTGAATTGGACTCCGATGGGTTAAAGAAAGAAGTCAAAGCGACCCTGGAGAAATTCAATCTTCTTTAATCTATCGAATGGCCTTATGTTTATGTATTAAACAAAGCCCAACAAACGAAACTTTGTTGGGCTTTGTTCATTAATAAAATATTCTTACCCTACTTACTTATCCTATTTTTACCTCTCTGCTCTGAAGAGATAACTCGTGATGAGGCAACCGGGCTGGATAAAATCACGTTGCCAGCAATGGGAGGCATACCTGCCCAGACCATACTGGTCAATCCGGTACCGACTGGCCCTGCGGCACCGTCACATACAGGCAATGGTTCACCGGTCCCCAAGACTCCGGTGCATACCGGCACCAATGTCAGGCAGGCGGACAGCATTGTTGTTACGACCTTCCCTGCAGACGTCGTCCAGGATTTACAGGATTTTATCTTGTGGCAGCCGGATGCGACTGAAACAGGCGTTGAAGCTCTCTATGTGATGGTCAGTGATCCACTTGACTCTGGGCGTTTTACGCGTAAACAGTTGGACAAGAAATTTAAGCATGCTAGTGATTTTGGTATTGCCGACACGAAAAAAAATAGAGTAACGTTGACTCAATATCGCGACGCAATTGAAGCACACTTGAAGGATAGAGATACTGTGAAAAAAGGAACATATCGACGAAACACGAGCTCAACTGTGTATTTTAATCCGAAATCAATGAATGTCGTTATTCTTAAGGCTGATGGGAGTTTCTTGTCAGCATGGAAAATAGACCCAACGGAAGAGAACGGCAGGATATATTTAGCATCGGGGGTATTATGAGTAGAGTTAAACTAATAGAAATTGGTAAGAAATTCATAGAAAATAAAATCAGCGCCGAAACTTTCGCAGAAGAAATAGTGATTTCAAGACGTGGGCTATATGGTGTGGAAGAACCGAACAAATCTATAGATATGTGTGGTGGTGAACTATTTATTTTGGCGGATTGTTTTAACCCTGATTCTGACCGTGACAGTTATGAGTTGGACGAATCAGAATTAAAGAAAGAAGTCAAAGCGACCCTGGAGAAATTCAATCTTCTTTAATCTATCGAATGGCCTTATGTCTATGCATTAAACAAAACCCAACAAACGAAACTTTGTTGGGCTTTGTTCATTAATAAAATATTCTTACCCTACTTACTTATCCTATTTTTGCCCCTCTCCTCTGAAGAGATAACTCGTGAAGAGGCAACCAGACTGGATAAAATTACGTTCCCAGCAATGGGAGGCGTACCTGCCCAGACCATACTGATAAATTCTGTACCGACTGGCCCTGCGGCACCGTCACATACAGGCAATGGTTCAGCAGTCCCCAAGACTCCGGTGCATACCGGCACCAATGTCAGACAGGCGGACAGCATTGTTGTTACGGCCTTCCCTGCTGACGTCGTCCAGGACTTGCAGGATTTTATCTTGTGGCAGCCGGATGCGACGGAAACAGGCGTTGAAGCTATCTATGTGATGGTCCGTAATCCCCGCACCAAACCGGGGATGGTAACAGGTAGAGGCAAAGCCGTTAGCGAGGACTGGTTAAACAATGCGGGAGTCGAACTGGGTTCTCCCATTCCCACTCAAGTTGCTGATAAGCTGCGGGGTAAGACATTTGACAGTTTCGACTCTTTCCGCAAAGCGTTTTGGATCGAGGTAGGGAATGACCCAGCGTTATCGAAACAGTTTAACTCAAGAAACCAGTCTTTCCTGAAGAAAGGTTATTCTCCATTCGTACCCAACAAAGAGAAAGTCGGAGGTCGTGAAAAATATGAACTTCATCATATTGAACCGATTAGTCAAGATGGTGCAGTATATGATGTTGACAACCTTGGTGTATTGACGCCCAAACGTCATATTGAGATCCATTCAAAAAATGGAGGAAAATAAAATGACCGGTCAGAAAACCATTTCAGATTATACAGAAAAAGAATTTTTAGAGTTTACTCAAAAAATGTGTAGTGCAGACTACCCAACAGAGGAAGAGGCCGATAAAGCCGTGCATGAGTTCGTCCGCTTATCGGAGCATCCAGATGGGACTGATCTTATATTCTATCCTCTCCCAGACCAAGATGAATCGCCAGAAGGGCTTGTTAAACAGATAAAAGAATGGCGCGCTAAAAATAGTAAACCAGGCTTTAAGCAAGGATAATAACCCATTGTTATCCTGCATAACTTTTCAGCGGTAATGGTCATTGCATCAAAGCCCAATAAACTCCAGTTTGTTGGGCTTTATATTAATACACGCGTCTGATTTTCTCCATTTATTGTGTTGCTTCCTCTCCTATCCACTTGCCCTGAAAAGATATAGGTACAGTGATAGCCATAGACTCAAAGCACATCCATTCAAGTCCGTCCTTCGTGATCGTCCCAGCCGGTGGAAACAGCTCGTGAAGAGGCAACCAGACTGGATAAAATTACGTTCCCAGCAATGGGAGGCGTACCTGCCCAGACCATACTGATAAATTCTGTACCGACTGGCCCTGCGGCACCGTCACATACAGGCAATGGTTCATCGGTCCCCAAGACGCCTGTGAATACCGGCACCAATGTCAGACATGCGGACAGCATTGTTGTTACGACCTTCCCTGCAGACGTCGTCCAGGATTTACAGGATTTTATCTTGTGGCAGCCGGATTCGACTGAAACAGGCGTTGAAGCTCTCTATGTGATGGTCAGTGATCCACTTGACTCTGGGCGTTTTACGCGTAAACAATTGGACAAGAAATTTAAGCATGCTAGTGACTTTAGTATTGCCGACACGAAAAAAAATAGCGTAACGTTGACTCAATATCGCGACGCAATTGAAGCACACTTGAAGGACAAAAATACTGTGGAAAAAGGAACTTATCGACGGGAAAAGGAATCTAAAGTTTACTTCAACCCCAAAAATATGAGGGTTGTAATCATCAAAGCCAATGGCGATTTTCTCTCCGGATGGAAAATAAACCCCGATGCGGATAATGGTCGAATTTATTTAGAGACAGGTGACTTATGAACAAAATGGCGATAATTGAATTAGCCAGGGATTTTTTGAACTCAAAAGTTAATGCACTTAAATTCTCTGAAGAAATATGTATTGAAAGACGTAAACTATATGGAATTGATCAGGACAAGAGTGTTTTGAACTGTGGAGAGGAACTATTTATGGTGGCTGAGATTTATAATCCAGATTCAGATCGCGCTGATTATGAACTGGATGAGTCTGGATTAAGAAAAGAAGTCAAAGCGACCCTGGAGAAATTCAATCTACTTTAACCCTCACCAATTTCCGAATAAAATAATTGAAACAATGCCCAATAAGCTCTAGTTTATTGGGCACTTTCATTAGTAGCTTATTTATCCCCCTCAAGGCCGGCCTTCGTAACCATCCCAGTAGGTGGCCACGGCGGAATCCAGCAAGATCTGGCGTTGTTTTTGCGGGTTATCCACTGAATATTGCTGATTGATAAATCGCCCTTTCTTCCCCATGTCACTGAGGAATTCTGGGCTGCGGAAATAGGCTTCCTGCTGCTGTGCCTGTTGTTGTGTTAAGCCCTTGGCCCGATCGGCTTTGCCCATTTGGTAAAACTGGTCAAAGAATGGGATAGCCGCTTTTATCGAGTCTGGGATTTGGGTTCGCATTTCGGGGGAGAAATCCTCACGTGCCAACTGATAAACCGCATGTTTGGCGTGGCGTTCCGGGCTACTTTTTTGACTGGTACAGGCGCTCAGGAGCAGCGCGGTAAAGACAAAAAGCAGTCGAGGCAATGTCAAAGTCATCATTCTTCCTTGAAAAAAGTCCGTGGTAATAGCACTCGTATAGCGTATTGGTTTTGAAAACACAGGCGTGAGTGCCGCTGATTTCAATCAACTTATTGATTGTTAAGGCTGACAGTATAGCCAGCGTTGCATCAGTTCAAGATAATATTACGGAATGTTTCGCCCCGCTCTCAAATTTCCCCTGTTCAACAAGTGGTCATTTTTTATCGTTTTGTGATCCTCGCCCCAAACCGGGAACGTTCCCATTCCATAAAAAAAGCGAAATGACTAAGCTTTGATCATCACTCCAACAACACCTCTGCGGCAGTCTCATACCAAGAAAGGTATCTAATAATGGGCAAAGTAAAACAGCAGGATATCGATCGCCTGATTGTGCTGGTGGGCGGGCGCGAGAATATCGCCACCGTCAGCCATTGCATTACCAGGCTGCGTTTCGTTCTCAACGACACAAGTCTTGCCAAACCAAAAGAAATCGAAGAGCTGCCAATGGTCAAAGGCTGCTTCACCAATGCCGGGCAGTTCCAGGTAGTGATTGGCCCGGAGGTCGGCGATTATTATCAGGCGTTGATTGCCACCACCGGCGTCAACGAGGCCGATAAAGAACAGGCCAAGGTGGCTGCGCGCCAGAACATGACCTGGAGCGAGCGCGCTATCTCCCACTTCGCCGAAATCTTCTTCCCGCTGCTGCCGGCGCTGATCAGCGGCGGTTTAATCCTCGGCTTCCGCAACGTGATCGGCGACATCCCGATGTCCGGCGGCCAAACGCTGGCGCAAATGCACCCGGCGTGGAAAACCATTTACGACTTCCTGTGGCTGCTCGGTGAAGCCATCTTCATGTTCCTGCCGGTCGCCATCTGTTGGTCAACGGTGAAAAAAATGGGCGGCACGCCGGTGCTTGGCATCGTGCTGGGCGTCACGCTGGTGTCGCCGCAGTTGATGAACTCCTATCAGCTCGGCCAGCAGATCCCGGAAGTGTGGAACTTCGGCTGGTTCACCATCCAGAAAGTCGGCTATCAGGCGCAGGTGATCCCGTCCATGCTGGCCGGTATGGCACTGGGCTGGATTGAAACCCGTTTGAAAAAGATCGTGCCGGATTACCTGTATCTGGTGGTAGTGCCGGTCGTTTCTCTGCTGCTGGCGGTGTTCCTGGCGCACGCCTTTATCGGCCCGTTCGGCCGCATGATTGGCGATGGCGTAGCCTGGGCGGTGAAAGCCGTCATGACCGGCAGCTTCGCGCCGATTGGGGCCGCGCTGTTTGGTTTCCTGTATGCCCCGCTGGTGATCACCGGCGTACATCAGACCACGCTGGCCATCGATATGCAGATGATCCAAAGCATGGGCGGCACGCCGGTTTGGCCACTGATTGCTCTGTCCAACATTGCGCAGGCATCTGCGGTGCTGGGTATCATCATCGTCAGCCGCAAGGCCAACGAACGTGAAATCTCGGTCCCGGCGGCAATCTCCGCCTACCTTGGCGTCACCGAACCGGCAATGTACGGGATCAACCTGAAATACCGTTTCCCTATGCTGTGCGCGATGATCGGCTCTGCCTTCGCCGGGCTGATCTGCGGCCTGGACGGCGTGATGGCCAACGGCATCGGCGTCGGCGGTTTGCCGGGCATCCTGTCGATCAAACCTCAGTTCTGGATGATTTACACGGTGGCGATCCTGGTGGCGGTGATTATCCCGCTGGTCCTGACCATGATGGTTTACAAACGCAAAGCCAGCCGCGGTGAGCTGCCGGTCTGATTAAAATGTAGGGGCCTGGCATGCCGGGCCCGTTGTCACGATTTAAAGGTATGACTATGAGCAATCCAATCCCCTGGTGGCAAAACGGCGTCATCTACCAAATCTACCCGAAGAGTTTTCAGGACAGCACCGGTAACGGCTACGGCGATCTGGCCGGTGTGACCCAGCGGCTGGACTATCTGCAGGAGCTGGGCGTCGATGCGATCTGGCTGACGCCGGTATATGTCTCCCCACAGGTGGATAACGGTTATGACGTGGCGGACTACTGCGCCATCGATCCGGCCTACGGCACCATGGAGGATTTCGACCGACTGATTGCCGCCGCCCACCAGCGCAGCATCCGCATCGTCATGGATATGGTGTTCAACCACACTTCAACCGAGCACCCGTGGTTCAAAGCTTCGCAAGAACCGAACAGCCCCTTCCGCCAGTTCTACGTCTGGCGCGATGGCGAAGGTGATACCCCGCCGAACAACTGGCGTTCCAAATTTGGCGGTAATGCCTGGCAGTGGCATGCCGACAGCGGCCAGTATTACCTGCATCTGTTTGCCACCGAGCAGGCCGATCTCAACTGGGAACACCCGCCGGTCCGCGAAGAGTTGAAGAAAGTGTGCCAGTTCTGGGCAGACAAAGGCGTCGACGGCCTGCGCCTCGACGTGATTAACCTGGTTTCCAAACAGCAGGATTTCCCGTCCGATCCCCAAGGGGACGGTCGCCGTTTCTATACCGACGGGCCGCGGATCCATGAGTTCCTGCAGGAAATGAGCCGCGACGTGTTCCAGCCGCGCGGCTTGATGACCGTGGGCGAAATGTCCTCCACCACCCTGGAGCATTGCCGGCAGTACGCTGCGCAAAGCGGTGAAGAGTTGTCGATGACCTTCAACTTCCATCATCTGAAAGTGGACTATGCCGGCGGCGAGAAATGGACGCTGGCGGCGCCGGATTACGTTGAACTGAAACAGATTTTCCGCCACTGGCAGCAGGGCATGCACAACCAGGCCTGGAATGCGCTGTTCTGGTGTAACCACGATCAGCCGCGCATCGTTTCGCGCTTCGGCGATGAAGGCGAACTGCGAGTACCGGCCGCCAAAATGCTGGCGATGGTGCTGCACGGCATGCAGGGCACGCCTTATATTTATCAGGGCGAAGAGCTCGGCATGACCAATCCCGGCTTTAGCACCATCGGGCAGTACCGCGATGTGGAAAGCCTGAACATGTACGCCGAGCTGAGCTCCCAGGGCAAAAGTAACGCCGAATTGCTGGCGATCCTGGCCACTAAATCGCGCGATAACGGCCGCACGCCAATGCAGTGGAGTGCCGCGCCCAACGCCGGTTTCACCCAGGGAACCCCGTGGATTGGCTGTGCGGAAAACTACCCGCAAATCAATGCTGAAGCGGCACTGGCCGATCTGGACTCGGTGTTTTACGCCTACCGTCAGTTAATCACCCTGCGCAAGCAGTATCCGCTGTTGACCCACGGTGACTATCAGGATCTGGCGCCCAACCATCCGGCGCTGTGGTGCTACCAGCGCCGCTGGAACGGCCAACGCCTGCTGGTGGCGGCCAACCTCAGCCGTGAACCGCTGGCCTGGCAGGCGGAAGGCGTGGAACCTTCAGCGTTGTGGCGTCCGCTGATGAGCAATTACGCCGATGCGCCTACGCAACCGCAGGCCATCACCCTGCGCCCGTTCGAAGCGGTGTGGTGGTTGTTAGAGGACTAACCCCCCAGGGTGCGGCCTCAGGCTGCGCCCTACTCTTTTTTCAACAGAGCCACCACTCCGGCGGCCTCTTGCGCCAGACGCTCATCGCTCATATCAAAGACGCCCTGCACCAGATGCGGCGGCAGATAATCCATGCCGGTCAGGTTGGCCATCGCATGGAACGGACGCAGCAAATCCTCGACCGGATAGCGGTTATACCCTTCCGCCGTATAGGCCTGCTGATTGCCGCCGGTGGTGACCACCAGTTGCAAGGGCTTGCCATGCAGTTGGGTACCTTCACTGCCGTAAGCGAAACCGTGGGTTAATACCGCATCCTGCCACTCGCTGAGAATGGCCGGTGAGCTGTACCAATAGAACGGGAACAGCATCACCACCGCATCATGGTTTTGCAGCAGCTCTTGCTCACGCGCCACGTCGATTTGATAGTCCGGGTAAGCACGCATCAGTTCGTGGACAGTGACGTTAGGCAAAGGACGAAGCGCTTCGATCAACGCTTTGTTGATGCGTGATTCGTCGGGAAAACGGTGGGCGGTCAACACTAAAATACGCGACATAAAGGATCCTTGATTAAGATTTGATAACGCATTTTTCCATTTCCAGCGCCGCGGGTGTAGGCTGTGAATCGTCACTTCAATTTCAACTGAAAGTATCAACCACTATGTCGCTGCCCTTTGACGTGCACCGCCTGCTGCCGGCCTTTCTCGCGGCCGCCCAGGTACAGAATTTCTCCGCCGCCGCGCGCCAACTGGGCGTCACCCCGGCGGCAATCAGTAAAAATATTCGCGTGCTGGAAGAAAAACTGGCGCTGCGGTTGTTCCAGCGTAATACCCACAACGTGGTGCTCACCGACGAAGGTAAGGCGCTGTTGCAGCAAGTCGCACCGCTATGGCAGGCGCTGTCCGCCACGCTGGAAACTGCCGGTAGCGCGCAGCAGGCACCTTCCGGCACGGTGCGCGTCAGCATGATCCCCGGCTTCGGCCGCCAGATCCTGATGCCGTTGATCCCGCAATTCCTGGAACGTTATCCGCAGATCGATCTCGATCTCTCACTGGATGCCCGCGTGGTCAATCTGGTGGGCGAAGGATTTGACGTCGGCATCGGCAGCCGGGTCGATCCCGACAGCCGGCTGGTGGCGCGGCCACTGTATCCGATGCAGATGGTTCTGGCGGCCTCGCCCGGCTATCTTGCGCAGCACGGCACGCCGCAGGATCCTGACGATCTGCTGCAACATAATTGTCTGCTGCATCGTAACCCGGCCACCGGCCGCAGCGTAAAATGGCCGTTGCATCGACATGGCGAAGTCAAAACGCTGGAGCTGCATGGTCGCCTGGTGGCCAGTCGGCCGGAGATGTTACTGGATGCGGCGCTGGCCGGCCTGGGCATCGTCTGTCTGGCGCGTTGGTATGCGGAGCATCACTTTGCGCAGGGTACCCTGCTGCCGGTGCTGGCAGAATGCTGGCCGCAGCCAACCCAACTGTGGTTGTACTATGCCTCGGCCGATCTGCCCCCGCGAGTGCGCGTCTGGGTTGAGTTCCTGCTCGAACATTTTCACTCTCGTCCGGCCTGAGCATTCAGGCCAAAATTAACGTCTGTACAGCTTACGCGCGCTCTTTCATTTTCTTTGTCCTACGTCAAAAGAACTCCACCAACATCTATATATAGTGCATTAAGAAACGACAGCAACTATATATAGTAGTTATCCACAAAATCATCCACACATCGCCTCAGCCCTTGCGTGCTGCGGCATTGCCCTGTGGATAAGCTGAAATCATACCGATACCCGCTAGCTTTCAGGCTGAAATCTGCAAGGCAGGGCATCAACGCTCCCTCGGGGAACAAGGAGTAACAACGTGAAACCAGTAGTGATTAAACGGGACGGTTGTCAGGTACCTTTTGACGAGGCACGTATTGGGCAAGCGATCGAGCGGGCCGCGCTGGCCGTGGGGATCGTCGATGCGGACTACTGCGCAACCGTCGCCCGCGTAGTCGCTCAACAGATATCACAGCAGCCGCGCGTCGATATCCATGAAATCCAGCGGGCAGTGGAAAACCAGCTTATGGCCGGCGAATACAAGCAGCTGGCGCGGGCCTATATTGAGTACCGTCACGATCGCGACGTCGCGCGTGAACTGCGTGGACGGTTGAACCAGGAGATCCGCGGCCTGGTCGAGCAAAGCAACGTGGCATTGCTCAATGAAAACGCCAATAAAGACAGCAAGGTGATCCCCACCCAGCGCGATCTGCTGGCCGGGATCGTCGCCAAGCACTATGCCAAGCAGCACATCCTGCCGCGTGACGTGGTGCTGGCCCATGAGCGAGGCGAGATCCACTACCACGATCTCGACTACTCGCCATTCTTCCCGATGTTCAACTGCATGCTGATCGACCTGAAGGGCATGCTGACCAACGGCTTCAAGATGGGTAACGCCGAGATTGAACCCCCGAAGTCGATCTCCACCGCTACCGCAGTGACCGCGCAAATCATCGCGCAGGTGGCCAGCCATATTTATGGCGGTACCACCATTAACCGTATCGACGAGATCCTGGCGCCGTTCGTCACCGAAAGCTTTAACAAACACCAGCAGGTCGCCGAACAGTGGCAGATCCCGGATGCGCAAGGCTATGCCATGGCGCGCACCGAAAAAGAGTGTTACGACGCCTTCCAGTCGCTGGAATACGAGGTCAACACCCTGCACACCGCCAATGGCCAGACGCCGTTCGTCACCTTCGGTTTCGGGCTGGGGACCTCTTGGGAATCACGCTTGATCCAACGTTCTATCCTGAGTAACCGCATTGCCGGGCTAGGCAAAAACCGTAAAACGGCGGTATTCCCTAAACTGGTGTTCGCCATCCGCGACGGCCTGAATCATCAGTACGGCGATCCGAATTACGACATCAAGCAATTGGCGTTGGAATGCGCCAGTAAACGCATGTATCCAGACATACTCAATTACGATCAGGTGGTGAAAGTCACCGGCTCGTTCAAAACGCCGATGGGCTGCCGCAGCTTCCTCGGCACTTACGAAGAAGAGGGCGAGCTGGTACACGATGGCCGCAACAATATCGGCGTGATCAGCCTGAACCTGCCGCGTATTGCGCTGGAGGCCATGGGCGATGAAAGCCGCTTCTGGGATCTGCTGGATCAGCGCTTGCTGCTGGCGAAAAAAGCGCTGATGACGCGCATTGCCCGGCTGGAAGGTATCAAGGCGCGCGTGGCCCCTATTTTGTATATGGAAGGCGCCTGCGGCGTACGCCTGAAGGCAGACGACAACATTGCCGAGATCTTTAAGAATGGCCGCGCCTCTATTTCGCTGGGTTACATCGGTCTGCATGAAACCATCAACGCCCTGTTCGGCAACGAACAACACGTATACGACGATGAAACGCTGCGCGCTAAGGCGATCGCCATCGTTGCGCACCTGCGGGCCGCCACGGAAAGTTGGAAAGCCGAGACCGGTTACGGCTTTAGCCTGTACAGCACGCCAAGCGAAAACCTGTGCGATCGCTTCTGCCGGCTCGATACCGCCGATTTCGGCGTGGTGTCTGGCGTGACCGACAAAGGCTATTACACCAACAGCTTCCACCTCGACGTAGAGAAAAAGGTCAATCCTTACGACAAGCTGGATTTTGAAGCCCCCTATCCGCCATTGGCCAACGGCGGTTTCATCTGTTACGGCGAATACCCGAACCTGCAGCACAACCTGAAAGCGCTCGAAGACGTGTGGGATTACAGCTACAGCCGCGTGCCCTATTACGGCACCAACACGCCCATCGATGAATGCTACGAGTGCGGTTTTACCGGAGAATTCTCTTGCACCAGCAAGGGCTTCACCTGCCCGAAATGCGGTAACCACGAGCCATCCAAGGTCTCCGTCACCCGCCGGGTGTGCGGTTATCTCGGCAGCCCAGACGCCAGGCCGTTCAATGCCGGCAAGCAAGAAGAGGTGAAACGCCGGGTGAAACACCTGGGGAACGGGCAGATCGGCTGAAGCAAAGATCGTCAAGCCTGCTGAGCATACGTCTGTTCATCGGGCGTGATTGTCGCCGCCAATTTACCCTCGGCCAGCGCGGAAGAAACGGAGCGTACACGCAGTACGTGAGTATTCAGAGCACTGCCCGAGGGGAAAATGGCAAGTAAAATAGCCAGATGGGCAGACCTCGCATGAATTATCACCAGTATTACCCCATTGATGTCGTCAACGGCCCCGGCACCCGCTGCACGCTGTTTGTTGCCGGCTGCGTGCACCAGTGCCCTGGCTGCTACAACAAAAGTACCTGGCGGCTTAACTCCGGCCAGCCGTTTACCCAGACGATGGAAGACCGGTTGATTGCCGACCTGAACGATACGCGCATTCCGCGCCAAGGGCTGTCGCTGTCCGGTGGCGATCCCCTGCACCCCGCCAACGTCGCGGCGGTGCTGCAACTGGTAAAACGGGTGCGCGCCGAATGCCCGGGCAAGGATATCTGGCTGTGGACCGGCTACCGGCTGGCGGAGCTGGATGCGCAGCAAATGCAGATAGTGGACAGGATTAACGTGTTGATTGACGGAAAGTTTGTGCAGGACTTAAAAGATCCGGCGCTGATTTGGCGCGGCAGCGCTAATCAGGTGGTGCATAAGCTGCGTTAGTTCTCTATGTCGGGGAATTTCTCTCGTTGATGAACAACGGCTAAAACCTTAATCACGTCGTCGACAACAACGTATAAAACTATTAATGAAGCCTGGCTGACCAATAACTTACGCGCCTGCCTGTACCAAATTTTACCGAGTTCAGGGTAATCCAACAGGCGCTTCACTGCCTTATCAATCTCAGCATCAGCCTGCTCAGCAACCTGTGGATTAAAAGGATAGAGAAAATCAAAAATACGTTCCCTGTCCCGTAGCGCTTCTTCATCCCATTCGACACGCATAACGATCCTTATTTTCGGTCGTATTTCGCTCGGACTTTTGCCTTAAAGGCATCCATGCTTTCATCAACCTGTTGCTGGTCAAGATAGACCGCACTTCCTTCATGCAAACGGGCAAAAGCGGCATCAACCTTTTCTTTCAACCAATTTTCATGTTGCTCAGTGGCCCGTTGCTCATCCGCCATTTGCTCAGCCAAACGTCGACACGCCTCACTCAAAGTGATCCCCTTGGCTTCTGCGGCTTTCTGCGCCAAACGTTTAGTCTCATCCTCAATGCGAAACTGGATACGGCTTTCCATCTTGATACTCCTGCATTCGCTCAATATTTAACAACTGAAAACCTGCCAACGTTAGCACATTTGTGACAACGCAAATACGAATGAAAGACTATTTATTAAACAATTTATACCAACCCCATTCCTACCACGCCCGTGACGATCCCACACAGCGCAACCAACAGCGCTGTCAGGCACAGTGCCTTGGCAGAGAAAGCCTTGTTCAGCATCAGCAACGAAGGCAGGCTGACCGCCGGCAGGGTCATCAACAGCGCCAGCGCCGGGCCGGTGCCCATACCCGCCAGCATTAGAGTCTGCACAATCGGGATTTCCGCCGCCGTCGGGATCACGAACAGGCAACCTGCGATCGCCAGGCCAATAATCCACAACACGCTATTATCTATCGCCCCATCGGCATGCGGGAACAGCCAAACGCGCGCGGCCCCTAGCGCCAATACCGCCAGAATGTAGACAGGTATGGTGGACCAAAACAGCGACCACAGCGCCTTGAGCCAGCGGCCGAAAAACGGCTTTTCGTCAGCTTTATCCAGCGGCAGCAGCGGCGTTTGCAAAGCCGCCGGCTGCGGATCCCTGGCAGTGGCACGCTGCACCAGCCAGGCGATGCCCAGCACCATGATCACCCCAGCCACCAGCCGGATTGCGGCAAACTGCCAGCCGAGCACAAAGCCCATAAAAATCAGCGTGGCCGGATTCAGCACCGGGTTACTCAGCCAGAACGCCATCGCTGCCCCGCTGGACACCGACTGACGCCTTAATCCGGCAGCTACCGGCGCGGCACAACAGGTACACATCATGCCCGGCAGTGCGATCACCGCGCCCAGCAAGGTACCGGAAAAACGCGGATGACCGAGCGTGCGCATCAACCAATCGCGTGGGATCAGCACCTGCACCAATGAGCCCAACACCACACCGAGCACCGCCGCCTTCCATACCGCCGTGAAATAGACCAGCGCGTAATGCCAGGCCGCCAGCCACGGGCTGCTGTCGTCGTTGACCAGTATCGATTTGCCGATGGAATGCGTGTCCACCGCCAGAAAGGCCTTGCCGTAATAAGGCTGCCATTTGACGTAGTAGAGGCCGATGGCCACCACCAGCAGAAACAGCGCCGGTTTCCACCACGGCCAAGGGCGCGCGCGGTGTTCAGTTGCAGTCAGGGGATGTGGCATGGGCTTAGATTAACTCGGTTCAATCATCAATAGCGTCAGCTTAGCGCGCAGCGGCCCCCTGCGCATCATCTGCCTGTCCAAAATAGTTCATCTGTTCGCCACCGACGCGTAACGCGATTGTCATCTGACGCCTGCAAGATGATGCCAACTTCACCACGGGACCTACCCGTCGTCTTTCAAGCCGTAGGGTAAGCACTGTAAGACATGCCAATAAACCGCATATTTTTTATGTCGTTATGGCCACCGAGGTTTTTTATTATGATGGACTTATCTAGACATCCGACCAGTTTCCCCACCCGCTATCAGCAAATCGCCGCGCAGCTGGAACAAGAGCTGCGCACCCAATACCGCTGTGGCGACTACCTGCCTTCCGAGCAGCAATTGGCGGAACGCTATCAGGTCAATCGCCATACCCTGCGTCGTGCAGTCGATCAATTGGTGGAGCGCGGCTGGCTGCAACGCCGGCACGGGATCGGCATTCTGGTGTTGATGCGCCCCTACGACTACCCGCTGCATGCCAATACCCGTTTCAGTCAGAACCTGTTCGAGCAGGGAAGCCACCCCACCAGTGAGCGCTTACTCGCTGTACTACGCCCGTGCAATGGGCATGTTGCCAGCGCGTTGTCACGGGAAGAAGGCGAAACGGTGATCCACCTTCGCACTTTGCGCCGGGTCAACGGCGTACCGATGAGCCTGATCGACCACTATCTGCCCGATCTGGACTGGTGGCCGGCGCTACAGCAGTTCCACAGCGGTTCGCTGCACGAATTTATCGAATCAAACATCCACCAGCCGCTGACCCGCAGCCAGACACGCATCAGTGCGCGCCGGGCCCAGGCCAAAGAGAGCCGGATGCTGGAAATTGCCACCCAGGCGCCGCTGCTGTGCGTGCGCACCCTGAACGTCTGCACCGGCAGCGACAACGTGGCGGAATACTCCGTCAGCCTGGCGCGCGCCGACATGATTGAACTGACGATGGAGCACTAAATGCAAGCCTTACAGCCGAGACAACGCTGGATGTCGGTACTGGCGCACAGCCAGCCGGCCCAGTTGCGCAGCCACTGGCAGGCGCTGAATATCAACCCGCGCTACCAGAGCATCCGTGCACCGGAGATTGGCCTGGCGCAGTTGCAGGGGCGCATGGGGGCCACTGGCCGCCGCTTCGTCTTGGGCGACATGACCGTCACCCGTGCGGTGGTCCAGCTCGAAAACGGCGGCTATGGCTACAGCTATATCGCCGGGCGCGATAAGGCGCATGCCGAACTCTGCGCGCTGCTGGATGCCCTGCTGCAACTGCCGGAGCAGGCCGAATTGCTGCAACAACAGCTGATAGAGCCGCTGGCCGCGCTGCAACACGAGCAACGCCAGCTGCGTGCAAGGGCCGTCGCCTCCAGCCGGGTGGACTTCTTTACGCTGGTGCGAGGGGAT
This sequence comes from Serratia sp. GW822-FHT06D09, assembly GCF_058799515.1. Classification (NCBI taxonomy): domain Bacteria; kingdom Pseudomonadati; phylum Pseudomonadota; class Gammaproteobacteria; order Enterobacterales; family Yersiniaceae; genus Serratia; species Serratia sp. GW822-FHT06D09. The sequence goes on from NZ_JBXALO010000010.1 coordinate 55,067, forward strand.
TAATCATGAGCCTACTGACAGGTTTTACCCAGCCGATCGACCAATCTCAGCAAACTTTCCGCTTAATTCTTAAGGCGTTAAGCGAGCCTGGGCATGTGGTTACGCTGCAAGGCAGCCCAACCTGGGACAGGCTGAATGCCGCCAGTACCGCAGCCTTGCTGACCCTGGCGGATCAGGAAACTTCGATCCAGCTGAGTCCTGAGCTAAAAAGTGAGCAAGCGCTAACAAACATTCGCTTCCACAGCGGCGCACCGCTGGCCGACCGCGCCGAAGAGGTGTGTTTCGCCCTGTTCGATAGCCAACTGCAGGCGACCGATTTACAGGCATTGCCGCACGGCAGCGAAATTTCCCCCGAGTTCAGCGCTACGGTGATTGTGCAGTTAGCTAGCCTGGAACAAGGCACCGCACTGCGCCTGACCGGGCCAGGCATCGAACATCAACGAATTATTTCACCGCAGCTGCCGCCGGCGCTGCTGGATTACCTGCTTAACCGCCCGCAGCGCTTCCCGCTGGGGCTGGATTTCCTGCTGACCTGCGGCGAATGCCTGTTGGCGTTACCGCGAACCACCCACGTGGAGGTGTGCTGATGTACGTTGCCGTTAAAGGGGGCGAAAAAGCCATTGAGGCCGCCCATCAGTTACAGGAACAGCTGCGGCGCGGCGATGACAGCGTGGCGGAACTGAGCGCACTGCAGATTGAGCAGCAGCTGGGCCTGGCCGTGGACAGGGTCATGACCGAGGGTGGCATCTACGATCCTGAGCTGGCGGCGCTGGCCATCAAGCAGGCGAGCGGCGATCTGGTCGAGGCCATTTTCCTGCTGCGCGCCTACCGTACCACTCTGCCGCGCCTGGCGATCGGCGAACCGCTGGCGACAGAAAATATGCGACTGGAGCGCCGCATCTCGGCAGTTTATAAGGACTTGCCCGGCGGACAGGTGCTGGGGCCAACCTACGATTACACCCACCGGCTGTTGGATTTCGCGTTGCTGGCGGAAGGAGAAGCCCCCCGCGCACCACAGGCGGACGAACCCTTGCCGGAAAACTGCGCCCACGTGTTTGATCTGCTCAGTCAGCAACAGCTGGCATTGGCGGAGCGGGACGACGGCAGCATACCGGACGATATCACCCGTAATCCTCCGGTTTACCCCTGCTCACGCTCAGCGCGACTGCAGCAATTGGTGCGCGGTGACGAAGGCTTTTTACTGGCGCTGAGCTACTCCACCCAACGTGGCTACGGCCGTACCCACCCGTTCGCCGGCGAGATCCGCACCGGCTATGTATCAGCGGAGATCACGCCAGAAGAGCTGGGTTTCACCATTGATATCGGCGAAATCCTGCTAACCGAATGCGAGATGGTTAACGGTTTTATCGATCCGGTTGACCAGCCGCCGCATTTCACCCGCGGCTATGGTCTGGTGTTTGGCCGGGCCGAACGCAAGGCGATGGCAATGGCGCTGGTAGACCGTGCACTGCAAAGCCCCGAGTACGACGAAGGCATCGCCAGCCCGGCGCAGGACGAAGAGTTCGTGCTGGCCCATGCCGATAACGTCGAAGCCGCCGGCTTTGTTTCCCACCTTAAACTGCCGCACTACGTCGATTTCCAGGCAGAGCTGGAACTGCTTAAGCGTCTGCGCCAGGAATTTAGCGAGCGTCAGGAGGCCCGCAATGAGTGAAGTATTAACCGGCTACAACCTGGGCTACCTGGACGAGCAAACCAAGCGCATGATCCGTCGTGCCATTTTGAAGGCAATCGCCATCCCCGGTTATCAGGTGCCGTTCGGCGGCCGTGAAATGCCGATGCCCTACGGCTGGGGCACCGGCGGCATTCAGTTGACCGCCAGCGTGATTGGCCGTGCCGACGTGCTGAAGGTGATTGATCAGGGCGCCGACGACACCACCAACGCCGTGTCGATTCGCCGCTTCTTCCAGCGCGTCGCCGGGGTCGCCACCACCGAACGCACGCCCGAGGCTACGCTGATCCAGACCCGTCACCGCATTCCGGAAACTGCGCTGCGCGAAGACCAGATCCTGATTTATCAGGTGCCGATCCCTGAGCCGCTGCGCTTTATCGAACCGCGAGAAACCGAGACCCGCAAAATGCATGCGCTGGAAGAGTATGGCGTGATGCAGGTGAAGCTGTACGAAGACATCGCGCGCTACGGCCACATCGCCACCACCTACGCCTATCCGGTGAAGGTCAATGACCGCTACGTGATGGATCCGTCGCCGATCCCCAAATTCGATAACCCGAAAATGCACATGATGCCGGCGCTGCAGCTGTTTGGGGCCGGACGCGAGAAACGTATCTATGCCCTGCCACCCTTTACCAAAGTGGAGAGCCTGGACTTCGACGATCATCCGTTCAGCGTACAGCAGTGGGACGAGCCCTGCGCGCTGTGCGGCTCGCGCCACAGTTATCTGGACGAGGTGGTGCTCGACGACCAGGGCAACCGCATGTTCGTCTGCTCCGATACCGATTACTGCCAGCAGCAACTGGCGCAACCTTCGCAAGAGGCGCAGCACTGATGACTTCCACCCCTCTGAGCACCACGCCGCTGCTGTCGGTGGCTAACCTGACCCACCTGTACGCGCCGGGCAAAGGCTTTAGCGATGTGTCTTTCGATATCTACCCCGGTGAAGTGCTGGGCATCGTCGGCGAATCCGGCTCCGGCAAAACCACCCTGCTGAAGTCGATCTCTGCGCGGCTGGCGCCACAGCAAGGGCAGATCCTCTACCGTCCGCAGGCCGGGCAACAGCATGATTTATATGCGATGGCGGAAAGCGATCGCCGCCGCCTGCTGCGCACCGACTGGGGCGTAGTGCATCAGCACCCGCTCGACGGGCTGCGGCCCAAGGTTTCCGCCGGCGGCAACATCGGCGAACGGCTGATGGCCATCGGCCAGCGCCACTATGGCGACATCCGCCGTCAGGCCGGGCAGTGGCTGGAAGACGTTGAGATCCCGCTGTCGCGCCTTGACGATCTGCCGACCACCTTTTCCGGCGGCATGCAGCAACGCTTGCAGATCGCCCGCAATCTGGTGACCCACCCGAAGCTGGTATTTATGGACGAACCCACCGGTGGTCTGGACGTTTCGGTGCAGGCGCGGCTGCTCGATCTGCTGCGCACTTTGGTGGTGGAAATGCAGTTGGCGGCGGTGATCGTCACCCACGATCTCGGTGTGGCGCGCCTGCTGGCGCACCGCTTGCTGGTGATGAAACAGGGCGAGGTGGTGGAAAGCGGCCTGACCGACCGGGTGCTGGACGATCCACACCATCCTTATACCCAACTGCTGGTTTCTTCGGTGCTGTCGTAACTCAAGGTAATAACAGATGACTATTCAAATCCGGGTTGAACACCTCAGCAAAACCTTTGTGCTCCACCAGCAGCACGGCACGCGGCTGCCGGTGTTGCACGACGCCAACATGACGGTCAGCAGCGGTGAGTGTGTGGTGCTGCACGGCCATTCCGGCAGCGGAAAATCAACCCTGCTGCGCTCGCTGTATGCCAACTATCTGCCCGACAGCGGCCATATCTGGGTCAACCATCAGGGGGAATGGCTGGACATGGTGCAGGCCGAAGCGCGCCAAATCCTGGCGGTTCGTCGTCATACCCTTGGCTGGGTCAGCCAGTTCCTGCGAGTGATCCCTCGTATCAGCGCACTGGACGTCGTGATGCAGCCGTTACTGGAACAGGGTGCCGATCGCGCCGAATGCCGTGAGCGCGCCGAAACCTTGCTTAACCAGCTCAATGTGCCGCAGCGTCTGTGGCAGTTGGCGCCTTCAACCTTCTCCGGCGGCGAGCAACAGCGGGTGAATATTGCGCGCGGCTTTATTGTCGATTATCCGATTTTGCTGCTGGACGAACCCACGGCGTCACTCGACAGCCGCAACAGCGCGGCAGTGGTCGCCTTGATCGAACAGGCTAAACGGCGCGGCGCGGCTATCGTCGGCATTTTTCATGATGAGGGCGTCCGTCAGCAGGTCGCCGACCGGTTATATGACATGCAGGCGCCACAGGCGCTGGAGATCCTCTGATGATCATCAATAACGTGAAGCTGGTGCTGGAAGATCAGGTTGTCGAAGGATCGCTGGAGATCAACGACGGCACGATCCGCAGTTTTGCCGATACGCCCAGTCAGTTACCCCAGGCACTGAACGGTGAAGGCGGCTGGTTGCTGCCTGGCCTGATCGAATTACACACCGACAACCTGGACAAGTTTTTCACCCCGCGCCCTAACGTCGACTGGCCGGCCCATTCGGCCATGAGCAGCCATGATGCATTGATGGTGGCCAATGGCATCACCACCGTGCTGGACGCAGTGGCCATTGGCGACGTACGCGACGGCGGTCATCGGCTGGAGAACCTGCAAAAAATGATCGACGCGGTGATCCACAGCCAGCGTGCGGGGGTGAATCGCGCCGAACACCGGTTGCACCTGCGCTGCGAATTGCCGCACGACAGCACCCTGCCGTTGTTCGAACAGCTGATGGACAAGCCGGGCGTGTCTCTGGTGTCGTTGATGGACCATTCGCCGGGTCAGCGCCAGTTCGCTTCGCGAGAAAAATACCGCGAATATTATCAGGGCAAATACAACCTCAATGACCAGCAGATGAGCGACTTTGAGGAGCAGCAAATCGGGCTTTCCGCTCGCTGGGCCACGCCAAACCGCGAAGCGATCGCCGCTCACTGCCGGGCACGCAAGATCTCTCTTGCCAGCCACGACGACGCGACCGCCGAACACGTAGCCGAGTCCTGTGCGCTGGGCAGCGCCATTGCCGAATTCCCCACCACCGAAGCCGCGGCCCTGGCCTCGCATCAGCAAGGATTACAGGTGCTGATGGGGGCGCCGAATATCGTGCGCGGCGGTTCCCATTCCGGCAACGTGGCAGCGCACCATCTGGCGGCGTTGGGGGTGTTGGATATTCTGTCTTCCGATTATTACCCGGCCAGCCTGCTGGATGCGGCATTTCGTATCGCGGCCGACGAGCGCAACGGCTACGGCTTGCCGCAGGCGGTGCAGATGATCACCCGCAACCCGGCGAAAGCGCTGGACTTGCAGGATCGCGGGACCATCGCCGAAGGATTACGGGCAGATTTGGTGCTGGCGCGGCCGCACGGCGAGCATATCTACGTGCAGAACGTGTGGCGCCAGGGCAAGCAGGTGTTCTGATGGCACAGCTTATCTATCTGATGGGGCCTTCCGGGGCCGGGAAAGACAGCCTGCTGGCCGCCCTGCGCGCCCATGCCGACAGTGCGCCGCTGGTGGCGCACCGTTATATCACCCGGCCGGCAGACGCCGGCTGCGAGAACCATATTGCGCTCAGTGAACCCGAATTTTTGCGCCGCCGCGCCAAAGGCCTGTTCGCCCTCGACTGGCACGCGCACCAGCATCATTACGCTTTTGGGATCGAAGTGGATCTTTGGTTGCTGCAGGGGATCGATGTGGTGGTCAATGGCTCGCGCGCTCACTTATTGCAGGCGCAGCAGCGTTATGGCGCACAGCTGCTGCCGGTTTGCCTGCAGGTCAGTACGCATATTCTCCGCCAGCGGCTGCAAAACCGCAGACGCGAAAATGCCGAGCAGATCGAACAACGATTGGCGCGAGCGGCAGAGTACCAGGAAAAACTCCCTGCCGGTTGCCGACGGTTGGATAACGACGGCAACCTTGATGACACGCTGGCGGCGCTGTTGGCGCTGCTGCCCTCTTTGGCAAAACAACCACAGGATGCCGTGCCATGAACGATGCTGCACAGCCGAAAATCGGTAACAACGTGACGCTTAACCGCAGTCGCTTAGGCCAATATGTACATCTGGCCGACGATGCGATTCTGGAAGAGGTGGAGATGGGTGACTACTCCTATACCGCCGGACACAACCAGATTTTTTACGCCACCATCGGCAAATTCGTGTCAATTGCCTCTTATGCACGCATTAATCCTGGCAATCACCCCACTTACCAGCGTATCGCCCAACACCATTTCACCTACCGCGCTTCAGAGTATGACCTGGGAGAAGACGACGAAGCGTTCTTCGACTGGCGGCGCGAACAGCATGTGACTATCGGCCACGACGTCTGGATCGGTCATAACGCCATCGTCATGCCCGGCGTCAGCATCGGCAACGGTGCCGTTATCGGCAGCGCGGCCGTCGTCACCAAAGATGTCGCCCCCTATGAGATTGTCGCCGGCGTAGCGGCCAAAAAGATCGGCATGCGTTTCGACGACGCCCTGATCGAACGCATTGAGCGCAGCCAGTGGTGGCACTGGGACCACCAGACGCTGCAACAACGGTTGGCGGATTTCCGTGATATCCATGCCTTCGCGGAGAAGTATTTATAATCGGGAGTGACGACATGCAACTGACGTTTCTCGGCACCGGTGGCGCGCAACAGATCCCGGTGTTTGGCTGTGATTGTCTGGTCTGTCAGCGGGCGAGGCGCGAGCCGGCGTTTCGGCGACGACCGTGCAGCGCCATGCTCAAATTTCAGGGGGAAACGACCTTGCTGGATGCGGGATTACCGTCGTTGGAACGGCGTTTTTCGGCGGGGGAAATTCAACGTTTTTTACTGACACATTACCACATGGATCACGTACAGGGGTTATTTCCTTTGCGTTGGGGGTGCGGAAATTTTATTCCCGTCTATGGTCCGGCAGACGAGCAGGGCTGCGATGACCTGTTCAAACACCCTGGTATTCTGGCGTTTCAACCGCCGTTAACCCCCTTCGAACCCCTTGAACTGGGCGGGCTGCGCATCACACCGTTGCCGCTGCAGCATTCAAAAATCACGCTGGGCTATCTGATCCAGGCCGCTGGGGCATCGCTCGCCTACCTGACCGATACCGTCGGCCTGCCGCCCGATACCGACGCTTTTCTACGCGGAGTGCCGTTGGATTTGCTGGTGCTCGATTGCAGCCTGCCCCCTCAGCCGCAGGCACCGCGTAACCACAACGATTTGACCCGTGCGCAGGAAATTCAGCAACGCTTGCAACCAGGCCGTACCCTATTGACGCACATCAGCCATCATCTCGATTTGTGGCTGACGGACAATGAACTGCCGCCTGGCCTGGAGCTGGCGTTCGATAATCTCAGCGTGCACTGCGGTAACAATGCAGCCGATCGGATTCCAGCACCCTAACGCCGTTGCCAGGGCTGAACGCCTGTTCCAGCAGGGTTTGCGCCACGTCTTTGGCACTCACCGCTCGCCATTTTCCGGGCAGCAATTTAAACAGCGGCGCGGTGAGGCGCTCCAGCAAACGCGGCGAGGGCCGTGACCCCAGTAGCATGGATGGCCGCACCAGCGTCAGGCGCGGCCAATTCTGTTCACGCAGCGCCTGCTCCATTTCCCCTTTGGTGCGGTTATAGAGGAACGTAGAGCGCCTGTTCGCGCCTAGCGCACTGACGGCCAGACAATGCTGCGCCCCTAACCGGCGGCCAGTCTGCGCACTTTCCACCACCAGGGTGTAATCGACATAATGGAAATTAGCGTCGCTACCGGCTTCGCGGCGGGTCGTCCCCAGGCAGCAAAACACCATATCGACCGGCTGTTCACATTCAGTCAGCAGTGCGAACAAATCATCCCCTACCGGGTTCTCTAATTTTTCGTTCGGCGGCAATGGTTTGCGCGTTGGCGCCACGATCGCCGTGACCTGCGGATCACGCTGCAGCAGATGCAACAGTGCATTACCCACCAACCCAGTTGCCCCGACAATGAATACCCGTGCCATATGCCCTCCCGCTGATTGATGATGCTGAAAAGTATAGTTTGCGGTATTCAGACCCGCGCCCAGTGAAGCTTTTTACCGAAACCGAGGGTGTTGTCAGTCATCTTCACCTCCTGCAGATCCAACTGCCAGACCGGCGCCTTCATCATCTTGGCAATCTGGAAACGCTTACAGTAACGTGACCGTGCCAACGCCTCCTGCTTACCGTTCAGCATCGTCGCTTGCGCCCGATACTGAATGCCGCGGATCAAGGCGATGGTCTTCGGTTTCGGCGCTATGGTGCCCACCACGCTGGCGTTTTGCAGCATCAGCTCACCGTGACGGGTGTGGGTTTCGGTCATCAACCACAGCGCCATCCGCTCGGCGTCAAACACGTAGAAACAATTGGCGCACCACATATCCATGCCGTTTCCCGCGCACAGCGTCAGTACGTGCTGCTTGCTGAGAAACTGTGCGATAGGTTGATGCTCATCGGTCATAGTCACTGTGAATTCTCCCCGTTAGCTTGTTTCATCTTAACCCGTGTTGTTGAGGCGGGTCACAAATAACAACAATGTCGGCAAAAATCAAAACAGAATAAACACCCACATAAAGTGAATTTATATACAAAATATCATTATATGGACTTATAACATAATAAAAACAAACTCACTTCAATTGCGCATTATACGCCCCTCTTAAACGCAATTTTTTTTGCTATTTCTCCCGCATAGAAAAAATCAGGTAGCAGAAAGGGCTATTTGTTATCAATCTATTTACATGCATAATCACTCTTTAGAGGTATTTTTATGCAACTAAATGCATAACCAGTGAATAGTTATTTACTTGAAGGTGCATATGCGTGATGTATGTCACATATTTTGCTCAAGCCTGCGTTAAAATAGCGCCATCTTTTCACTCACAAAGGTGGATTAGAAATGGAAAACAACAACAGAAAAATGGCGCATATCAGGCGCACAACCCATATTATGATGATGGCTCATCGTAGTTGTTTTAGCTTCGCTTTCTTTAACTTCAGATAACCTCCCTCCTCGTTCGTCCTTATTCCGAACGCAAGACATCATTACGACTTATTTTTCACTCTGATCAACAGAGATAAACTCCTGTTGCTTACGCAGCGGAAAACATCGTAATTCATCTTCATGGGATAAGAACGTCATCACAAAATAATAGAGTGAACTCAGGAATGCCTTCCGGCATGCCAGGTTCTCGCACACCTTTATTTTAATAAGGTATTAACGGCAGATTTAATTATTTTCCGGTGGAATACCTTTGTCTGAAGAATGAGAAAATGAAAAAGTTAAAAATTGCCGCTAATGAAAAAACACTGGGCTGCTTTGAAACAGAACGTGAAATTGTCGATGTACATCACAGCGATTTCAATGATGTCGCCGCCATTGTGCTGTCCGTTGAGGACGTTACGAAGGGCATGGTGACGCATCTCGAAGAGATCGGGTTGAACATCCCGCTGTTTGTGGCGGTTTGCTGCGAAGAAGAGTTGGACAATGCCGTATTACCGGCGCTGCACGGGGTATTTGAACTCTGCGGGAAAAACACCCAGTTCTACGGCAAGCAGTTGGAGGCCGCAGCGGTAAAATATGAAAAAGATCTGCTGCCACCGTTCTTCAACACGCTGACGCAGTATGTCGAAATGGGTAACGCCACCTTTGCCTGTCCGGGCCATCAGGGCGGTGAATTCTTCCGTAAACATCCGGCCGGACGTCAGTTCTTTGATTTCTATGGCGAGACGCTGTTCCGTTCCGATATGTGCAACGCGGACGTCAAACTGGGCGACTTATTGATCCACGAAGGGGCACCCTGTGCCGCGCAGCAACACGCAGCCAAGGTGTTTAACGCCGATAAGACCTATTTCGTGCTGAATGGGACCTCGGCATCAAACAAAGTTGCGACCAACGCCCTGTTAACACGCGGCGATTTAGTGTTGTTCGACCGTAATAACCATAAATCCAATCACCATGGCGCTCTGATTCAAGCTGGTGCAACGCCGGTGTATCTGGAGACCGCCCGCAACCCATTTGGCTTTATCGGCGGTATTGATGCGCACTGCTTCGATGAACGTTATTTACGTCAGCAAATCCGCGAAGTAGCGCCGGAGCGTGCCAATGAGGCCCGGCCTTTCCGTCTGGCAATCATCCAGTTAGGCACCTACGACGGCACCATTTACAACGCTCGCCAGGTGGTCGACAAGATTGGGCACCTGTGCGATTACATCCTGTTTGACTCCGCCTGGGTGGGCTACGAACAATTCATCCCAATGATGAAAGATTGTTCGCCTTTACTGCTTGAACTGAATGAAAACGACCCGGGGATCATTGTTACCCAGTCCGTTCACAAACAGCAGGCCGGCTTCTCGCAAACCTCACAAATCCATAAAAAAGACAAACATATCAAAGGCCAAAGTCGCTATTGCAACCATAAACGCTTTAATAACGCTTTTATGCTGCATGCTTCCACCAGCCCGTTCTATCCGCTGTTTGCCGCTCTGGACGTCAATGCCAAAATGCATGAAGGGAAAAGCGGTCAGCGCCTGTGGAAGGAGTGCGTTCGCGTAGGGATTGAAGCCCGTAAAATGCTGCTGGAGACCTGCCAGTTAATCAAACCTTTTGTTCCAGACCAGATCGACGGCAAGCCCTGGCAGTCTTATGACACCGAGACAATGGCCAACGATTTGCGCTTCTTCAACTTTGTGCCAGGCGAGAAGTGGCATGCCTTTGAAGGCTATGCGGAATCGCAGTATTTTGTCGACCCGTGCAAGCTGTTGCTCACCACGCCGGGCATAGACACGGCGAGCGGTAACTACAGTGACTTCGGCATTCCGGCGACCATTTTGGCCAACTATCTGCGCGAAAACGGCATAGTACCGGAAAAATGCGATCTCAACTCGATCCTGTTCCTTCTCACGCCGGCCGAAGACATCGCCAAAATGCAGCATCTGGTGGCGCTGATTGCCCGCTTTGAAAAACACATCGAGCAGGATTCATTACTCAGTGAAGTCCTGCCCGCGGTATATAAAAGCAATGAGCAACGCTACAAGAATTATACCCTGCGTCAACTTTGCCAAGAAATGCACGATCTCTATGTCAGTTACGATGTTAAAGAACTGCAAAAAGAGATGTTCCGCAAGAATTATTTCCCTCGTGTCGCCATGAACCCGCAAGATGCCAATACAGAATTTGTCCGCGGCAATATCGAATTGGTTTCATTGGCCAAGGCTGAGGGCCGTATTGCGGCAGAGGGTGCACTACCTTACCCTCCGGGTGTTTTATGTGTCGTCCCTGGAGAAATATGGGGTGGCGCTGCACAGCGTTATTTCCTGGCATTGGAGGAAGGCATTAATTTACTTCCTGGTTTCGCACCGGAATTGCAGGGTGTTTATATCCAACAAGATGAAGATGGCTGGAATCGCGCTTACGGCTACGTCATGAGTAATTAATGACCTCACAAGGCGGTGAATATTATTCACCGCCCAGATCGCATCATAAAAGAGAGAATGATCATGAGTAAGTCTAATAATAAAATGGGGGTCGTGCAGTTAACGATCCTGACGGCCGTCAACATGATGGGGTCCGGCATAATTATGCTGCCGACCAAATTGGCCGAGGTAGGCACAATTTCTATTGTTTCCTGGTTGGTCACTGCGGTTGGTTCAATGGCGCTGGCCTATGCCTTCGCCAAATGCGGGATGTTCAGCCGTAAATCCGGCGGTATGGGGGGTTATGCTGAATATGCCTTCGGCAAATCGGGCAACTTTATGGCGAACTATACCTACGGCGTTTCGTTACTGATCGCCAATATCGCCATCGCCATTTCCGCCGTGGGTTACGGTACCGAGCTGTTTGGCGCCAACCTGAGCCCGTTGGGGATCTGTATCGCCACCATTGGTGTGCTGTGGTTAGCCACGGTCGCCAACTTCGGCGGCGCTCGCATTACCGGCAGGATCAGCGGCATCACCGTTTGGGGCGTCATCATCCCGGTGGTCGGGATTTCGATCATCGGCTGGCACTGGTTCAGCGGCAGCGCTTACGTCGCCGCGTGGAACCCGCATCAGGTGCCAACTTTTGAAGCCATTGGCGCTTCGATTTCCATGACCCTATGGGCTTTCCTGGGCCTCGAATCCGCCTGTGCCAATACCGATGTGGTGGAGAACCCAGAACGTAATGTGCCGATCGCCGTATTGGGCGGTACGCTTAGCGCCGCAGTGATCTATATCGTTTCGACCAACGTGATCGCCGGTATAGTACCGAATATGGACCTGGCCAATTCCACCGCGCCGTTTGGGCTGGCGTTTTCCCATATGTTCAACCCAACGGTCGGCAAGATCATCATGGCACTGATGATCATGTCCTGCGTCGGGTCGCTGCTGGGGTGGCAGTTCACCATCGCTCAGGTATTCAAATCTTCCGCCGACAGCGGTTTCTTCCCGAAAATCTTCTCGAAACTCAGCAAGGCGGACGCCCCGGTCAAAGGCATGCTGACCATCGTCGTTATCCAGAGCGTACTGTCGCTGATGACCATCAGCCCGTCGCTGAACAAGCAGTTCAACGTGCTGGTTAACCTGGCCGTGGTGACCAATATTATCCCCTACATCTTGTCGATGGCGGCGCTGATCATTATTCAGAAGGTGGCGAAAGTGCCGGAGAAAAAAGCGCGTATCGCCAACATCATTGCCGGCATTGGCGCGCTTTACAGCTTCTATGCGCTCTACAGTTCCGGTGAAGAGGCCATGATGTGGGGTGCCATCGCCACTTTCCTCGGCTGGACGCTGTACGGCATCGTTTCACCTCGCTTTGAAATGGCGGGCAAAAAAGGCTAATCGTAATCATCCGCAGGCGGACAGGGTGGGATTACGACGGCGAACATGCCATCATATTCCCACCCTGACCACCGAAGTTGCTGCTTATTCATGACCGATACCCTCTCCCCCTGGCACCTTTACATGCTGCGTCTGCCTAACGGCATGCTGTATACCGGCATTACTACCGACGTCGAACGACGTCTGGCGCAGCATCAGGCTGGCAAAGGTGCAAAGGCACTGCGGGGCAAAGGCGAGCTGGTGTTGGCGTTTCACTGCCTGGCGGGGGATCGTTCTAAAGCGCTAAGGCTGGAATATCGGGTGAAGCAACTGAGCAAAACGCAAAAAGAGAGGCTGGTGAATCACCCGCCTCTTTCGTTGGATCATCTACTGCCGGACGCTGAGATTAAAACCGGTTAAACGGCTCGGAAAACTCCACCGCCCCGCGCGCATCATCCAGAGCATTTTCCGCCAGCGGATACACCTGGAAGGCGGCTTCGCTGCCCGGCCAACGGCACTGCAGCCCGTAGGCGGCAGCCGGTTTAAAGCCAAAGCGGCCGTAATAAGCGGGATCGCCCAGCACCACTACTGCGGCATAGCTGAACTCATTGAGTGAATCCAATCCTTCGTAGATCAGTTTTTCACCCAGCCCTTGGCGACGCAGGCTTTCGTCCACCGCCAGCGGTGCCAGACCGACCCATTGGCGATCCTCCCCGGCCACATCCACCGGACTGAACGCCGCATAACCTACCACGCCGCCTTCGTCGTCGGTGGCGACAATGCCCAGCGTCAGCAGGCCATCTTCGCGCAGTTGCTGCACCAGATCGGCCTCGTCGTCACGCCCAAAGGCACGACGCAACAGCGCGTCGATCCCTGCGGCATCTACTGGAATTTCTACGCGGATTAGCATGATACCGGCACACGGGAAGTTTGCACCGTGCCCTCCTGCAGCCCTGCTTCGACAAATTCAGCCAGTTGCAGCAGGCCCAGGCGCAATGGCGCAGGCATGGCTTCCAACTCGATGGCGTCCATCAGATTTTTTACATACAGGCCCAATTCGGTGTCCCCTTCAATCTGCAGCCGACGCTGAAAGAACAGCGTATCGGGATCTTGCTTACGCGCTGCGATAAGAATCAGATCGTTGGCGTCGCCGCTGAAGCTGACATCAGCCTCGGCATGTTGGCTGACAACCAGCTTGCCGTTTTCTACCGTCATAAACCAGTGTAGCGCCAGATCGCGGACTTCGATCTTTAACCAGCGCGATTCAAGAAATTCCAAATCGCCATCCGCCAACGCCTGGCGGAACTGCCAGCCCAGCACCTGTTCCAGAAGCTGGCGCTGCAAAGCAAACGGCGTGAATTTTAGCGGTACTCGCAGCAGCGACGGCCCCTGGCGCACAATGCGCGCTCGTAATTGTTCCAACACTGTCGTTCACTCCTTTCAACACAGATGCACTATTTTGCCACAGTGGCGCACGGCAGAAGCGCTCTATATCAACAAATAGTGCATTTCGCCGCCAGCTTTATCAATACGCCAGAAGCTGCCTCAAATCAAAGCCTGTTCAGCGCGCTTTCACTAAAATTGCCTCCCGATTAGCGTTTGCCGGTTAAAAACGGTCACCGGTAAACATTGTGACAGCCCGCATCCGCCATGGGTGCATGCTGAGTCAGGATAAATCTATGGAGCTGCTTTGTCCCGCCGGTAATCTGCCGGCCCTGAAGGCTGCGGTGGATAACGGCGCTGACGCCGTGTACATCGGCCTGAAAGATGATACCAACGCGCGCCACTTTGCCGGCCTCAACTTTACCGAGAAAAAGCTGCAGGAAGCGGTCGAGTACGTCCATCGCCACAACCGTAAGCTGCACATCGCCATCAACACCTTCGCCCACCCGGACGGCTATGCCCGCTGGCAGCGGGCGGTAGACATGGCGGCGCAGTTGGGTGCCGACGTGCTGATCCTCGCCGATTTGGCGATGCTGGAATACGCCGCCGAACGTTACCCGCAGTTGGAGCGCCACGTGTCGGTGCAGGCTTCTGCCACTAACGAAGAGGCAATTCGCTTCTACCAACGCCATTTCGACGTCGGTCGGGTGGTGCTGCCGCGCGTGCTGTCGATGCACCAGGTTAAACAGTTGGCGCGTACCAGCCCTGTGCCGCTGGAGGTCTTCGCCTTCGGCAGCCTGTGCATCATGGCCGAGGGGCGTTGCTACCTCTCCTCTTACCTGACCGGCGAATCCCCCAATACCGTCGGTGCCTGTTCGCCGGCGCGCTACGTGCGCTGGCAGCAAACGGCTCAGGGTATGGAGTCACGCCTGAACGGCGTGCTGATCGACCGCTACCGGGACGATGAAAATGCCGGTTACCCGACGCTGTGCAAGGGCCGCTATCTGGTGGATGACGTGCGCTACCACGCGCTGGAAGAACCCACCAGCCTCAATACGCTGGAACTGCTGCCGGAACTGCTGGCTGCCAATATCGCTTCAGTGAAGATTGAAGGCCGCCAGCGCAGCCCGGCCTATGTCAGCCAGGTTGCCCGCGTGTGGCGTCAGGCCATCGACCGCTGCCAGGCCGATCCGGCCGCTTATCAGGCCGAGGCCGGCTGGATGGAGGCGCTCGGCTCGATGTCCGAAGGCACCCAAACCACCCTCGGTGCCTATCACCGCAAATGGCAGTAGCAGGAGGACGCATGAAATACGCATTAGGCCCAGTGCTGTACTACTGGCCAAAAACCGAGGTCGAGAGTTTTTATCAGCAGGCGGTAAACAGCAGCGCAGAGATTATTTATCTCGGTGAAAGCGTCTGCACCAAACGGCGTGAAATGAAGGTGGGAGACTGGCTGGCGCTGGCGCAAGAGATAGCCCGCAGCGGCAAGCAGGTGGTGATCTCTACCCTGGCACTGTTACAGGCGCCGTCCGAGCTGAACGAACTGAAGCGTTATGTGGAAAACGGCGAATTCCTGATCGAAGCCAACGATCTGGGCACGGTGAACATGGCCGCGGAACGTGGCCTGCCGTTCGTCGCCGGTCACGCGCTGAATTGCTACAACGCCTACACCCTGCGTCTGCTGCACCGCCAGGGCATGACCCGCTGGTGTATGCCGGTCGAGCTGTCACGCGACTGGCTGGCCAAACTGTTGGCTCAATGCGAGGAACTGGGCTTCCGCCAGCAGTTTGAAGTGGAAGTGCTGAGCTACGGCCACCTGCCGCTGGCCTATTCGGCACGCTGCTTCACCGCACGGTCTGAAGACCGCGCCAAGGACGAATGCGAAACCTGCTGCATCAAATACCCGCAGGGCCGCATGATGCGTTCCCAAGAACAGCAGCAGGTGTTCGTGCTCAACGGTATTCAGACCATGAGCGGCTACTGTTATAACCTGGGTAACGAATTGAGCGGTATGCAGGGATTGGTAGACATCGTGCGCCTGTCGCCGCAGAGCACGGAGACGTTGGCTCTGGTCGAACGCTTCCGTGCCAACGAGCAGGGTGCGCAGCCGTTAACGCTCACCGATCAAACCGACTGCAACGGCTACTGGCGCCGGGTCGCGGGGCTGGAATTGGTGTCTTAATTCGTTGAGAAAATACAAAACTGCCGGGTAGGCGTAGCGCCACCCGGCAAGTCAGCCAACAGCGACAACTACTCTTTGAAGAACCAGTATCCCTGATTGATCAGTTCGGTCAGCTCAGCCACAAAGGCCGGATTTTGCAACGCATCACCCAGCTCCGGCTGGCCCAGCTCGGTATAACGACACAGCGCATCGGCCGCACGATCGTCCACGGTGTTCAGACGCTCGCTGTTGACGAAGAAGCTGTCGCCGACCTGCAGCACACGCAGGCCGCTCAGGCGAGTCAGGGTTTCACCGCCCATCAGCGCATTCAGTACCTCTTCCGCTTCATAAGGGGGTTCCGCCATAGCGATATCCAGCTCATGACGTGGCGTAGTGGCAAAACGGCCAAACCACTGCTTAAAGTCTTCCGGTTGGCCGATCATTTCGAACATCATTGAGCGCAGGCGCTCAAGCTCATATTCTTCAACCCGGCCCGGATGTTCACGCAGGGTTAAATCAGGATCGCTGTAATGCGCACCACCCAGATCTTTTTCCAGCGCGTAATCAGCAAAGCTGCTGATCAAGTCGCGGCCGTTTGGCCCACGGAAGCCCACTGAATAGTTGAACGCCGTTTCGTGGGTAAAGCCGTCATGTGGGAAGCCTGGCGGGATGTACAGAATGTCGCCCGGTTCCAATTCTTCATCAATGATCGGCTCGAACGGATCAACGTGCAGCAGCGCCGGGTGCGGGCAGAACTGACGCATCGGCAAGGCGTCGCCTACGCGCCAGCGACGGCGGCCCATCCCCTGAATGATGAACACATCGTAGTTGTCGATATGCGGACCCACACCGCCTCCCGGCACCGAGAAGGAGATCATCAGATCATCCAGGCGCCAGTCCGGCAAGGCGCGAAACGGGTGCACCAGCTCGGCTGAGGGCGCATGCCAGTGGTTAACCGCCTGCGCCAGCAGTGACCAACCCGTTTCACCGAGGTCATCGAAATGTTCAAACGGACCGTTGCTGGCCTGCCATTTTCCCTCTGCGTTGCTCACCAGACGGCTGTCAACCTCCTGCTCCATCGCCAGCCCCGCCAGTTCGTCAGGCGTGATAGGATCGACAAAATTCGGGAAGGCATTTTTCAAAACAACAGGTTTTTTCTGCCAATACTTCTCTAAAAACTCGGGCCAGTTCAGGTTCAGTTGGTAAGCCATACAATCACACCAGTAAGAAAATTCACGGACGTGATTATGCGAGACAGCGCGTCTGTCCACCTTGTTAAGGGTCAAGGAAATGGTGGGGCTCCCTTGCTGGAACGTTAATTAACCTGCCGTTTGCGGAACATACTGCGCAGCGCGACGCTGTTGCGTACGAAACCTACGCCGAAGCCCAACAGGGTGTAAACAATCCCCAGCACCAGCAGCATCGCCACGTCCCCCCACACTTCGTTCAGCGACAACCCCATCTGGTTAACCCCCGCAACGGCCTTGGTTGCCCAGGTGGAGGGAATGCTGTAGGAAATCGCCCGCACCCAGCCAGGCATCGCCTGCAGCGGCCAGATGGTGCCCGAAAGATAAAATATCGGCGTCGTAATAAACGCCAGCGTCAGGTAGATCATTTCGACGCTGCGCAGGCACTCGGTCACCAGCTTGCCCAACCCCAGCACCGCCAGTAAGAACGGGAAGGTCAGCAGCAGAATTTCCGCAATGCCCGCCGTTTGCCGATAGCCCAGCACCCACGGCCACAGCACAAACAGCACGATCGACAGGAACAGCCAGATCGGCAGCAACGCCGTCAGCCCCCCCAGATGCGCCGCCAGCGGCGCTTTACCCCCGGGCATACTCTTCATGGCAATGCTGACGCGCACGCAGGCAATCAACAACGAGTGCTGCAACAGCATCACCAGCAGGCCGGGAAAGATGATCGCCGCAAAGCTGATGCCCGGGTTGAACACATCCAACGTTTGCCCGACGATCGGCGTCAGGATCACCTGCGCCTGGCGTTCGCTGAAACCGCTGCGTAACAGCAGGCCGTTGTTGTACTGGGTCAGCAACTGCTGATAAGCCGCCACCACATCCTGTTGGATCTGCCCGTTGGCCAGGCGGTTGGTCGCATCGCCATACACCGGCACCACGATATTCTGGCCGCTCAGGATCTTCTTCTCCAGATCCACCGGCATGATGATCACCGCGAACAGCTTGCGCCAGCCAAGATCCCGCTGCGCCTGCTCAAGACTGTCGTAGGTTTCAATAGCGATTTTGGAGGTGGCGTCCAGTTGACGGATCAGCTGGCGACTGGCGGTGCTGTGATCCTGATCGATGACGCCCACCGGCAGATCCCATACCGTGCGGTTGGCATAGACCATGCTCATGACGCACAACGACAGGATCAACATCAGCCACATCGGCCGCTCCAGCATGCCGAGCAGCACCCGGACGAAGGTTTGCCAATAAAGTTTCATCCTGCCCCCCCTTCTTTTAACAGCCGCGCCAACAGCCGGTTACGCACCAGCAGTGCGGTCACCAGCGGATAAATCGACAGCAACGCACAGACGCTGAAGATGGCGCTGGCAGGGACTTGCCGCAGGAATACGTCAAACATGGCGTACAACGCATGAGTTAACGGCTCAATATTAGAAATAATGCGCGCCGGCAGCGGCATCGACAGTTCCGGCACCGCCATGCCCGAAAAGGTCAGCGCAATACTCACCAAAATGGCGATCAGGCTGTAGGCGGTGATGGTGCTGCTGGTAAAGGTAAACAGCAGCAGGCCAATGCTCTGCGCCGCCATCACGTAGAAGAAACCAATCATCAGCATGAACAGCGGATTGCCGCTGACGCGGGCGTCAAAAATGCCCACCAGCGCGGCAATTTCAACCATCAGCAAGCTGGTGAAACATAAGGTGTACGGCGCCAACTTGCCGAGCAGCGCCAGGCTGAACGGCCGCGCCTTCAACAAGGATTTACTGCGTGCCAACACGTAAATCATGCAGGTCACTACGAACAGCTGCAGCAGGTGGATGGTGGCGGCAAACTGTTGATAATAAATATAGCTGCCGCTGGCGTTGAATAAACTGCCGTAGGAAAGCGTCACGTCCGCCAGGGGCGGCAATGTTTTGCCCATCTCGCCTGCGATGATGCTGCGGTAGCTGGCGTTGATTTCGGTCATCAGGCCGCTGAAGTCCTGGGTGGAATACAGCCCCGCACCGTAAAACAGCGCATTGTAGTACATCACCACGCTCGGCTGTTTGCCAGCCAACGCGTTGGCCTCAAAATCCGGCGGCACATACAGCAGCGCATAATCCTGCGCGCTACGCAAGCGATGCAGCGATTCCTGCAGCCCACCGGGGTAAGCCTCGACGTGGGCGTGCGAACCGGCATCCAGACGGCGCGTCAGCGATTTGGATAGCGGGCTGTGATCGCTGTCCACTACCGACACCGGCAGATCGAGCAAGGTCCCTTCCGAAAAGTTACTGCTGATCAGACCAAACAGGATCAGCGGGAAGATCCAGCTCAACCAATGCACCACCGGGCTGCGGAAGGCAAGCCGACACTCGTTGCCAAACGCATGGCTGAAGCAGCGCCAGCCGGCCCTTACTCTTTCCATAGCCATAAGCTGCTCATCCCTGGGCGCAGGCCGTCTACCGGCTGTGACGGATACAGGCGCACTTCAAACGTTTTCAGATCGAAGTCACCGGTAGCTCGGGTGGCGCGTTTGGTGGCGTAGTCGCCCAGCGGGGCGATATAACGCACTTCCGCCTCGATCATTTTGTCCTTCAGTGCCGGTACCCGCATCTGGACTTTGTCGCCCTTCCGCACGTGAGCCAAAATATCTTCACGCAGGTTAAACACGAAATAAGCGTCCGGTATGCGGATCAGCGTCAGCAATGGGCTACCCGCATTCAACAACTCGCCCACTTCTGCCGGTATTGGCCCAACTTCGCCGGTCACCGGGGCCAAAACCTGCAGGTCGTCCGTCTGGGCTTTCACCTGCAGCAAGTTTTCTTCCGCTGCTCGCAGTGCCGCAGCGTACTGTTGCCGTAATTCGACACGGTCGCCGTTAATCCCTTCGTCCAGGTTGGCTTTGGCCGCCTGCACCTGTTGGAAAGCGGTATCGCGCGCGCGGCGTGAAGCGTCCAATTCAGATTTCGAAATATAACCTTTACCGGCCACGCTCAGGTTGCGGTTGTAGTCGTTTTGCGCGTTGCGATATTGCGCTTCGGACTGCGCCAGGTTGGCGCGCAGGTTGCGGATGCTTTCTTCACGCGTGCCGTGCAGCGACTGCTCGAGCTGCGCTTTGGCCTCATCGCGCGACGCCTGCGCGGAACGCAGTTGCGCCATCAGTTCCGGGCTGTCGAGATGAATCATCACTTGCCCTGCCTGCACGTCGTCCCCACGCTCCACCAGACGTTCAATCACTCGTCCCTTAGCCTTGGAAGCCACAATCACCTCAGGCGCATCCACTTCGCCCTGCAACAACAAATCCTGATTATGCGCGCGGAACAATATCGCCATGGCGATCGCCACCACCATCAACAGTAGGGTAAACAACGTCTTTTTTTTCATTCTCTCAGCTCCCTGAGCAATAAGCGGCAGGTGAAATCATCATGTCCATATCTCAATAAACTCCCAAAAAAACCATTTTACTCATAAGGATATTCCGAGCACATATATCCTCTTTTATAACTATAAATTGGATTATGCTTTTAACACTAAAAGCACATTATGCTTTGTAGTTTGCAGACTTCTGCAATCGCCCTTTAAGCGATCACCTTTTGATGGACGATGCCATGACTGAAAAAACTGCGGTACCGGTTTCGGTACTGGATTTATCCCCTATCCCACAAGGGGCCAAACCACGTGATGCGTTTCACGCTTCTTTAGATTTAGCACAACATGCCGAAAAATGGGGTTATCAACGCTATTGGTTGGCAGAGCATCACAACATGACCGGCATCGGCAGTGCCGCCACCTCGGTACTGCTGGGTTATCTGGCCGCGGGTACCCAAACCATTCGCCTTGGTTCCGGTGGCGTGATGCTGCCTAACCATGCGCCGCTGGTGATCGCCGAGCAGTTCGGTACGCTGGAGTCTTTGTACCCCGGGCGTATCGATTTGGGCCTCGGCCGTGCACCCGGTACCGATCAACGCACCATGATGGCACTGCGCCGCCATCTGTCCGGCGAGGTGGATAACTTCCCCCGCGACGTGCAGGAACTGCAACATTACTTCTGCGATGCACAACCGGGCCAGCCGGTTCAGGCGGTACCCGGTCAAGGATTGCATGTCCCTCTCTGGCTGCTCGGTTCCAGTTTGTACAGCGCGCAGTTGGCGGCACAGCTCGGCCTGCCGTTCGCCTTCGCCTCTCACTTTGCACCGGAGATGCTGTTCCAGGCGCTGAAGTTGTATCGTGATAACTTCAAAGCTTCCGAGCAGTGCCAGCAGCCGCATGCGATGGTGTGCGTCAACGTGGTGGCCGCCGACAGCGATGCCGATGCGCGCTTCCTGTTTACGTCGATGCAGCAGCAGTTCATCAACCTGCGTCGTGGTTCGCCAGGCCCACTGCCGGCGCCGGTGGACAATATCCACGCGCTATGGACCGCCGGGGAACAGTACGGGGTTGATCAGGCACTGCGCATGTCGATCATCGGTAACGAAAATACCGTGCGTCACGGGCTGCAAACGTTGCTCAACGAAACCGGTGCGGATGAGATCATGGTTAACGGCCAGATCTTTGACCATCAGGCACGGTTGCATTCGTTTGAGATTGTCGCCGGAGTAAAAGACACGCTGGCGAAAGGGTAAGTCAACGGCGGGCCGCAGGGCAATCATTTCCCTCAACGTCCGCCATGCAAAAATGGGGCAGCACACCGCTGCCCCACGTCGGTTAACGCTGGATAAGATAGCGGATGGTTGGCCCGTCCTGCTGAATATCCAACACTTTGTAACCGTGATTCCGCGCGTCGAGTGGAATGTTGTTGATCGACTGCGGGCAGTCGCTGATCACTTCCAGGATCTCGCCCGGCTTCAACTGCGGCATCGCCTCCAGCGTGGCCACTGCCGGATACGGACAAGGTTCACCCAGCATATCCAACCGATAATTTGGCACTATCGCCGCTTGCTTCATGACACACTCCTCAAATTAACCACCTGCGCATCGGGTTTGGCGCGGAAAAAACGTTTCTCCCACCACAGCATGGCGGCAAACGCCAACGCCAGCAGCAGGTAAGTCACCAGCAGGCCGCCGATCGGCCCGAAAGTATCCAGCAGGTTGATCTTGTCGTAATCTGTGGCCAGCGCCGGGGCCAGGTCATCCCAGTAGTAAGCCAGCAGGGTCGCGCCGATGATGTTACCCAGCCCCACCCACCAATAGTGCACCTGTCCTTCCACCGCACGGTACATCCAGCCGGTTTCACAGCCGCCGGCCAGCACGATGCCGAAACCAAACAGCAGGCCGCCCAGAACCGCATTGGGGCCGGCCCACATGATTTTCGGCGCGACACCCAACTGCACATAGCTGAAAATACCGATGGCGCTCACCGCCATGCCGATAATGATCGCTTTCGCCATGTGGGTACGCCCGGTGATCCATAAATCGCGGAAGGCTGAGGTGAAGCAGATCTGCGCACGCTCAATCAGCAGGCCAAAACCGATACCGAACAGCATGGCGATACCCAGCTTCGGCGCATCGAACAGCGTCCAAAGTGACCAGGCTACCGACAGACAGAAAATCACCATGCCCAAACGGAAGCGGCGGCGCGCCTGCTCCGGCTTTTGCGTCAACGGGGCGGCGGCTTTTACCTTCTGTAATTTCACCGGGATGCGGAACATCGGCAACAGGGTAAATTTGGCGCCAAAGTAGGAGCCAGCAGCGGTCGCCAGTGCGAAGAACCAGGCGTGCAGCGAGAACTGAGGAATACCGGTAAAGAACGCCGCCAGGTTGCAGCCCATCGCCAGACGGGCACCGAAGCCGGCGATAATGCCGCCCAAAAGCGCCTGCACAATGCGAATGCGGTGCTGTGGCTGGCGCAGCTTGATGTTATTGGCCCACAGTGCGGCAGCGATACAGCCAGCGAACATGCCGATGATCATCCTGCCGTCGATGCGCTGCAGCGGCGTGCCCTCAAGGCCGATAACCTTGAAGTAGCCCCATTGCTCAGGGTGCAGGCCGAACCACTGCAATACATGGCCACCCCAGCGGGTAAATTCCCCGGTTACCGCCCAGAAGGTACCGGTCAAACCAAAGTAGTAGGTAGAGAGGATCCCTGCGGCAATCACCGCGGGTAAAGGTGCCCAAAAGCGCACCAGGTATTGAGACTTGAACTGCTGCCAACTCATGGCATCTCCCGTGCGTAGTATCCATAAGAAAAAACCTTATAAATGATACGCCATTTTCTGCCATTTAACGGTGAATTTCAGGCATAAAAAAACCAGCCCGAAGGCTGGTTTCTTAGTCCGATTAACCGCAAGCGGTCAAATCAGATGTTATGCATCACCGAAACGGCGACGTGGTGCAGCCGGAGCGGCGTCATCACGACGTGGGGCGCGTTGGCCGTCACGGTTGAAGTTACCGCCACGACGTTCGCCACCGTTGCCGGCAGGTGCAGCAGCACCGCCTTCACGACGATCACCGAAAGAACGACGACCTGGGTTTGCCCCTTCACGACGTTCGCCGTTGAATGGACGACCACCGCCACGACGCTCGCCGTTACCTGCACCAGCACCGCCTTCGCGACGCTCACGACGTTCATGCGGCTGTGCATCGCCCAGCAGTTGCATGTTCATCGGCTTGTTCAGGATACGAGTACGGGTGAAGTGAGACAGGATCTCGCCCGGCATGCCTTTTGGCAGTTCGATGGTCGAGTGACCAGCAAACAGCTTGATGTTACCGATGTAACGGCTGCTGATGTCACCTTCGTTAGCGATCGCGCCAACGATATGGCGAACTTCAACGCCGTCATCACGGCCCACTTCAATGCGGTACAGCTGCATTTCGCCAACGTCACGGCGCTCGCGACGTGGGCGATCTGCGCCACCATCACGGCTGTCTGGACGTGCGTCACGACGACGGTCGCTGCCGCGGTCGTCACGGTCGTTGAATTCACGACGCTGACGTGGTTTGAACACGGGATCCGGTGGCAAGATCAGAGGACGTTCGCCCTGTGCCATTTTCAGCAGTGCTGCGGCCAGGGTTTCCATTTCCAGCTCTTCTTCCGGCTGCAGTTTGGCCAGCAGTGCGCGGTACATGTCCAGATCGCTGCTTTCCAGCTGTTGCTGTACTTTAGCGGCGAACTTGGCCAGACGACGCTCACCCAGCAGTTCTGCGTTTGGCAGTTCAACTTCTGGAATGGTCAGCTTCATGGTGCGTTCGATGTTGCGCAGCAGGCGGCGTTCGCGGTTTTCTACGAACAGCAGCGCACGGCCGGCACGACCAGCACGGCCGGTACGGCCGATACGGTGAACGTAAGACTCTGAATCCATAGGGATATCATAGTTTACCACCAGGCTGATACGCTCAACGTCCAGGCCACGAGCAGCAACGTCGGTTGCGATCAGGATATCCAGACGACCATCTTTCAGGCGCTCCAGGGTCTGCTCACGCAGTGCCTGGTTCATGTCGCCGTTCAGTGCTGCGCTGCTGTAACCGCTGCGCTCCAGCGCTTCAGCCACTTCCAGGGTCGCGTTTTTGGTACGAACGAAGATAATCGCCGCATCAAAGTCTTCCGCTTCCAGGAAACGCACCAGCGCTTCGTTTTTACGCATGCCGTGCACAGTCCAGTAGCTCTGGCTGATGTCCGGACGGGTAGTGATGCTGGATTGGATGCGCACTTCCTGCGGCTCTTTCATAAAGCGGCGGGTAATGCGGCGGATCGCTTCCGGCATGGTTGCGGAGAACAGCGCGGTCTGATGTTCAGCCGGAATCTCTGCCATGATGGTTTCTACGTCTTCGATAAAGCCCATGCGCAGCATTTCGTCGGCTTCATCAAGCACCAGACCGCTCAGGTTAGAGAGGTTCAGGGTGCCACGCTTCAGGTGGTCCAGCAGACGGCCTGGAGTCCCTACTACGATTTGCGGGCCCTGACGCAGAGCGCGCAGCTGCACGTCATAACGCTGGCCGCCGTACAGGGCCACGACGTTAACGCCATGCATGTGTTTGGAGAAATCAGTCATCGCTTCAGCAACCTGAACCGCCAGTTCGCGGGTCGGTGCCAGCACCAGGATCTGAGGTGCTTTCAGGGAAGCGTCAAGGTTGTGCAGCAGTGGCAGCGAGAATGCTGCAGTTTTACCACTACCGGTCTGTGCCATGCCCAGCACATCACGGCCGTTCAACAGGTGAGGAATACACTCAGCCTGGATCGGTGAAGGTTTTTCATAGCCCAGATCGGTCAGGGCAGAAATGATCGGAGCAGACAGCCCCAGGTCAGCAAAAGAGGTTTCAAGCTCAGTAGTCATGTACACGTGCCTCATTAATAATGGCAGCCAGTCTACATAACTCGTCGAGAAAATTTTCAGTCATTTTCATTGAAAAGTGTGAACCGGCTCAAATTAGATTATAAAACGAACAAAAAAGCCCTCGCCCGTTAAGACGATAACTTTGGCAAAAAACCAATGTATATCAGGCTGATAGTTGTTCGTCAGCTATTGCTGGTCCGATTCCGATAGGTCGTCTTGTTCTTGGCCTAACAGCGCCAATTCCAACAATGCATAGCGGTGCTCAACGAAGTTATGAACGTTGTTAGCGACCGTCAGTTTGAACAGCGCCGAAGCGGTGTCCTTGTCCCCCAGACTTAGGTAATGCTTACCTAAATAGAAGTCAGTTTCACTGAGATGCTCAGCGAGCGAAGTGTTATCCGTTGCATCTGCCTTGAGCCTTTCCATCAGCGTTTTTTCACTGATGTTGCCCAGGTAGAATTCGACAATATTCCATCCCCATTGCCCTCGGTTCGCTTTGTCATAACGCTGCTGGAGCGCTACGTCAGCCTTCTTGGGATCGATTTCTCTTTCCACCAGATAAAGCCACAACGAACGGAAGGGATCGTTTGGGTCGTCTTGATAAAACGCCTGCAGATCATCCTGCGCCAACGGGAAGCGGCCGCCATAATACAGTGCGATGCCCCGGTTTAAACGCGCGTAATTGTAAGTTGGATCAAGCTCTAGTACAGAATCAAACGCTTCATAGGCAGCATCAAAATTGCCTGCCTGCGTTAAGTAAATGCCCAGGTAGTTGAAAACTTCTGGCATATCAGGACGTATCGCCAGCGCTTGCGAGAAATCATTGCGCGCCAGTGCACGTAGCCCGAGGCTATCATACAGCACACCGCGCTCATATAAAAGCTGCGCACGCTCATCGTCCGTCAGTGCCCGGCTGGCAAGTATTTGTTCCATGCGCGCCAGGATCACTTCCTGCTGCAGAGTTGGCTGCAACGGGATCGCCAAAACTTCGTCTTTACGCCAATCATGGTTGCTGCATCCTGCCAGCATGAGTGCTGTCGCAACGTAACACCAGCGCAAGAAAGGCTTCATTTCCCACTCCCGAAGACAAACATTGGATGAACATCCTTTCATCCGTTTGCTAATACGCAAGCATCCTACCCGCGCGATACGAACAGCTCCCAACCCCATGGCCGGGAGCTGTAAATCTATCTATACAGTTATTCTGCTTCAGGCGCAGGTGAACCTGCTTCTGGTGCGGTCGCTTCTTTGATGCTCAGACGCACGCGGCCCTGACGGTCAACTTCCAGTACCTTAACCGGTACTTCCTGACCCATCTGCAGATAGTCGGTCACTTTCTCAACGCGCTTGTCTGCGATTTGAGAGATGTGCACCAGACCTTCTTTACCACCACCGATCGCCACGAATGCGCCGAAATCAACGATACGGGTAACTTTACCCTGGTAAATACGGCCCACTTCGATCTCGGCAGTGATCTCTTCGATGCGGCGAATAGCGAATTTCGCTTTCTCACCGTCGGTAGCAGCGATTTTCACTGTACCATCATCTTCGATTTCGATGGTAGTGCCGGTCTCTTCGGTCAACGCACGGATGACAGAGCCGCCTTTACCAATCACGTCTTTGATCTTGTCCGGGTTGATTCGGATAGTGTGAATACGTGGTGCAAACTGAGAGATATCGCCACGCGGAGTGCTGATAGCCTGTTCCATCACACCCAGGATGTGCAGACGCGCGCCCTTGGCCTGGTTCAGTGCAACCTGCATGATTTCGCGGGTGATGCCTTCAATTTTAATGTCCATCTGCAGCGCGGTAATACCGTCACGGCTACCCGCCACTTTGAAGTCCATGTCGCCCAGGTGATCTTCGTCACCCAGAATGTCGGACAGAACCACAAAGTTGTCTTGTTCTTTCACCAGGCCCATTGCGATACCCGCAACGGCGGCTTTGATTGGCACACCAGCGTCCATCAGCGCCAGAGAAGCGCCACAGACTGAAGCCATGGAAGAAGAACCGTTAGATTCGGTGATTTCGGAAACCACACGCACCGTGTACGGGAAATCTTCTGCTTTAGGCATCATAGCCAATACGCCGCGTTTCGCCAGGCGACCGTGACCAATTTCACGACGTTTAGGCGAACCTACCATCCCCGTCTCACCAACGGAGTACGGAGGGAAGTTGTAGTGGAACAGGAAGCTGTCGGTCTTCTCGCCCATCAGCTCATCCAGGTTCTGCGCATCACGTGCGGTACCCAGAGTTGCAGTAACCAGAGCCTGAGTTTCACCACGGGTGAACAGTGCGGAACCGTGGGTACGCGGCAGTACGCCGGTGCGCACGTCCAGGCCACGGATCATGTCTTTTTCACGGCCGTCGATACGCGGCTCGCCACGCAGCACGCGGCTACGAACGACGTTTTTCTCAACGCTGCCCAGGATGTCCTGAATTTCAGACGCGTCCAGGGTTTCGTCCTGCGCCAGCAGGGTTTCAACAACGCTGTTCTTGATCGCATCTACCTGAGCGTAACGCTCTTGTTTTTCGGTGATGTGATAAGCGTCGCCCAGGCGGCCTTCTGCCAGTTCTGCAACGCGCGCGTGCAGCGCTTCGTTGACTGCAGGTGCCTGCCAATCCCACTTAGGCTTGCCGGCTTCGGCAACCAGGGAATTGATGTTCTCGATAACGATCTGCTGTTGCTCGTGGCCAAAGACCACCGCGCCCAGCATTTGATCTTCGCTCAGAACGTCAGCTTCGGATTCAACCATCAGCACTGCGCCTGCGGTACCGGCAACCACCAAGTCCAGGCTGCTTTCTTTCAGCTCGTCAGTCGTTGGGTTCAGCACGTACTGGCTGTTGATGTAACCCACGCGAGCAGCACCGATTGGGCCATTGAACGGAATACCGGACAGGCTCAGGGCTGCAGAGGCACCGATCATCGCAACGATGTCCGGGTTAACCTGCGGGTTTACGGAAACCACGGTCGCGATCACCTGAACTTCGTTCAGGAAGCTGTCCGGGAACAGTGGACGGATCGGACGGTCAATCAGACGGGAAGTCAGAGTTTCGCCTTCGCTCGGACGGCCTTCACGACGGAAGAAGCTGCCCGGGATACGACCAGCAGCGTAGGTACGCTCCTGATAGTTAACGGTCAGTGGGAAGAAGCTCTGGCCTGGTTTGGCTTTTTTCTGGCCAACTACGGTAACGAATACGGCGGTGTCATCCATGCTCACCATCACGGCGGCGGTGGCTTGACGAGCCATCATACCGGTCTCAATAGTGACGGTATGCTGGCCATACTGGAATTTGCGAATGATCGGTGTCAGCAAAATTATATCCTTAGATTAGGCGCGCAATCGTATTGACGACTCGACACGCCATTGGCTCGATTTGCCTTCTCACTACATCCTCGCGACTAATGACAATCCTTATCTCAAGCCTGAGACAAAGCCTCTCATTAGCCGCGCGAACCTCTGTAATGGAAGATCCTGTTTGGAAACATCAGTAATACATTAACCTGATTTGCTTATGCTTCCTAGAAGAAAGGGGCCCAAATAGGCCCCTTTCCACTGAAACTCGCTAGATTAGCGACGCAGACCCAGACGCTCGATCAGGCTGGTGTAACGTGCTACATCTTTACGCTTCAGGTAGTCCAGCAGCTTACGACGCTGAGAAACCATACGCAGCAGACCACGACGGCTGTGGTGATCTTTTTTGTGCTCTGAGAAGTGGCCTTGCAGATGGTTGATCTGCGCAGTCAACAGGGCAACCTGAACTTCGGAAGAACCGCTGTCGTTAGTACCACGACCGAAATCAGCTACGATTTTAGCTTTAGCTTCAACACTTAGAGACATTGTAATACTCCAGATTATAGATAATAAATACAGGCGCCGATCTCTAATTCAGCAACCCAATGCATAAGCTGCGCCATTCTACCCTTAGCGCAGTGCGATCGCAAGGCAGTGCGTTTTCTGCCCTCAGTCGAAATATTCGACGACCAGGCGGCGCGGCGCCACACGACCGTCATCGGCGATATCACCCACGCCGATAAATTTACGCTCTTCACCTTCGGTGATACGTACCATGCCCGAGGCCGGCGCACCGGCAACCTGTACGGGCTGCCCCTGCTTAACGTATCCCGCGACTACCGGCAGCAAATTCACTTCCGGGTAGTTCTCCACCGGGCTGTCCATCGGCATCAGCAGAGGATCGAGCAGCTCGCCTGGCGCGACTTCCTGTGCCTGTGCCTGCTCCAGCAATTCGTTCAGCTGTTCCAGCGTGACCATCCTTTCGATCGGATAGGTCGCCACCTGCAGACGACGCAGGTAGATCACGTGTGCTCCACACCCCAGCAGCTCACCGAGGTCGTCGGTAATGGTGCGGATGTAGGTGCCTTTCGAACAGTGAATTTCCAGCTCCAGTTCGTCCCCTTCCCAGCGGATAAACTGCAGATCGTAAACGGTGATGCTGCGTGCTTCGCGCGGAACTTCGATACCTTGACGAGCATACTCATAGAGTTTCTTGCCCTGGTACTTCAGCGCCGAATACATCGAAGGCACCTGCTTGATATCGCCGCGGAAGCTGTCCAGCGCCGCATCGAGCTGCGCCTGGGTGAAGTTCACCGGACGTTCCTGCACAATCTGGCCGTCGGCGTCCGAAGTATCGGTGCGCTGACCCAGTCGAGCAATAACGCGATAGCGTTTGTCGGAGTCGAGCAGGAACTGTGAGAACTTGGTCGCCTCACCGAGGCAAATCGGCAGCATGCCGGTCGCCAGCGGGTCGAGCGCGCCGGTGTGTCCCGCGCGGTTGGCGTTATAGAGGCGTTTTACTTTTTGCAGGGCGTCGTTAGACGACAGGCCCTGCGGTTTGTCCAGCAACAGGACGCCGTGGATATCACGGCCGCGGCGACGAGGGCGACTCATTAAGCCTCCTCGTCATCGCCTGATGCGGAACGGCGTTCGGCGTCGTTCTTCACTACGTTGGTCACCAGGTTGGACATGCGCATGCCTTCAACCAGAGAGTTGTCGTAAGCGAAGGTCAGCTCAGGCACTACACGCAGACGCATGGCTTTGCCCAGCAATGTGCGGATGTAGCCCGAAGCGTCTTGCAGCGCTTTGATACCGTTTGGCACCAGTTCCGGATCCGGGTTTTCGGTCAACACGTTCAGGAAGGTGACATAAACTTTGGCATAGGCCAAATCGCGAGAAACTTCTACACCAGAAACGGTAGCCATGCCGATACGCGGATCTTTGACTTCACGCTGCAGAATGATAGCAATCTCTTTTTGCATCTCTTGTGCCACGCGCTGACCGCGGCTGAATTCTTTTGCCATTATGGATTCTCCAGACAAATCGGGGGGCACAAGGCCCCCCAGAAAAGACTTAAGCAGATGTGCTAGCGTTAAGCGATGGTACGTTGGATCTCGATGATTTCGAAGACTTCGATCATGTCGCCGACGCGCACGTCGTTGTAGTTCTTAACGCCGATACCACATTCCATGCCGTTACGGACTTCGTTAACGTCATCTTTGAAGCGACGCAGGGATTCCAGCTCGCCTTCATAGATAACCACGTTGTCGCGCAGAACGCGGATTGGGTTGTGACGCTTGATGTTACCTTCGGTAACCATACAACCGGCAATAGCACCGAATTTAGGTGATTTGAACACGTCACGCACTTCGGCCAGACCGATGATCTGCTGCTTGTACTCAGGCGCCAACATACCGCTCATCGCCTGCTTCACTTCGTCGATCAGGTTATAGATCACGGAGTAGTAACGCAGATCCAGGCTTTCTGCTTCAATCACGCGGCGCGCGGAAGCGTCGGCACGGACGTTGAAGCCCAGGATGATGGCGTTGGAAGCGGCTGCCAGCGTTGCGTCGGTTTCAGTGATACCACCTACGCCAGAACCAACAATCTTCACTTTCACTTCGTCGGTAGAGAGTTTCAACAGTGAATCCATGATGGCTTCACAAGAACCCTGTACGTCGGATTTCAATACGATGTTCAGCTCAGAAACTTCACCGTCGGTCATGTTCGCAAACATGTTTTCCAGTTTGGATTTCTGCTGACGCGCCAGTTTAACTTCGCGGAACTTGCCTTGACGGTACAGCGCAACTTCACGCGCTTTCTTCTCGTCACGTACAACGGTCGCTTCATCACCGGCGGCAGGAACGCTGGACAGGCCCAGGATCTCAACCGGAATAGAAGGACCCGCAGAGGTCACTTCGCGACCCAGTTCGTCACGCATCGCACGCACGCGGCCGTATTCGAAGCCACACAGAACGATATCGCCTTTGTTCAGCGTACCTTCCTGTACCAACACGGTAGCAACCGGACCACGACCTTTATCCAGGAAGGATTCGATAACTACGCCGCTGGCCATGCCGCTGCGTACTGCTTTCAGTTCGAGAACTTCGGACTGCAGCAGGATAGCGTTCAGCAGTTCGTCGATACCGGTACCGGCTTTCGCAGATACGTGAACGAACTGAGCTTCGCCGCCCCACTCTTCCGGCATAACGCCGTACTGGGACAGTTCTTGCTTAACGCGATCCGGATCGGCTTCCGGCTTGTCAATTTTGTTCACTGCAACCACCAACGGTACCTGCGCTGCTTTCGCATGCTGGATAGCTTCGATGGTTTGCGGCATTACGCCGTCGTCGGCAGCAACAACCAGAACAACGATGTCAGTCGCCTGAGCACCACGGGCACGCATTGAAGTAAAGGCTGCGTGGCCTGGGGTATCCAGGAAGGTGATCATGCCGTTGTCGGTTTCTACGTGGTAAGCACCGATATGCTGGGTAATACCGCCGGCCTCGCCTGCTGCCACCTTGGTGGAGCGGATGTAGTCCAGCAAAGAAGTTTTACCGTGGTCGACGTGGCCCATGATGGTCACAACTGGCGCACGTGGCTCAGCCGCTGCACCGGTATCACGATCGCTCATCAGCGCTTCTTCCAGCTCGTTCTCACGACGCAGGATAACTTTGTGGCCCATCTCTTCGGCAACCAGCTGCGCGGTTTCCTGATCGATGACCTGGTTGATGGTGGCCATTGCGCCCAGCTTCATCATCGCTTTGATGACCTGAGAGCCTTTAACCGCCATTTTGTTAGCCAGTTCGGCTACGGTGATGGTCTCGCCGATAATAACGTCGCGGTTAACCACCTGAGCCGGCTTGTTGAAGCCTTGCTGCAGAGTGCTTGGCTTACGTTTGCCTTTACCGCCACGGGTAACGGCGCGCGCTTCTTCACGGTCTGCTTTAGACTCGGAAAGCTTGTTGCCTTTCTTCTGCTTGGTCGCTTTACCGCCACGGGTGCGGCTGCGGCGTTCGCCTTCAACTTTAGCGTCGTTTTCGTCTTCAGCGGCACGGGCGTGCTGAGAGGTAGTCACGTGGTAATCGGCTGTTTCAACCGCAGCGCTTGCTGCTTCAGCTTCGGCCCACTTCTCACCGTTCTCTTCTGCCATGCGGCGAGCTTCTTCCGCTACGCGTTTGGCGTCTTCTTCGACCTTACGGCGTACTTCCTCTTCCGCTTTACGTTTCAGTTCAGCGGCTTCGGCTTCACGGCGTGCTTTTTCTGCCTGAGCTGGCTTGGTCATTTCGTCGGTATGTTGATTCGTCACTTTTTCTTTTTCCGCTGAATTACGCTTAGCAATCTCCGCGGCCTCACGTTTGGCTTGCTCTTCGGCTGCGCGCTTCGCTTCTGCTTCGCGTTTCGCTAGCTCTTCCGCTTCGCGCTGTGCCTGCTCTTCCGCTTCACGCTGTGCCTGCTCTGCCGCTTCAGCCTGTTGGGCTTCTGGCGTATCGCGATTTACATAAGTGCGTTTCTTGCGGACCTCAATTTGCACCGATTTACTTTTACCGCCGGTGCTCGGAATATTCAAGGTGCTGCGCGTTTTGCGCTGCAACGTGAGCTTACCAGGCGCGCTACCGTGTTCACGGTTCAGGTGCGCCAGTAAGGCTTCTTTCTCATGTTGGGTTACAGAGTCTGTCTCAGACTTGTTAATCCCTGCATCAGCAAACTGCTGTACCAGGCGATCAACTGGAGTCTGAATCTCTGCTGCCAGCGATTTTACGGTTACATCTGTCGTCATGCTGTTCCTTCCTGCTACAGTTTATTACGCGTTGTCGCCAAACCAACAGATATTACGTGCGGCCATAATCAGCTCGCCGGCTTGCTCATCGCTAAGCCCTTCAATATCAGCCAGATCGTCAACACCCTGCTCGGCAAGATCTTCCAGCGTACAAACCCCACGCGCGGCCAGTTTAAAGGCCATGCTGCGCTCAAGACCCGGAAGGTTGAGCAAATCGTCAGCAGGTTTTTGGTCGCCCAGGCTTTCTTCTTGGGCCAGGGCCAGCGTGGTCAATGCAGCTTTGGCGCGATCGCGCAACGCTTCAACCATATCTTCATCCAGACCGTCGATTTCCAGCAGCTCTTTGATCGGCACGTAAGCCAATTCTTCCAGCGTAGAGAAGCCTTCTTCAACCAGTACGGTGGCGAAATCTTCGTCGATATCAAGATACTTGGTGAAGGTATCAATGGCGGCATGAGCTTCGGCCTGGTGCTTGGCCTGCAGATCGTCCGCCGTCATCACGTTCAGTTCCCAACGGTCGTCGTCACGGTGTTGTTTTAACAGCTGGGATGCCAAACGCACGTTTTGGCCATTACGGCCGATCGCCTGTGCCAGATTGCTGGCTTCAACGGCGATATCCATAGTGCAATTATCTTCATCAACCACGATCGAGGCAACGTCTGCCGGCGCCATGGCGTTGATGACGAACTGCGCAGGGTTATCATCCCACAGGATGATGTCGATACGTTCACCGCCGAGCTCGCTCGAAACGGCCTGAACGCGCGCACCGCGCATACCTACGCAAGCGCCGACCGGGTCGATGCGTTTGTCGTTGGTTTTCACTGCAATTTTCGCACGGGAGCCTGGATCGCGGGCTGCCGCTTTAATTTCAATCACTTCTTCGCCGATTTCCGGTACTTCGATGCGGAACAGTTCTTTCAGCATCTCGGCGCTGGAGCGGCTGACGAACAGCTGGGCACCACGGGCTTCGGGACGAACGGCGTACAGGATGCCGCGGATGCGGTCGCCTGGACGGAAGTTTTCGCGCGGCAGCATGTCTTCACGGCCAATTACCGCTTCGGCGTTGCTGCCCAGATCCAGCGCAATGCTGTCACGGTTAACTTTCTTCACCACGCCGGTGACGATTTCACCTTCGTGCTGACGGAAAGCATCAACGACCATAGCGCGCTCGGCTTCACGTACTTTCTGTACGATAACCTGCTTCGCGGTTTGAGTGGTGATACGGTCGAAGGTCACAGATTCAATCTGATCTTCGATGTAACCGCCCAGCTCGATGCCTGGCTCTTCATACTGCGCAGCTTCCAGCGTGATTTCACGCGTTGGCTGAGTCACTTCATCTACGGCGACCCAACGGCGGAAGGTATCGAAATCGCCAGTTTTGCGGTCAATGCTGACGCGAACTTCGATTTCCTGCTCGTATTTTTTCTTGGTGGCGGTGGCTAATGCGGTTTCCAGCGCTTCGAAAATCTTCTCACGCGGAAGGGATTTTTCATTGGAAACAGCTTCAACAACAGCCAGAATCTCTTTATTCATCCTAGTTGCCTCATCCAAACTTTAAAAGTGGGGTACCAGGTTCGCTTTCTGGATATTGCTCAGCGCGAACACTTCATCTTTCCCTTCCACAGTAACCGTGATCATCTCGCCATCGACAGACTTGATAATGCCCTGCCATTTGCGACGGTTCTGTACGGCCATGCGCAGGACCAAGCTGACTTCATCACCGAGGAAACGAGTATAGTGTTCGGCGGTGAACATCGGGCGATCAAGGCCAGGAGAGGAGACTTCCAAGTTGTAAGCGACTGTGATTGGCTCTTCGACGTCCAATACAGCGCTGACCTGGTGGCTGACATCAGCGCAATCGTCAACATTGATGCCGTTTTCACTGTCAATATAGATACGGAGCGTCGATTGGCGCGCACGAATAAATTCGATGCCTACAAGTTCAAAGCCCAACGCTTCTACCGGTGCCGAAAGCATCTCTGTTAATTTTTGCTCTAATGTGGACAAGCCCACCCCCAAGACATAAAAAAAGGGCCTAATAGCCCAGTGATTCTGTTGCCAAATAACAAAAAACCCCGAAAATTCGGGGCTTTATGCAACTGGACCCTGTTTGCCGCTAAGCGGCTTCGGTGCAACTTTCTAACAAGTGTCATTTTCAAATGTTGATCGAGAAAAGCGGAATTCAATCGAAAAGTGTATTTGAAAATAAACACTTAAAGGAAAGTGGTTGCGGGGGCCGGATTTGAACCGACGACCTTCGGGTTATGAGCCCGACGAGCTACCAGGCTGCTCCACCCCGCGTCCGAAAACGTGGCAAATATTACGCCGATAATCGCAAAATTGCAAGTTATCTCTGGGATTTGGTACCGAGGATGGGACTCGAACCCACAAGCCCGTTAGGGCACTACCACCTCAAGGTAGCGTGTCTACCAATTCCACCACCTCGGTACTGATTCTTACTGCTAACGGCCGTTATTTTAATGAGGTAATAACAACCGTTTTCAAACTCTGTTACTGCGTGCTGCTTACTGCGGGATATCGCTGCTCGGCTTGGTTGGTGCTGCCGGCGCGGTAGTCTGCTCAGACTTCACTGGCTGACCCAGGTTTTCCCACTCGCTGCCTTTCTTGCTCTGGTTGGTGCTCAGGTTGCCCAGGATCAGACTGATGACGAAGAACAGCGTCGCCAGCACAGCCGTCATGCGGGTCATGAAGTTACCGGAACCGCTCGAACCGAACAATGTGCCAGAAGCACCTGCTCCGAATGAGGCTCCCATATCAGCGCCTTTACCTTGCTGCAGCATAATCAGAGCAACCAGCCCGATTGAGATCAGCAGGAAAATTACCAGAAGAGCTTCGTACATAGTTGTACCCGTATCCTTGCGGCTTCACCGCGTGCCAAATGCTTCACACCCCAAAGGCTTCTAATTCTATTAAGAAGTCGCAGGCGTTATATCAAACTGCCCACTGAAGCGGGTGTGAATACTAACCAAAGGCGCCAAACCACGCAAGGGCAATTTGCAGCCACCGGCGCGTTTGCGGAAAAAAACGCCAATAAAATTCGCAGGCTGTGATTTCCGAGGGCAGCGGTTGCCCCCGGACCGATCAAAAAAGCGTTACCCCGCAGATTTCACCGCGTCGGCAATGCGATGTGCCAATGCCGTCACTTGCTGCTCGTCCTCGCCTTCCACCATCACGCGGATCAGCGGTTCGGTACCGGATTTACGTAGCAGCACGCGGCCGCGGCCGGCCAGTTCAGCCTCGACCTGCTCGGTGATTTTACGCACCTCTTCCGATTCCAGCGGGTTGTGCTCGCCGACAAAACGCACGTTGACCAGGATCTGCGGCAGTAATTTCATGCCGCTGCACAGGTCGTGCAGGCTCATGTTGTTGCGGACCATCGCAGTCAGTACCTGCAGACCGGCAACGATGCCGTCACCGGTGGTAGTTTTATCCAGCAGGATTACATGGCCGGAGTTCTCCGCACCAATGCGCCATCCCAGTTCCTGCAGCTTCTCCAGTACATAGCGATCGCCGACTTTGGCGCGAGCGAAGGGAATGCCCAGTTGCTTAAGTGCCAGTTCGAGCCCCATGTTGCTCATCAGCGTGCCTACCGCGCCACCGCGCAGTTGGCCCTGACGCAACCCTTCACGGGCAATGATGTAAAGGATCTGGTCGCCGTCGACCTTGTGGCCAAGGTGATCAACCATCATCACCCGGTCACCGTCACCGTCAAATGCCAGACCGACGTGCGCTTTCTCCTGCAGCACGCGCTCTTGCAGTTGGCGAACGTCTGTTGCACCGCATTTTTCATTGATGTTCATGCCGTCCGGTTCAACGCCGATGGCAATCACCGTGGCACCCAGTTCACGCAGCACGCTCGGCGCAATGTGATAGGTCGCGCCGTTGGCGCAGTCCACCACGATTTTCAGGCCTTTCAGGCTCAGTTCGCTCGGGAAGGTGCCTTTACAGAATTCGATGTAACGGCCGGCGGCATCGATGATCCGGCTCGCTTTACCCAGTTCGGAAGATTCTACGCAGGTCAGCGGTTTTTCCATTTCAGCTTCAATGGCTTCTTCCACATGATCCGGCAGCTTCGCGCCATCAATGGAGAAGAATTTAATGCCGTTGTCGTAAAACGGGTTATGAGAAGCGGAGATCACAATACCGGCTTCCGCACGGAAGGTACGCGTCAAATAGGCTACCGCCGGCGTCGGCATTGGCCCCGTGAAGGAAGCAGACAGCCCCGCTGCGGCAAGACCGGCTTCCAATGCCGACTCAAGCATGTAACCTGAGATACGGGTGTCTTTGCCGATAATAATTTTACGAGAACCGTGGCGTGCCAGCACCTTGCCCGCCGCCCAGCCCAGTTTCAGAACGAAATCAGGGGTAATAGGACTCTCACCGACCTTGCCACGAATGCCGTCGGTACCAAAATATTTGCGCTCGCTCATGTCTCTATCATCCCTTAGCTGAAATGGTTGCCTCGACGACACGCATCGCCTCGACGGTTTCTTTAACGTCATGCACTCTGACAATCTGCGCTCCCTGCATGGCGGCGATAACCGCGCAGGCTACGCTGCCGATAACCCGCTGATCAGGGGGGACATTCAGCAGTTGCCCAATCATCGACTTACGCGACATTCCCACCAAAAGCGGCAGGCCGAAGTGATGAAACTCAGACAATCTGGCCAGAAGCTGATAATTGTGCGCTAAATTCTTACCGAAACCGAACCCGGGGTCGAGCAGCAATTTCTGATTTGTAATACCGGCGGCATTACAGCGTTCTATATGATGCTGAAAAAAAGCGTTCACATCGCCAATCAGATCGTCGTAGTGCGGTGCCTGCTGCATGGTTCGTGGCTCACCCTGCATGTGCATCAGGCACACTGGCAACCCGCTTTCCGCCGCAGCGGCCAATGCGCCCGGCTCCTGCAATGAGCGAACGTCGTTGATCAGGTGCGCACCGGCCTGAGCCGACTCGCGGATCACCCCCGCTTTCGAAGTATCTACCGAGATAAAAACTTCAAAACGCCGGGCAATGGCTTCAACGACGGGGACTACGCGCGCGATTTCTTCGTCTTCGCTGACCTCAGCCGCTCCCGGTCTTGTCGACTCGCCGCCCACATCAATCATGGTCGCACCGGCCGAAATCAGCGCATGCGCGTGCAGCAAAGCCTGATTAAGCTGGTTGTGCTGGCCGCCGTCA
This sequence comes from Serratia sp. GW822-FHT06D09, assembly GCF_058799515.1. Lineage (NCBI taxonomy): Bacteria > Pseudomonadati > Pseudomonadota > Gammaproteobacteria > Enterobacterales > Yersiniaceae > Serratia > Serratia sp. GW822-FHT06D09. Next base: position 93,875 of record NZ_JBXALO010000010.1, read on the forward strand.
GAAAAAGAATCCGGGGTCACGTTGAGGATCCCCATCACCCGCGGATGGGAAAGATCGAGAGTCATGTCTCGCACGGTTAACTGCATTGCTAATCCACCTTACTGTTGCCTGGTTCACTGCCCGCCGGGCAATAAAAAACCCCGGCATGCCGGGGTTCGATGTTATTACACAGCCAAAGTTACTTGTCTAGCTGTTCAGACATGGTATTGCCTGGGTTTGGTGTGCGCGGTTCATCAACCGGCGTCGGGGCTTTTGGTGTGCCACCGTTGTCGGAATTGCTGCCCTTGCCCACATCGTCCCAACCCGCTGGCGGACGCACGTCTTTACGGTTCATCAGATCGTCAATCTGCGGCGCGTCGATGGTTTCGTACTTCATCAGGGCGTCCTTCATTGAATGCAGGATGTCCATGTTTTCCATCAACAGCGAACGCGCTCGCACATAGTTACGTTCAATCAGGGATTTAACTTCCTGGTCGATAATGCGCGCGGTTTCGTCCGACATGTGCTTCGCCTTGGCCACTGAACGGCCCAGGAACACTTCGCCCTCTTCTTCCGCATACAGCAATGGCCCCAGCTTCTCGGAGAAGCCCCATTGGGTCACCATGTTGCGTGCAATCGAGGTCGCCACTTTAATGTCGTTCGAGGCACCGGTAGAGACTTTTTCCGGTCCGTAAATGATCTCTTCAGCCAGACGACCGCCGTACAGAGTAGAGATTTGGCTTTCCAGCTTCTGACGGCTGGCGCTGATCGCATCCCCTTCCGGCAGGAAGAAGGTCACACCCAACGCACGGCCACGAGGAATAATCGTGACCTTATGCACCGGATCGTGCTCAGGAACCAGGCGACCAATAATGGCGTGGCCAGCTTCGTGATACGCGGTCGACTCTTTCTGCGCTTCGGTCATCACCATGGAGCGACGTTCTGCACCCATCATGATCTTGTCTTTGGCTTTTTCGAACTCCACCATCGACACAACACGTTTGTTTCCACGTGCGGCAAACAGCGCAGCTTCGTTGACCAGGTTGGCCAGGTCAGCACCGGAGAAGCCAGGCGTACCACGAGCCAGTACAGAAGCATCAACATCGGGTGCCAGTGGCACGCGGCGTGAATGCACTTTCAGGATCTGCTCACGGCCACGCACGTCCGGCAAGCCCACCACAACCTGGCGGTCGAAACGGCCTGGACGCAGCAACGCCGGGTCAAGCACGTCTGGACGGTTGGTCGCAGCGATAACGATGATACCTTCGTTGCCTTCAAAGCCGTCCATCTCAACCAGCATCTGGTTCAGCGTCTGCTCACGTTCGTCATGACCGCCGCCCAGGCCGGCACCACGCTGGCGACCGACGGCATCGATTTCATCGATAAAGATGATGCACGGTGCCGCTTTCTTCGCCTGCTCGAACATGTCACGCACACGGGAAGCACCGACACCCACAAACATTTCCACGAAGTCAGAACCGGAAATGGTGAAGAACGGCACTTTCGCCTCACCGGCGATCGCTTTCGCCAGCAGGGTTTTACCTGTCCCCGGCGGGCCAACCATCAGCACGCCTTTCGGGATCTTGCCGCCCAGCTTCTGGAAACGGCTCGGCTCGCGCAGGTATTCCACCAGTTCGCTTACTTCGTCTTTCGCTTCGTCACAGCCGGCAACGTCAGCAAAAGTGGTTTTGATCTGGTCTTCCGTCAGCATGCGGGCCTTGCTCTTGCCGAAGGACATCGCGCCCTTGCCGCCGCCGCCCTGCATTTGACGCATGAAGAAGATCCAGACCCCGATCAGCAACAGCATCGGGAACCATGAAATAAAGATAGAAGCCAGCAAACTCGGCTCTTCAGGCGGTTCACCAACCACTTTCACATTCTTGGTCAACAACGTATCCAGCAACTTAGGATCGTTGACAGGGATGTAGGTCGTGTATTTGTTACTGTCTTTCTTGGTAACGTTAATTTCACGTCCATTGATTCGCGCTTCGCGAACCTGATCTTGGGTCAGTTCGGACATGAAGGTAGAGTAATCCACCCTACGGCCATTCGACTCGCTGGGCCCAAAGCTCTGGAATACAGACATCAACACTACCGCGATGACTAACCAGAGAATTAGGTTTTTCGCCATGTCACTCAAGGGATTAACCTCATATTACAACTGTGTTAACAAACAGCGTTAGGGTACTACAGCTTGCGCCCTGTCGCTACAATGTACACTTCGCGCGAACGTGCGCGGGAAGCGTCTGGCTTACGAATCTTAACCTTCGTAAACAGGGAGCGAATTTCCCGTAGGTACTCGTCAAAGCCATCTCCCTGGAACACCTTCACCAGGAAACTTCCGCCTGGTGCGAGGACATCACGACACATTCCCAGTGCTAATTCCACCAGATACATCGATCTTGGAATATCGACGGCCGGAGTGCCACTCATATTCGGGGCCATGTCAGACATGACCACCTGAACCTTACTTTCACCTACACGTTCCAACAGAGCCTTGAGCACCAGTTCATCACGAAAATCGCCCTGAAGGAAATCGACGCCAACGATAGGATCCATTGGCAAAATATCACAGGCGATGATGCGGCCGGAACCGCCAATCTGGGTCACGACATACTGCGACCAACCACCCGGCGCCGCACCTAAATCTACTACGGTCATGCCAGGTTTAAACAGTTTGTCACTCTGCTGTATTTCATCAAGTTTAAACCAGGCGCGCGAACGTAGCCCTTTTTTCTGCGCCTGTTGCACATATTTATCGCTAAAGTGTTCTTGTAACCAGCGACTGGAGCTAGCAGAACGCTTTTTATTAGCCATCTCGTTTTCCAACTATCATAAAAAGAGTCTTAATGTCAGGTTCGCAGCTCATGTAGACTCACACCGATGAAGACCGATTTGGTGATATACATGAGATGGCGGTAGAATGTACCGTTTTCAATCCCAACTTAAGCAAAAAAGACAATGAATCTGAATAATAAACAAAAACAGCACCTGAAAGGCCTGGCGCATCCGTTAAAACCGGTTGTCATGCTGGGTAATAACGGTCTCACCGAAGGGGTGCTGGCTGAAATTGAACAGGCTCTGGAGCATCATGAGCTGATCAAGGTAAAAATCGCTGCTGAAGATCGCGAAACCAAAACCCTGATCGCCGACGCTATCGTGCGCGAAACGGGTGCCTGCAATGTGCAAGTCATCGGTAGTACGCTTATTCTTTACCGCCCGTCTAAAGAGCGCAAGATCAGTCTACCGCGTTAATAAGCATTGGGTTAACGAAAAGGTGCCATGCACCTGATTCAGATAAAAGGCCGCACGCGGCCTTTTTCCTTTCTTTACAAAACCCTGGCGATTTTCTGCACGATTGGAAGGTGATCAGAGATATTCAACCTTCAAGATCTCATAATCGACATCGCCACCCGGGGTTTTTATCACAACCACATCATCTTGTTCTTTGCCGATCAGGCCACGTGCCATAGGCGAATTGACAGAAATCAGATTTTTCTTGAAATCAGCTTCGTCGTCGCCAACGATACGGTAGGTCACTTCTTCTTCGCTATCCAGGTTCAGCACCGATACGGTAGCGCCAAAAATCACGCGGCCATTGTTTGGCATCTTGGTGATATCGATCACCTGCGCGTTCGACAGCTTGGCTTCAATTTCCTGGATACGTCCTTCACAGAATCCCTGCTGCTCACGCGCCGCATGGTACTCTGCGTTTTCTTTCAAATCGCCGTGTTCACGGGCGTCAGCGATGTCCGCAATGATTTTCGGACGGCGCACGCCTTTCAAATATTCGAGTTCTTCGCGCAGTTTTTCAGCGCCAAACAAGGTCATCGGAATCTGTTTCATAGTATAAATACCTCTAAATCTTTCCTGTTCAAATAGCCGTCATCCTGACGTGTTCGTATGAAAAAACGGTGGGTACGTGCCCCCCGCCTCCAGGCGATAAACAAAAGAAGCCTGACTCGGAACCCTTGCCCAAGTCAGGATCGATTTTGCATTTTGATACGCATTTTAGCCTAGAGTTCCTTGAGGGTCATCGTTTACTTTTTCCCTGAATGCACCGTAGTATGACGGCACGTTATCCAGCTGTTATCCCGAGATTATGCGTTTTTCACGAATTGTCAGTGCATTGGCTTGCGCATTTGTTCTGAATGCGAATGCGGCCCCGGTTGAAGATTACACACAATATTTGCCTGATGGGGCCAACCTTGCCCTGGTAGTTCAGAAGATCGGCGCTAGCGCTCCGACCATCGATTATCACTCTCAGCAAATGGCGTTGCCGGCCAGTACCCAAAAAGTACTGACCGCTTTAGCTGCCTTGTTGCAGCTCGGCCCAGACTATCGCTTCACCACCACGCTGGAGAGCCAGGGCGACATCAGCGACGGCGTGCTGCGCGGCAACCTGATTGCCCGCTTTGGCGGCGATCCGACCTTTAAGCGCCAGAGCCTGCGCAACATGGTGGCGATCCTGAAAAAACAGGGCGTGCACCAGATTACCGGCGATGTGCTGGTCGATACCTCGGTATTCGCCAGCCATGACAAAGCCCCCGGCTGGCCGTGGAACGACCTGACGCAGTGTTTCAGCGCACCGCCGGCGGCGGCGATAGTCGACCGCAACTGTTTCTCGGTGTCGCTGTACAGCGCCCCCAATCCGGGCGATATGGCCTTTATTCGCGTGGCCTCCTATTATCCGGTCAATATGTTTAGCCAGGTTCGCACGTTGGCGAAAGGGTCCGCGGATGCCCAATACTGCGAGCTGGATGTGGTGCCGGGCGAATTGAACCGCTTTACCCTAACCGGTTGCCTGACCCAACGCAGCGATCCCCTGCCGCTGGCCTTCGCCATTCAGGATGGTGCCAGCTATGCCGGGGCGATCCTGAAAGATGAGCTGACCCAGGCCGGTATCCAGATTGACGGACACCTGAAGCGCCAGACACAGCCGGGCCTGAAAGGCACGGTGATCGCCCAGACTCAATCAGCACCGTTGCACGAATTGCTGAAGATTATGCTGAAGAAATCGGACAACATGATTGCCGATACCGTCTTCCGCACCATCGGTCATGAACGTTTTGGCGTTCCAGGTACCTGGCGTGCCGGCGCTGACGCCGTGCGTCAGGTGCTGCGTCAGAAGGCCGGCGTGGATTTGGGCAACAGCATCGTGGTAGACGGCTCAGGCCTTTCACGCCATAACCTGCTGGCTCCGGCGACCATGATGCAGGCGCTGCAATACATTGCGCAGCATGACAGCGAGCTGAACTTTATTTCGATGCTGCCGCTGTCCGGTTACGACGGAACGCTGCGCTACCGTGGCGGGCTGCACGAAGCCGGTGTCGACGGTAAAGTTTCCGCCAAAACCGGTGCGCTGCAGGGCGTATATAACCTGGCCGGATTTATCACTACCGCCAGCGGCCAGCGTTTTGCCTTCGTACAGTATCTTTCAGGCTATGCCGTACCGCCGGAAGATCAAAAGCAGCGTCGAGCGCCACTGGTTCGTTTCGAAAGCCGTCTGTACCGGGATATTTATCAGAATAACTGAGGGTTATGATGAAACTGCTGATTGTGGAAGACGATGAGCTGCTGCAACAAGGGTTGGCACTGGCATTAGCCGGGGAAGGCTATGCCTGTGACTGCGCCGCCACGGCAGCGGAGGCCAATGCTCTGCTCATCACCAGCCAATACAGCATGATTATCCTCGATCTGGGCTTGCCCGACATGGATGGTGCCAGCCTGCTGCGGCAGTGGCGCCGCCAGCAGGTCGACCTGCCAGTGCTGATTTTGACCGCCCGTGACGCACTGGAAGACCGGGTCGAGGGGCTGGACGCCGGTGCTGACGATTACCTGGTCAAGCCCTTCGCGTTAGTTGAACTACAGGCGCGCGTGCGCGCCCTGATCCGCCGCTATCAGGGCCACAGCGACAATCTTATTCAGTTGGACGATCTCCAGCTCAATCTCTCCAGCCAGCAGGTTTATGTTCAGCAGCAGCCGGTGGAGGTGACGCCGAAAGAATTCGCCATCCTCTCCCGGCTGATGATGCGCGCCGGTCAAACGGTTAATCGCGAGCTGTTGCAGCAGGATCTTTATACCTGGCAGGATGATTTAGGCTCCAACACGCTGGAAGTGCATATCCATAACCTGCGCCGCAAATTGGGCAAGGACCGCATCCGTACCGTTCGTGGCATTGGCTATCGTCTGGAATCCTCATCATGATCAGCATGCGCCGTCGTCTGTTGTTGATGCTGGCGCTGATCCTGTTGGTCACCCAGTTAATCAGCGCCTTTTGGCTCTGGCATGAAAGCCAGGAGCAAATCAGTTTCCTGGTGGATGAAACCCTGTCGGCCAAGGTGCGTACCGAGCGTGTCGATACGGAAATCGCCGAGGCGATAGCCTCACTGCTCGCCCCTTCGCTGATCATGATGATCGTCACCCTGCTGGCCTCATTCTGGGCTATCAGCTGGATTATTCGCCCGCTCAATCAGCTGCAGCAACGGTTGGAGAAGCGTTCCGCCGATAACCTGACGCCTCTGCCGCTCAGCGGAGACAGCCTCGAAATTATGGCGGTCACCACCACACTCAACCAACTGTTCTCACGGTTGGATAACACCATTCAACAGGAACGACTGTTCACCGCAGATGCCGCACATGAGTTACGTACGCCACTGGCGGGGATACGACTGCACCTGGAGTTAATGGAAAAACAGGGGGTCCCGCAAAGTAAGCCGTTGATCACCCGCATCGATCAACTGATGCATACCGTCGAACAATTGCTGATGCTCGCACGCGCCGGACAAGACTTTGCCAGCGGCCACTATCAGCGTTTCGATTGGGTGAGCGACGTGATCCTGCCGCTACAAGAAGAACTTGAGGAGTTGACCCGCCAGCGCGGACAAAAACTGCAATGGCAGCTCCCGGCAGCGGCCCCGATGCATGGCGATCCGGTCCTGCTTCGCCTGCTGCTGCGTAATCTGGTAGAAAATGCTCACCGCTACAGCCCGGAAGGCAGCAGCATTCAGGTGCAGCTGACACAGCAGAAACCCGGCTATCAGTTGCAGGTGACGGATGAAGGCCCGGGAATCAAAGAACAAATGGAAGGTGAGCTCACTCAGGCATTCCGCCGTATGGATCAGCGCTATGGCGGCAGCGGACTGGGACTGAACATCGTCACCCGCATAGTGCAACTGCATCAGGGCCGTCTGACTCTGGAAAATCGCCAGGATACCCACGGGCTGAATGCACAATGCTGGTTACCTGAGAATGTCCTGAAAAAATAATGCCAATAAAAAAGGGCCCAGTTTTTAACTGAGCCCTTTTCTTTGCAAGATTATTTCTGGTAAATGATTTCGACGCCTTCGTCGTCATCTTCGTCCCAGTCATCATCCCAATCGTCTTCCGCTTCAGCTTCCACTTCAGCGATCTGTTCACGGTGGTAATCATCCCACATGAACTCGACTTTCTCCGGTGCGCTTTCTTCGATAGCCATGGCTTTCGGTTGGGTGTTGATGAACTTCATCACGTCCCAGCACAGCGCATTCACGCCTTCGCGATTCACCGCGGAGATCATGTAGTACTTGCCTTCCCAGCCCATGCCTTCTGCAATCGCCTTGGCGCGCTCGGCAGCTTCTTCCTCACCTATCAGGTCAACCTTGTTGAAAACCAGCCAGCGTGGCTTCTGCGCCAGATTTTCGCTGTATTGATTCAACTCGTTGATAATGACTTTGGCGTTTTCTACCGGATCGGATTCATCGATAGGTGCGATATCCACCAGGTGCAGCAGAACGCGGCAACGCTCCAGGTGCTTCAGGAAGCGAATACCCAGGCCGGCACCGTCGGAAGCCCCTTCGATCAAGCCAGGAATGTCGGCAATAACGAAGCTCTGTTCGTGATCCATACGTACCACGCCCAGGCTTGGGACCAGAGTGGTAAATGGATAGTCGGCCACTTTCGGCTTAGCGGCAGACACTGCACGAATGAAGGTGGATTTGCCGGCGTTTGGCAGGCCAAGCATGCCAACATCGGCCAGCAGCAACAGCTCCAGCAAGATGTCACGTGCTTCACCGGCGGTGCCCAGCGTTTTCTGGCGCGGCGCACGGTTAACTGATGATTTAAAACGGGTGTTGCCCAAACCGTGCCAACCGCCCTTCGCCACCATCAGACGTTGTTCATGGCGAGTCATGTCACCGAGGATCTCACCGGTGCCCTGATCCTGCACGCGGGTACCGACCGGTACCTTGATGGTGATATCTTTGCCACGCTTGCCGGTACAGTCACGGCTTTGGCCGTTCTGGCCACGTTCAGCACGGAAAGATTTCTCAAAGCGGTAGTCGATCAGCGTGTTGAGGTTTTCGTCCGCCAACAGATAGACGTCGCCGCCATCGCCGCCGTCACCGCCATCAGGGCCGCCGTTCGGGATATACTTTTCGCGGCGGAAGCTGACGCAACCATTACCACCGTCACCTGCAACGACCAAAATCGCTGCTTCATCTACAAACTTCATTTACCGTCTCCGTAAATCATTCACCGGGCTGCTTCAAAGGAGCAACCAGGCGGGTTTCTGCCCGTCGCGGCCACCAACGGTGACCAATTGCGGAAAACATGGCGCCCGCTACCACGACGAAAGCGCCGACATAACCGACGACATTCAATGTCGGGGCGGCGAATACGTGTGGCCAGGCCAGCGCCAACAAATCTGAAAACAGCAGGGTAAACAGCGGGGTCAGCGTGATTAACGCACTCACCTGCGCCGCCTGCCAGCGCGCCATGGCTTCCGCCAGCGCACCATAGCCAATCAGCGTGTTGGCGCCACAGAACAGCAAACAGGCTAATTGCCAGCCGCTGAGCTGGAAAATCACCTCAGGCTTGGCCAGAGGGAATAGCGCGATCGCACATAAAGTGTACAACATTACCAGAATTTGCGGCGAGGCTAATCGACGTAGCAACACTTTCTGCGCCACGCCATAAGTCACCCAGACCATCGCCGCACACACGCCCAACAGCACCCCCAGGGTGTAATCCGTCAGGCGGGTGAAAATCTCAATCAGGCTGACATTGAAGAACAACAGCAGCCCGCAAATCAGCATCAGTGCGCCAATCACCTGGGTGATGCGCATCCGCTCTTTTAAAACCAGCACGCTGGCAAACATCATACCGACCGGCGACAGCTGGCCGATGACCTGCGATGCGGTCGGGCTAAGGTACTGCAACGAAGAGCTGAAGAAGATAAAATTCCCCAGCAAGCCCGCGGTGGCGATGGCCAAAATCAGCAGCCAGCGTGGTTGACGGAACATGGTCACCGGCGGCAATCTGCCGCGCACGGCCAAAATGATCCCCAGCCCCAGCGCCGCGATGGTAAATCGATACCAAACGACGGTAAACGGCTCCATCACTACCAGCACTTCTTTCATCGCAATCGGCAATGCACCCCAGCAAACTGCCGTAGTTACCGCCAGGAAAATGCCAATTCCGACCTGCTGTTTCGTTTCCATCTTACCTTTTGCCAGCGCTGACGGGCCGATGCACAAGCAGCCCATAAATGTAAAAAGCCCCGCAACGAGTTGCGGGGCTTACATCTATTTCGTAAGGCTCGAAAAATTATTCAGCTTCGATGCTGATGAATTTACGATTGCTCGGGCCTTTAACTTCGAATTTGACTTTACCGTCTTTCAAAGCAAACAGAGTGTGGTCTTTGCCGCAACCCACGTTGGTACCAGCGTGGAATTTAGTGCCGCGCTGACGAACGATGATGCTGCCTGCCAGTACTGCTTCGCCGCCAAAGCGTTTAACGCCCAGACGTTTAGCTTCTGAATCGCGACCGTTACGAGTCGAGCCGCCAGCCTTTTTGTGTGCCATTAATCTGCTCCCCTAACTTAAGCGCTGATGCCGGTGATTTTAACGTCAGTGAACCACTGACGGTGGCCCTGCTGCTTACGATGGTGCTTACGACGACGAAACTTAACAATCTTAATTTTCTCGCCACGACCGTGAGCAACGACTTCAGCTTTGATCTTACCGCCATCGACGAAAGGAACGCCGATTTTGATATCTTCGCCATTAGCAATCATCAGAATCTGGTCAAACTCAACAGCTTCACCAGTTGCGATGTCCAGCTTTTCCAAGCGAACGGTTTGACCTTCGCTTACTCGGTGTTGTTTACCACCACTTTGGAAAACCGCGTACATATAAAACTCCGCTTTCCGCGTGCCCAACTGTTCAGTACAGAGCGCGCTATAAATATTCACAATAGGGCGCGAATTCTACGCAATAATCCAGCATATGACAAGAGCAGAATAAGACCAGAAGTACAAAAAAGAAGAAAAAAAGCACAGTTTCTTTCATGGCGTTTATCTGAGGCGTTTTTCAAGTACAATCAGTAGGACAGTTACCGCCATGTACCGATGTGAGCAGCGATCTCAACGCGGTGAAGAGAAACACAGCTGAAAAAAATACAATGAACCTAGAGCAAATTACCGAGTTAACCGCGCAAGATATGGCGGCCGTGAACGCAACAATTCTCGAACAGCTGAATTCCGATGTCACGCTCATCAATCAGCTTGGCTATTACATTATCAGTGGTGGCGGTAAACGCATCCGCCCGATGATCGCCGTTCTGGCGGCGCGGGCATTGCATTATCAGGGTGATAAACACATTACCGTCGCTGCGCTGATCGAATTCATTCATACCGCAACCCTGCTGCATGATGATGTGGTGGATGAATCCGATATGCGTCGCGGCAAGGCCACTGCCAATGCCGCCTTCGGCAATGCCGCCAGCGTATTGGTTGGCGACTTCATCTATACGCGTGCTTTCCAGATGATGACCAGCCTGGAATCGCTCCGTGTATTGGCGCTGATGTCCGAGGCGGTCAATGTGATTGCCGAAGGTGAAGTGCTGCAGTTAATGAACGTGAACGATCCGAACATTACCGAAGAAAGCTACATGCGGGTGATCTACAGCAAAACCGCACGCCTGTTCGAAGCGGCGGCACAATCTTCGGCGATCCTTTCGGGCGCCAGCGAGGCAGAAGAAAAAGCGCTGCAGGATTACGGCCGCTATCTTGGCACCGCCTTCCAGCTGATCGACGACCTGCTCGATTACAGCGCCGACGGCAGCACCCTGGGTAAAAATACCGGTGACGATCTTAACGAGGGCAAACCGACGCTGCCCTTGCTGCATGCCATGCATAATAGTGAAGGCGAGCAGAAAGCCATGATCCGCGGCGCGATTGAACAGGGCAACGGTCGTCATTTGCTGGAGCCGGTTTTACAGGCCATGGAGCAATGCGGCTCGCTGGAATATACCCGCCAACGCGCTGAGGAAGAGGCCGACAAGGCGATTGCCGCACTGCAGGTGCTGCCGGAGTCTGCCCACCGTGCCGCGCTGGAAGGATTAGCCCATCTTGCAGTTCAACGCGATTTTTAAGAAATAATAAACGCCCTGCAGTTTCCACAGACCCGCGATGCGGGTCTGTTCATTTCCCCGGAAAGACACGCGCCAGCAGGCCGCCAATCCCTTCCCGCATCAGGAAAGCCAACATCTTTTCGCGTTCGCTCTCCGTCAGGTGGTAGTAATACTCAATCCACACCGTCAGCGGATCCTTGCGCTCAACTCCATACAGCGCCGGCTCCTCTTTCAAGATCAGTAAATTGCGCGTACCGGTCGGCAAACTGTCAATGTGATACTCCAGCGCCTTTCCCTGTACGCCTTTGCGCCGGCGGCTGATCCAGCCTTCACGACGCGCCATCAAGTTTATTCCCTGTGGTGAGGAAGGTAACCCTGCCACGCCGGTCAATTCCTTGGCGGCAAACCACTCTTTTTTCATGGCCATGTTCTCTGGGCAAAAGTAGGCGAAGATCTTTTTTAGGAAATTTATTGGATATTTTTTAAGAAATTTAGTGGTATCCTAGTTTCCGTATAAGCGTTTCATGTTGTTCAAACGATTAATCTTGACCTGTTAGTTATACCACTAACAGAACTTTCGCTAATCAAAAAAGGAATGCAAACATGAACTCAAGGAACAAGGATTGGCATCCGGCGGATATCATTGCGGCTTTACGTAAGAAGGGAACGACACTGGCGGCGGTGTCGCGCAAGGCAGGACTTAGCTCATCAACGCTGGCAAACGCACTGTCGCGTCCCTGGCCAAAAGGAGAATGGCTGATTGCCGAAACGCTCGATATACACCCTGCGGAAATCTGGCCGAGCCGCTATTTCGATCCCCATACCAATAACTTACTGGATCGAAAAGCCCGTATTCGGTCCTAGCTGCGGGCATAAAAAAACCGCCGGTACGTTGTCCGGCGGCCTATGCATACTCATGCACTGCTGGATGATCAGTTATTGATAAACTTTTCGCCCAGTTCGATATCTTTGTGCAGAACATCCAGCATGTCTTCCAGCGCTTTCTGTTCGAACGCGCTCAGAGTGCCGATGTCTTTGCGTTCTTCAACGCCATTCTTACCCAGCACCAGCGGCTGCGCGAAGAAGCGAGCGTATTTGCCATCGCCTTCCACATAAGCACATTCCACCACGCCTTTTTCGCCTTGCAACGCACGAACCAGAGACAGGCCGAAACGCGCCGCCGCCTGGCCCATAGACAGGGTTGCAGACCCGCCGCCGGCTTTGGCTTCAACCACTTCAGTACCCGCATTTTGGATACGCTTGGTCAGATCGGCCACTTCCTGATCGGTAAAGCTCACGCCAGGGATCTGCGACAGCAGCGGCAAAATGGTCACGCCAGAGTGTCCGCCGATAACCGGCACGTTCAGCTCTTCCGGTTTTTTGCCTTTCAGCTCAGCCACAAAGGTGTTGGAACGGATGATATCCAGCGAGGTCACGCCGAACAGTTTGTTCTTGTCATAAACACCGGCTTTCTTCAGCACTTCTGCCGCGATAGCCACGGTGGTGTTGACCGGGTTGGTGATAATGCCGATGCAGGCTTTCGGGCAGGTGGTTGCCACTTGCTGGATCAGATTACGCACGATACCTGCGTTCACGTTGAACAGATCTGAACGATCCATACCTGGTTTACGCGCAACGCCTGCAGAAATCAGCACCACGTCTGCACCGTGCAGAGCTGGAGTAGCGTCTTCGCCACTGAAGCCTTTGATTTTCACTGCGGTTGGGATGTGGCTTAAATCGACGGCAACGCCTGGGGTAACGGGGGCAATGTCGTAGAGAGAGAGTTCAGAACCTGAAGGAAGCTGGGTTTTGAGTAGAAGGGCGAGGGCCTGGCCGATACCGCCAGCAGCACCGAGAACTGCAACTTTCATCCTATACTCCTTTATTATCTTAAATATATAAAGCGCCGTGAATATGTTGGTTACGGACCTTAAATTATTACACCTTTAAAAACAATCTCTTAACAGTCTGTTTGAGAACTGGCGCAATAAAACAGCCGATGTCGCGCTCATTTTAGATTAAATAGCTTACGCATTAAGGGCATAGCGCACACTAATCAAAAATACTGCGAGGTTATTCACGAGCAAGTTAACCGGCGGTTACATTACACCCTTACACAACATCAGAACAACATCATTTTAATAACATTTTCTTTACCACCGAGGGCGGCATTTTCGGTCACCGAAAGGGCATATTCATGGGGTACGGATTTTGTTAAAATGCTGCCCTTTCCTCGTTGTCCGGGCATTGTTATTTTTTCCGGGCGTCCTTTGATTGCATAAAAATTCATTTATATGCATAATAATCACTTCTATTGTCAACATTCCACGGTGCAAAATGCGTAATCCCGCAAAGCAGGAAGATCTGATCAAGGCGTTTAAAGCGTTATTGAAAGAAGAAAAATTCAGTTCTCAAGGCGAGATTGTTTTGGCGCTGCAAGAAGAAGGCTTCGAAAACATCAACCAATCCAAAGTATCGCGCATGCTGACCAAGTTCGGCGCGGTGCGTACGCGCAATGCCAAAATGGAAATGGTGTATTGCCTTCCCGCTGAACTCGGCGTGCCGACCACTACCAGCCCGCTGAAGAATCTGGTGCTGGATGTCGATCATAACGATGCAGTTGTCGTTATCCACACCAGCCCCGGCGCCGCGCAGCTCATTGCTCGCCTGCTGGATTCTCTGGGCAAATCCGAAGGTATTCTCGGCACCATCGCCGGTGACGACACCATTTTCGTTACCCCAGCCAGCAGCTTTACCGCGCGCCAGCTGTACGAAGCCATCCTGACCCTGTTCGAACAGGAGCTGTGATGCATAACGCTAACAAAATGCGGCGAGCCGTCGCGTTTTGTTAGCGTTTCTTTAACCCCATCCTTACTTTTCCCCCTCCCCCTACCACTTTTAACGCCAGGTTTCTTTCTCTTCGCAACACATTTCAATGACATTTCCGCTTAGCTAGTGATAGCTACTGTGATCTTCCGCACTTTTGGTCAAAAGCACTTACCTTATTGAAATTACATAAATTTAACATCAAAAGATCGTTTTATAACCGCTTTTTATTCCATCTGGTTATAAAAGATAAGGATCGTCATAATAAAGTTTCACTAGAAACTGTTAGCGAACTATTAATTTTTGGCGTTACTAGATGTATACTCATTTCCGTGACGTAAATCACAGTTCGCTGGAACTGATAAAAGAATACGAAAAGGTCAAATCATGAAAATTAAATCTACCATTGCAACCATGAGCGTTCTCTCCATGCTTTCTTTCGGCGCATTTGCAGCACAATCTGTTGATGCAAGCCAGGCCGCAAAAATGCAATCTGCAGGCACCATTACCGTCAGCGGCGTTGCCGGTGCACCTTCAGATATCCGTCAGGCACTGTCTGAAAAAGCCGATGCCAAAGGGGCGACCGCTTACCGTGTAATCGAAGCACGCAACGAAGGTAACTTCCACGCGACAGCAGAAATTTACAAATAAGTACAAGGCGTTACCCGGCAACGGGCAATATAACTCTGGTACCGAGCACCACTGATAACAGCCTTCAAGTACAAAAACGCTGCAAAAGCCCTTCCAGGCGGTTATCACAACAGGACGCACTATCATGAACATGAAAACCACTCTCGCTGCACTTAGCCTGCTGTCTGTCGTTTCGTTCGGCGCTTCCGCCGCGACGTTAATCACTAACGACCAGGCCAATACGCTCCAGTCTGCCGGTACCATCACCGTCAGCGGCGTCACCGGCGCGCCTTCCGATATTCGCCAGGCCCTGTCTGACAAAGCCGATAAACAAGGCGCTAAAGCCTACCGCGTGATCGAAGCCTACGAAAACGGCAATTGGCACGCGACAGCCGAAATCTACAAATAACAATTCAGGGAACCCTGCTTACCGAACTGATTACCCTCGTCACTGCCACTGCCGAGTTCTATCGTAAGCACTGATTCCTTGAAGAAACTTCGTCGTCCTATCCGACGAACCCCGTTGCCCTCGCTCGCGAGGGCTTTTTTATGGGCAAAAGAAAAGGCCGCAAGCGGCCTTTTAGTTTTGCTTCAGTCACACTGAATCGACGATCAATAAGTCACTTTAGGTTCTGACTTGTGGGCCAATGCCTCCAGCAAACGGTCATGGATCCCACCGAAGCCGCCGTTACTCATCACCAAAATGTGGTCGCCAGGCTGGGCCGTTTTCACGATCATGTCCACCAGCGTGTCGAGATCGGCGCTCCAGTGGGCCGGCTGTACACAGGCTTCCGCGACTTCCGCCACCTGCCAGGGGATATGGTGCGGTTGGAACAGGAAGACCTCATCGGCACGGCCCAGAGACGGTGCCAAATCATTCTTGCTGATCCCCATTTTCATGGTATTGGAGCGCGGCTCGAGCACAGCCAAAATGCGCGCGGTACCGCCAACCTTGCCGCGCAATGCGGCCAAGGTCGCCAGGATCGCCGTTGGGTGATGGGCAAAATCGTCATACACCGTAACGCCATGAGCTTCACCGCGCAGTTCCAGACGGCGGCGAGCATTGATAAACTCACCGAGCGCGCGACAGGCATCGGCTGGCAGCACACCAAGGTGGCGCGTGGCGGCAATGGCCATCAAACCGTTATGCATGTTGTGTTCACCCACCAGCGACCACTTCACTTCGCCCACCTGTTCGCCGTCGAGGAACACCGCATAATGGCTGGCGTCCGGCGTTAATTTTTGAGCGCGCCATGCGCCCTCTTCCCCGACCAGCTCTTGCTCACTCCAACAGCCCATCGCCATCACCTGTTTCAGGTGGTTGTCGTTATCAGGCAAAATGATCTTGCCCTTGCCCGGCACCAGACGCACCAGATGGTGGAACTGTTTCTGGATCGCTTTCAGATCGTCGAAGATATCAGCGTGATCGAACTCCAGGTTATTCATGATCAGCGTACGCGGGCTGTAATGCACAAACTTGGAACGCTTGTCGAAGAAGGCGCAGTCATACTCATCGGCTTCGATCACAAAGAACGGGCTACCGCCCAGACGCGCGGAAACGTCAAAGTTGCCCGGAACGCCACCGATAACAAAGCCCGGTTGATAGCCGCAGGCTTCCAGGATCCAGGTGGCCATACCGGCGGTAGTGGTCTTGCCATGCGTGCCGGCCACGGCCAGCACCCAGCGATCGCGCAGCACATAATCGTGCAGCCACTGCGGGCCGGAAACGTAAGGGATCCCTTGTTCCAGTACCGCTTCAACGCAAGGATTACCCCGCGTCATGGCGTTACCGATGATCACCAGATCCGGCGCCGGATCCAATTGAGCAGGATCGTAGCCCTGGATCAGGTCGATCCCTTCCTTCTCCAACAGCGTGCTCATCGGCGGATAGACATTAGCGTCAGAGCCGGTCACCTCATGCCCTAGCGAACGAGCCAGCACCGCCAGCCCGCCCATAAAGGTGCCACAGATCCCAAGAATGTGAATGCGCATAGTTTTCTCATAGAGTACGTCGAATGTTGGCTCATTCTAACGCTCAGAATCGTCCAGAAGAAATGGATTTGCCTATGAATAGCGTTCATCTTTGGGCTACACTGCTCGCGAATACGTTGGCGGTTTGTTAACAAACCGCTACCCATCCGTAGATTCAGGGATTGTGTCATGAAAACGTTAGGCGAATTTATCGTCGAGAAACAGCACGACTTCTCACACGCCACCGGCGAGCTGACTGCGCTACTTTCTGCAATTAAACTGGGCGCCAAAATCATCCACCGCGATATCAACAAAGCGGGTCTGGTGGATATTCTGGGGACCAGCGGCGTTTCCAATGTACAGGGCGAAGTTCAGATGAAACTGGACCTGTACGCGAATGAAAAGCTGAAAGCAGCATTGAAAGCGCGCGGTGAAGTTGCGGGTATCGCTTCTGAAGAAGAAGATGAAATCGTGATATTCGACGGCGAGCGGGCTGAAAATGCCAAGTATGTGGTGCTGATGGATCCGTTGGACGGTTCGTCCAACATCGATGTCAACGTCTCGGTCGGTACGATTTTCTCTATCTATCGTCGCATTACCCCGGTCGGTACGCCAGTGACCGAAGAAGACTTCCTGCAGCCAGGCAGCGCACAGGTCGCCGCAGGCTACGTGGTTTACGGTTCATCCACCATGCTGGTGTACACCACCGGTTATGGCGTGCATGCCTTTACCTACGATCCTTCTCTGGGCGTGTTCTGCCTCTCCCACGAGAAAGTCCGCTTCCCGGCCAGCGGCAATATGTATTCCATCAACGAAGGTAACTACATCAAGTTCCCGCGCGGCGTGAAGAAATACATCAAATATTGTCAGGAACAGGACGAAGCTACACAACGCCCTTATACCTCACGCTACATCGGTTCACTGGTTGCCGACTTCCACCGCAACCTGCTGAAAGGCGGCATCTACATTTATCCAAGCACCGCCAGCCACCCGCAAGGCAAGCTGCGCCTGCTGTATGAATGCAACCCGATGGCGTTCCTGGCGGAACAGGCCGGCGGTAAAGCCAGCGACGGTAAAAACCGTATTCTGGACATCACCCCGGTGAAACTGCACCAGCGCGCACCGTTCTTTGTCGGCACCAAATCCATGGTGGAAGACGCTGAGCGCTTTATCGCTGAGAACCCGGACGAATAACGAGTTCGATGTGGGGGACGGCTTGCCGTCCCCGGCATTATAATTTGAACGCCGCCATGCTCTGCGCCAGCAACTGCGCCTGATCCTCCAGCGAGCGCGTCGCCGCCGCCGACTCTTCGACCAAGGCCGCATTCTGTTGCGCCACCTGATCCATCTGCGCCACCGCCAGGTTTACCTGCTCAATGCCGCTGCTTTGCTCACGCGTAGCCGCAGAGATTTCCCGCATCAGCGCCGTCACCCGGCCCACTTCACCGGTAATGCCGTTCATGGTTTTCGCCGCCGAACCGGCCATTTGTTCGCCTTCCTGCACCCGATTCTGCGACGCTTCAATCAACCCTTTGATCTCTTTCGCCGACTGCGCGCTGCGCTGAGCCAGGCTGCGAACCTCACCGGCCACCACGGCAAAACCACGCCCTTGTTCACCGGCACGTGCAGCTTCCACCGCCGCATTCAACGCCAGAATGTTGGTCTGGAAGGCAATGCCGTCCATCACGCTGATGATATCGGCAATGCGGCGTGAGCTATCGGTGATCGCCTGCATCTTGTCCATGACCTGACTGACCACTTCACTGCCTTGGTTGGCAATATCGGATACGCTCAGCGCCAGTTGATTCGCCTGTTCGCAGTTCTCGGCGTTCATCTTCACCGTCGAGGTCAGCTGTTCCATGCTGGCGGCGGTTTCTTCCAGAGAAGCGGCTGATTCTTCGGTACGCTGCGCCAGGTGCAGGTTGCCGGCAGCCAGTTCGCGTGAACCGGTATCGATTTGGCTGCTGGCATCGCGCACCTTGCTGACCGAACTGACCAAGGCCTGCTGCATCCGCTGCATCGCACGCACCAGACGGCCCATTTCGGTCTCGCCTTCGCCGGTGATGCGGTGCGTCAGGTCGCCGCTGGCGATATGTTCCAGCTGGGCAATTGACTCATCGAGCGGACGCAGAATAATCACCCGCAGCGCAAACCAGGCCAGTAGCGCCAGCAAAATGCTGAGCAGGCCAGCAATCACGATCAGCGTAATTTTGGTGCTGGCATTGCTTTCCGCTTCATTCACCCGCTGCTGGCCAATCTTCATGGCGAAGCTGCGGAAGTCGCTGAGGTCCTTTTCAAAAGCGATGCTCAACGCGGAAATTTTTGTTTCCTGAATATCGTAGTAATCATCAACTTTGCCGGCCTTGATGGCATCGGCCATCGGCCCAACGCCCTGTTCCAGATAGGCGCGGTAGCTGTTTTGCAAACGACCGGACAGCTCGCGTCCACGTTCGGTAACGGTACCGACGCTGACAAAACGCGCCATTTCCTGCTTCGATTGCGCAAGATAGTCATAGATACGGCCCACCGTAGCATCTGAAACCTCAATCTGGCCGATTTCCCGTTGGCGTACCGCCAGTGAGGCAGCGGTTCTGGCGCGCAGCGTCAGGTTGGAACTGCTGGCCAGCGACCCCAACTCTTCCCCCAGGATTTGATTCAGGGTGTGTAACGAGCGCGATCCTTCGTTAATCGCGTTGACGCCAATCGTGCTGACCATAATCAACAGCAGCGTCATCAGGCTCAACAGGGCAATCAGCCCGGCCTTGACCGTAATCTTTTTTAGCATGAGTTCTTCCCGGCTTCAGAAATAGTGAGATCTTACGTAGAGGAGGTAAAACGCGGAGCCAGACTTCGCCGACTCATTATTATTTGATGAAGTTATCGGCAACCCTCGAGAAAACTTAACGCCGTGGGAGGATTTATCTGGAAATTCGATGGATGGCTCTGCGCCGGGGCGGGGATGATGAAAAGGGCAGGAAATCGCAAAAGAGTCCGCTATAATAGCCGCCACTCCATTTCTGGTTTGATTAAAGGAAACCGACATGAGCTTGAACCTGGTCCCTGCTGGCAAAGACCTGCCGGAAGACATCTACGTTGTTATCGAAATCCCGGCAAACGCCGATCCGATCAAATATGAAATCGACAAGGACACCGGTGCGCTGTTCGTTGACCGTTTCATGTCCACCGCGATGTTCTACCCGTGCAACTACGGTTACATCAACCACACCCTGTCTCTGGACGGTGACCCGGTTGACGTGCTGGTGCCAACCCCATACCCACTGCAGCCTGGTTCTGTGATCCGCTGCCGTCCGGTTGGCGTGTTGAAGATGTCCGACGAAGCCGGCGAAGATGCGAAACTGGTTGCCGTACCGCACAGCAAGCTGACCAAAGAGTACGATCACATCAAAGACGTGAACGACCTGCCGGAACTGCTGCGTGCCCAGATCGCTCACTTCTTCGAGCACTACAAAGATCTGGAAAAAGGCAAATGGGTGAAAGTGGAAGGCTGGGCAGATGCTGCCGCTGCCAAAGCTGAAATCGTTGCTTCTTTCGAGCGTGCCGCCAAGAAGTAATTCTTGCCCGCCGTCCGATAAAAAAACACCGCTCAGTGAGCGGTGTTTTTTTTACTTTTCGTCGAGACGCTTCAGCCAGTCGCCGCTGTTAATTCGCGGGTAACCGTCCACACTGTGTTTATACAGGTAGATCCACGCACTCCCATAAGGCGTCTGAATCAGCTCGCGCTTATAGTCCTTGGTGTTGCTTTTCAGTTCGTCCAGCTCAGCCAAAATCGATGAGTTGATGCGGTACACTTCGCAATGTACCGTGCCCTCTCCAGGGATCGCCGCCGGGTAATGGCCCAGATTATAAATCTGATAGCCTTCGAGCTCATGCTCGCCGAGCCATTGGGCGTTGGTCATCCAATGGCTGTTTCCCTGTTTGCGTCGTAAACTGCCGTAGACAATTATTCGCATCGCTAAAACTCAAACTGATAGAGCAAATCTAATGCCTGGTCGAGACCAGACACCGCTTCCAGATACAATTTAGGCATCAGGCGGTAACGCAACGTCAACGTAGCCAGCGAGTCGAAAATACCCACCCCATATTTTACTTGTAAGCCTGGGAGAACATAACCGCTCACGACAACCTGGGAACTGTCGCCGACACCCTGAGTATCCAGGGCCAAATTGCTTACGCCAAACGCCTCGCCGATTTTACCCACAAGTTGACCACTTTGTGCAACCCCCATCCCAATTAACATTGAGGTCATTGCGTTACCATCGGCGCCGGAACTGCCCAATCCCTGCCCGCGCAGCAGATAAGACAGCGCTTCCTGCTGAGATTTGGCCGGATCCGAGAACACTTCCAGCTTGGGTGCATCCGCCAACCCGGTAACGCGTACCCCAGCGGTAACGTCGTCTTCGGTCGATTCAGGATTACGGATGGCTTCAATATTCAGCAGCGGCTGATCCGGCGGCCCTGAGAACATCAGTTGGCCCTTGCGGACGATCAAATCCTGACCATAAGCATGGAAGCGACCGGAAGGGATGTCAATCTGGCCGTTCAGGCCCAGGCCATTCTTGTCCTGCACTACTTTCAGATCGCCCTTCAGGCGGGCTTTTAAGCCAAAGGCATCCAGCCGCACATCGTTACCCACGTGGATCATCAGGTTGCTGTTGATCGGGATCCCTGCGGTTTTCGGCTGTATCGGTTTCAGTTGGTCGTCCAGCATCACTTCGTCGGAAGAGACGCCCACCGCACTTTCCGGCAACTCCTGCACCGTAATGCGCGCCCACGGAATATCGACCGAACCATTGAGCGAGAACAGCCGCGGCGTGGCTTCAAACACCAGATCGGGTGAAACGTCGATGCGGATCATCGGCGGCACCGTCACCCGCAGCTTATCGCCCTTGGCGGCGATACGTGCGCGCCAGGCGTTGATGTCGCGCCAGTCAGCATCGCCCGACAGGTTAAGCTGTCCGCGCGTGGTGCTGACCAGCCCTTCCATGGTCGAGGTCATGCCGTCAAAGTTCATCACCAGGCGGCCGTCCGTCATATCAAACGGCATCCAGTGACCATCTATATCAACCTTATCCAACGCCATCCGGCCATAAACCAGAGGCTTCTGCGCACTGCCACCCAGGCGCAGATTGGCATTCAGCATGCCCGCGGCTTTCTCCCCCTTCATCAACGCCGGATTGATCATCGCCAGCGAGATATTGGTGATATTGACGTTGCCGCTGATAATGCGTCGTACCTGTGGATCGGCAACCTGTACGTTACCGTCAAATTGGCCATTATTGGTCAACTTGATCAACCAGTCGGCCTGCGCACGACCGTTGGACAGGCCGGCATTAAGGTTCAGCCGATCAAAGGCGATCGGCAACGCGTTGCCCTGCACTTGCTGAACCACCTTCACGCCGTTACCCACCAGGGAAACTTTTGCGTCCGGCAGCGCACCGCCCGGTTTCCAGCTTACGTCCGCCCGCCCGGTGAACACGCCACTCAAAGCGGTCTCCGGACCGAGGAAAGGTTTGATCATCGCCAGATCAAAGCGGTTCAACACCACGCTGGCCTGGCCACTCTGGCCTGCTTCGATGGTCTTGGGTACGCACAGTTCGGCGTTCGGGTTCTGCCAGCAGTGCGGTCCAATACTGATTTTCTGCGCGGTGTTCAGGTAATCCAGCGCAATGGCGCGAGTTAAGCGCCATTCGCCCACCGGGGTATCGAAACGGGTATTGTTCAGGTTGCCGCGCCAGCGCTGCTGTTGGCGATCGAAACTGCCCTGCAGCGCCAACTGACCGGATACCGGCTTGCCGTCAATTTTCAACTGCAGCTGATGCTGCTTCTCACTGCCTTTGGCATCCAGTGTCAGCAGGCTGATATCCAGCGCATCCTGCTTAAGTTGCTCAACGCGTACCGCCAACTGACCCTGGATCTGATCGCTGGAACGCACGTCGCCGTCAATCTTCACCCGGTTGATGCGCAGCGCCTGCCACTGCAGGCCGGAAGCGGTCAGGTCGGCCAGCAACTGAGGCGCTTGCAGGTTGCCCCGCAGTTTCAGCAAGCCTTTCGCCGTACCGCCCAGCCCTGGCAGAGCGCCGTCCAGACGTGGCGCGTCAATATTCGCATCCAGGTTCCAGCTTTTCTCGTCCAGTTGGCCCTTAACGTTCAGTTGGTTGCGTCCCAGCGTCAGATCGATGCCCGGGATTTTCCACTGACCGGCAGCATTGCCGCTAAGCGTGCCACGTGCAGTGACTTTGTTTTGCTTCACGTTACCATCGAGCTGCAGCACCGGTACCTGCAATTGCCAACTGCCGCCGTGCAGGCTGCCACGCGTAGTGATTTTACCGTCCAACTTCGCCGGCCATTCCGGCCACTGCTTGGCGGTATTGATGCCGCTCAGCGTCAGCTGTGAATTCCAACTGATGGCCTTGCTCCAGTCCACCAGCGCCGTCAGATCGGTATTGCCCTGCAAGGCCGCCAAACGCAGGCGATCCAGTTTGAACTGTTCGACGTTACCTTTACCGTCCAGCGTCAGCACCGCCGGCGGGAGATCCTGCCCCTTGATATTGGCCCGGGTCGACAAGGCATAATCAGTCGCCTTGCCATTGAAACGCAGACGGAAATCGTTGACCTGATACTGAGCTTCGCCGTTCAGCGGCCATTTCAGCTGTTTGCTTTGCAGCGTCAGTGCCAGCGGTAAACCCACTTCGGCCAATTGGGTCTGTACATCAAGCTGCGCACCGACCGGTCCGGAGAGGTTCAGCGCCACTTTAAGTTCTTCGCGCAGCCCACCGCCGACGTTCAGTTTGACCTTTTCCCCTTTCAGCGGCTCGATATTCAGCGTGCTGTTAGCCACCATTTCCACCGGCCAACTGCCGGTCAGCGTCGCCTGCCCCTGCGCAGACAACGTGCCCTGCGGGGATTTCACATCGAAATTGTCCAGCTTGATATGCTGATCCTGGGTACTGGCCTGCAGCAACAGGCTGGTAATCAACACCTCGGTATCACCGGTCAAGCGCAGTTGTTCCCCGCTGATCTCCTTAACCGTGATGTCCAACGGCAGGCGGATTTCCGGCAGATCCGGCAGCAGCGGCTTGGCGAACAGCTCTTTCAACGTTTCGCCCAGCGGCTTCTCTTCCGGCACCGGTGCCGGTTTCGCCGCCTTGTCGACCTGTTCACCCACTTTTTTCGCGACCTCGACAGCCGGCTGTATCGCCTCCGGCAACGGGTTCTGCGGTGTTTTCGGAAGTGCAATCAACAGGCCGCTGATTTTGGTGGGCAGCAAGGTCAACGCACGCTCTTGCCACTGCGCTCCGGTACGGAATTCACCAAGAGAGATTGCCGTGTCGTCTACGCTGACCTTAACGTTATTCAGCGTCAGCATACGCAAGGTAATAGGGTACGGCGTGCTCAGATTAGTGGTCGGCTCGCTGGTCTCTTCCACCGGCGCAGACGGCGTCATTTCTTTGGTTTTCACCACCACGTCGACGTCCTGCGCGGTCAGCGCATTGACGCACAGCGAACTGTTTTTAAAGCAGGCCAGATCGAGTGACAGATGGAATTGTCCGGCATTCACCGTGACGCCCGGCATCTGATACTTCACGCCTTTTAGCGTCAGATCACGCCAGCCACCGCTCACGCTGGCAATATCCAACCCCGGCACCCATCGAGCGGCAGCGTTGAGGGTCATATGCAAACCACTGGTGGTACCGAGCAAGTACGCCACCGCCCCGACCAGTAACAGCAAGACAATCAGGAAACCAAAGCAAATCTTTTTTATCAGGCTCATAGTTCAGGCCCCAAACCGATGTAGAACTGCATCCCGTGGGTGTCCTTGTCCCCCACGGGCGCGGCGATATCCAGCTTCACTGGCCCTACCGGCGACTGCCAGCGTACGCCTACACCGGCGCCGGTTTTGAAGTTGCTCTGCTTGATATCGTTCACCGCTTCACCGGAATCGACGAACATCGCCCCCCACCATTTGCCGGTCACGTTGTATTGATATTCCAGCGAGCCAGTCAGCATTTTGGAGGCACCGGTCAACTTGCCGTCATCGTTGCGGGGGGAAATGTCTTTGTACTTGTAGCCACGTATGCTGCGATCGCCACCGGCAAAGAATCGCAGGTCTGGCGGCACTTTGTCGAAGTCGTTGGTTTCGATCCACCCCACCTGCCCGCGCGCCACGAACCGGTGCTTATCGGCCAGGGTGCGGATCCAGACGTTCTGCGCCTGCATCAGCGCGAAGTCCACGCCAGATCCCCAGGTGGTGTCGGAAACGTCGATGGAGTAGCGTTGGCTATCGCCCCAGGTCGGCATCAGACCTCCGCGCGAGCGGGTACGGTTGAGGCTGACGCCAGGGTAAAGCAGCATGGTGGTATTGCTGACGTTACCCTGGGTAAAGTTATCCCAGCGCCAGGTCAGGTTAATAGCCCGCTGCCAGCCGCTGGAGAGATCCCAGTTGCGCGAGGCCACCACTTTGGAGGTTACGGACTTGGTATCGTTTAGATCGACGTTCTTGAGCCCGCCCTGCAGCAGGTAATACTGCTCCAGCGGATTCTTCAGCAACGGGATCTTATAGGTCAGATCGAGCTGCTGCTCCGGGGCCGAAATACTGGCGCTGGTTTCCAGACTGTGGCCGCGATCGTTAAGCCAGGGCTTCTTCCAGGTGCCTTTAACGCGGGGGCCAACGTCGGTGGAGTAACCGACACCGGTTTCGATGGTGTTGCGAGTGCGTGGTGACACCAACGCATCTAGCGGCAAAATCTTGTTCTCTTTGGCATCTTTGAAATCAGGGGAGACCACCACCGAGTTAAACCAGTTAGTGGCGGACAAACGGCGGTTCAGTTCGGCCAGGTCTTCCGAAGTGTAATAATCCCCCTGATGAAAGGGCACCAGATTTTGCAGATAGTCTTCACGAATTTGCGAACCGGTAAACTTCACCTGGCCGAAGCGGTAACGCTGCCCGCTGTCGAAGTCGATGTCCCAATAGGCCTTATGCAGATCCTCCGCCACGCCGAGCTGGCTTTTGGTCATATCGGCATCGAAATAGCCTTTGCGCAGCGCCAGGCCGGTCAGTGAACCTTTAAAACTGTCGTATTTACCGTGATTAAGGATCTCACCTATCGTCGGTTTGCCTTTTTTGACCAACGACAGATAGTCTTCATCGGTTTTCGCACCGCCTTCCAACACGATATTGGCCCCGGCAATGCGCACCGGTTCACCCGGATCGACCTTGGCGTGCAGCACCGGCCGCGCCAGCCCTGGCCGATCGTCCAACGTAAATTCGATGGTAGGCTGATAATAGCCAAGCGCTCTCAGCCCCTGACGAACAGCTTCATCCACGCGTGCGCGGAAACGGCCATCAGTACCGACCTCTTCCGGAGTGATGGAAGACAGGCGTACCCGGACGTTTTTTTCCAGTTCCCCGCTAAGTCCTTCAACCTGCAGCCGCACATTCGCCGAAAACGCCGCAGGCGTCGCGAGCAGCGCACACAAAAAGCACAGGGCACGGTATCGTGGCACGCGTTCTCCTTAATTTATTTTACTTTCCTGTTATAACACGCACTCTGGTGCCAGGGCATACTCCGCGCTATCAAGACGGCAGCCCTTTCAGCCTTATTCCAGACGCGACATATTACGATTTTACTGCCGCAGTAAACTGGCGCATTCTTAGCTTTTGGCGCTCTAAATACTGCGTTAATCTGATCCATAATCTGAATATGTAGCTTATTGTGGGCAAAGTTGCGGTTAGATACAACCGAACTGCCGTGTCTTAGGTCAATTCTTACTGTGACAACAGGAGTCAACCGTGGTGCCATTTTTTGATAAAACACAAACCGTCGACAAGGCGAACGCGCTGCCTGGCCGCACGACGCCCATGCCGGTTGCCACGCTCAACGTGGTCACTCACCATTCAATGACCCAGGTGCCGGAAGGCATGGAAGTGGCTATCTTCGCCATGGGATGCTTCTGGGGTGTGGAGCGCCTGTTCTGGCAACAGCAGGGCGTATACAGCACGGCGGCAGGCTACAGCGGCGGTTTTACGCCAAACCCAACCTACCGCGAAGTGTGCAGCGGCCAGACCGGTCATACTGAAGTGGTGCGGGTGGTATTCGATCCGAAAATCATCAGCTATAAGCAGCTGCTGCAGGTGTTCTGGGAGAACCACGATCCGGCGCAGGGCATGCGTCAGGGTGGCGACGTCGGCACTCAGTATCGCTCAGCAATTTATACGCTGACGCCGGAACAGCAGACCGCAGCCGAAAGCAGTCTGAAGCGTTTCCAGCAGGCCATGAACGAGGCGGGCGACCAACGCACCATCACCACCGAAGTGGTGCCGGCGCTGCCGTTTTACTATGCCGAGGATGACCATCAGCAGTATCTGTACAAGAATCCTGAAGGCTACTGCGGCCTGGGCGGCATCGGCGTTTGTTTGCCACCCCAGGGCTAAACCCTTGGTCAGCGGTAATTTTTTAACCGCTGGCGGCCCCTGTAGGGCTGCTGCTATACTATGCGGGCCGCATCTGCGGCCTGATAGCCTCCTTTCTGGTTGTTATCACTACTTTTTTTACAATGTACTACCCTTCCTCAAGAGCGCCGTCATCCCGTCGGCACGTATGGATAGATTATGTTAAACAGTATTTTACTGATTCTTTTTCTGATCGCAGTGAGTGCGTTTTTCTCACTGTCGGAAATATCTCTGGCCGCGTCACGCAAGATTAAACTGAAACTGATGGCTGACGAAGGTAACGTCAATGCCGCCAAAGTCCTTAAACTACAAGAAACCCCGGGGCTGTTCTTTACCGTGGTGCAGATTGGTCTGAACGCCGTAGCCATTCTCGGTGGTATCGTCGGTGATGCTGCCTTCTCCCCTAGCTTCCAGGTATTGTTCGATCGCTTTTTGTCCCCAGAGATGGCGGAGCAAGTCAGCTTTATCTGCTCGTTCGTCCTGGTGACCAGCCTGTTCATCCTGTTCGCAGATTTGACCCCGAAGCGCATCGGTATGATTGCACCAGAGACGGTCGCCGTCCGGATCATCAACCCGATGCGTTTCTCGATCATGATCTTCCGGCCGCTGGTGTGGTTCTTCAACGGCATGGCAAACCTGATCTTCCGCCTGTTCAAACTGCCGATGGTGCGCAAGGACGACATCACTTCCGACGACATCTATGCGGTAGTGGAAGCCGGAGCCCTGGCTGGCGTGCTACGCAAGCAGGAACATGAGCTGATCGAAAACGTGTTCGAACTGGAGTCACGCACCGTACCTTCGTCGATGACCTCGCGCGAAAGCGTGGTTTACTTCGATCTGCGTGAAACCGAAGAAAGCATTATCGAGAAAGTCTCGACCCATCCGCACTCCAAGTTCCTGGTGTGCGACGGCAATATCGATCAGGTGGTCGGCTACGTTGACTCCAAAGACTTGCTGAACCGCGTGCTGGGCAATCAAAGCCTGGTGCTGAGCAGCGGTGTGCAAATCCGCGCGGCGCTGATCGTGCCGGATACCCTGACGCTGTCCGAAGCGCTGGAAAGCTTTAAGACGGCCGGCGAAGACTTTGCCGTTATTCTCAATGAATATGCACTGGTCGTGGGCATCATCACGTTGAATGACGTAATGACCACCCTGATGGGCGATCTGGTCGGTCAAGGCCAGGAAGAGCAGATCGTCGCACGCGATGAAAGCTCATGGCTGATTGAGGGTGGTACGCCAATCGACGATGTGATGCGCGTTCTGCACATTGATGAGTTCCCGCAGGCGGGCAACTACGAAACCATCGGCGGCTTTATGATGTACATGCTGCGCAAGATCCCAAAACGCACCGACTTCGTGAAATACGCCGGCTACAAGTTTGAAGTGGTGGACATCGACAGCTACAAGATTGACCAGTTGCTGGTAACCAAACTGAGCGACAAACCGGCGGCGGTACTGCCGAAGGCGCCAGAAGACAACGCCCCCGCCTGATCCGGACTGTAGAAACGTCAGCGGCCCCATCGGGGCCGCAATTATTGGAGCTTTTGCAGGGTACTTCAGTAGCAGGATACTAACCGCGCATCAACCCATCTCTGTTTGCAGCAACAACACCTGACGGTTTACCTCTGACATCACGCTGAAGTGGCGCCGGTCACGAATTTTCGGTAACAGGATTTTCCCTTCGTCGAATTCGAACGCGCCTACATCTTTGATATACAGCCGGCCACGAAACAGGGTTTTTACGTACTTCGCCACTTTCAACGGATTATAACGCTGGAAGATTCTCATTCTATTACTCTCCTCCGTTTGGTCCATGCGCTCAGCGGGCCGCCAAGGTGGCAGCCTCTAAAGTAAGAACGCAACTTGATTGCCATGTAGTAGACCTAGTAAAGACGATAATGTTCACTTCTGCACGGATATCTTCACTGGATTTACACTTTTTGACAGAATTGTATATGATAATATATAACTTTTTCAGTATATCCCTTCAAAACACAGGTATTACCGGCCAGAAGGGGAAACTGCGATCCAGCTAACAGGACAGACCTCCGATCACCACCTATGCTTTAGGCTGTCGGGTGCTGTCGGCACCGTTCCCCTTCCAAGGAGAAGGCATGAAAAAAAGTCACCTGCTTATTGTTTCCCTGCTGCTTGCCCCCTTTTTAGCCTCTGCGCACAACTTCCAACTCCAGCAACGCGTCGCGCCGGTCGGCGTCAGCGATAAGGGAGAGTTAAATTACGCTAATGATAAGTTTAGCTATCAAAACTGGAATAGCGCGCAACTCAGTGGGAAAGTGCGAGTCATACAGCATATTGCCGGCCGTAGCTCCGCCAAGGCGATGAACGATCCGCTGATCGAAGCGATTAAGAAAGCTAAACTACCGCACGATCGTTACCAAACGACGACAATAGTGAATACCGACGACGCGATACTCGGCACCGCGGTGTTTGTTCGCAACAGCATTGAAGACAGCAAGAAAGAGTTCCCCTGGTCGCAGTTTGTGGTCGACAGCAACGGCAACGTGCGCAAGGCCTGGGATTTGCAGCCGAAAGGATCGGCCATTGTGGTGTTGGATAAGCAAGGCAGGATCCAGTTCGCCAAAGACGGCGCCCTGACGCCAGAAGAGGTGCAGCAGGTCATGACCCAACTGCACCAGCTGCTGGCGAACTGATTTAGAACAGCGAAACCCTGAAGCCGGGGTTTAGGAAGGATTCACGCGGCGTATAGAGCAGAGGTCTGCCCTGCCAGTCGTGGATCTGTGCCCCGGCTGCCACGGCCACGGCATGACCGGCGGCGGTATCCCAGATATTGGTGGGCCCAAAGCGCGGATAGAGCTGCGCTTTACCTTCCGCCACCAGGCAGAATTTCAGCGAAGAACCGACGGAAACGGTCTGGTGTTCGCCCAGCTGTTTCAGGTAGTCCTTCAGCTCTTCGTCGCTGTGCGAACGGCTGACCACCACCAATGGCGGATGGGCATTGCTGACGCCAATCTCCTGCCGGTGGCCCTTTTCTTCTTTCCAGGCTTTACCGCGCTCGGCCAGATACAGCACGTCGATCGCCGGGGCGTAAACCACACCCATTACCGCCTGCCCGTCTTCAATCAACGCGATATTTACCGTGAACTCACCGTTGCGATTCAGGAACTCTTTGGTGCCGTCCAGCGGATCGACCAGCCAGTAGCGCGTCCAATTCTGCCGCACTTCCCAGGTCGGTGGATCTTCTTCCGACAGCAAGGGGATGTCCGGCGTTAACGCCGCCAGGCCGCGCTGGATAATGTGGTGCGCCGCCAGATCGGCCGCCGTCACCGGGGAGTCATCTTTTTTTTGTGTAACATCAAGCGGTTGTTCACCGTTGTACACCGCCATGATGGCCGCGCCCGCCTCGCGGGACAGTTGGCAAATTTTTTCTAACATCATTCACCTCAGATAGACAGTTCCGTGGGCCATTTCCCCTTTCTCATTGCTAGCAGCCTAGTTTTTTTTGCATCGAATATCCATCATAACGATTTAACCTTCGGTAATGACTCGAGTCTTTGCCGTCACAACTGTGACATTTCCTCCGATACCTTGGCCGATTTTCTGCCACACTTCACAGTTTGGTGAGACAACCAATGTTAATTACATGCCCCTCTGCGATAAAACTCGAAAAATAGAATGGAGAAAGCCAAAAATGATGAAGCGTCCGCTGACGTTGTCTGTCCTCGCTGTGCTGGTTTGCGCCTCAGCGCAGGCGGCAACGGTCGATCTGCGCGTGCTGGAAACCACCGACCTGCACAGCAACATGATGGACTTCGATTACTACAAGGATAAACCGACCGACAAGTTCGGTCTGGTGCGCACCGCCAGCCTGATTGAACAGGCTCGCCAGCAGGCCACCAATAGCGTACTGGTGGATAACGGCGACATCATTCAGGGCAGCCCGCTCGGCGACTATATGGCGGCCAAGGGCCTGAAGCCCGGCGATATTCATCCTGTCTATAAGGCCATGAACACCCTGAATTATGTGGTCGGCAATATCGGCAACCACGAATTCAACTACGGCCTCGATTACCTGAAAACCGCCATCAGCGGTGCCAAGTTCCCGTATATCAATGCGAACGTGATCGACGCTAAAACGCAGAAACCACTGTTCACTCCTTACATTATCGTCGATACGCCGGTAAAAGACCGTGACGGCAAGGAACATAGTTTACGCATCGGCTATATCGGTTTTGTGCCACCGCAAATTCTGGTGTGGGATAAGGCCAATCTGCAAGGCAAGGTTAAGGTCAACGACATCACCGAAACCGCCAAACGCTACGTGCCGGAAATGCGTAAACAGGGGGCCGATCTGATCGTGGCGATCCCGCACTCCGGCCTGTCCAGCGAGCCGTACAAGGCGATGGCAGAGAATTCGGTGTACTACCTCAGCCAGGTTCCGGGCATTGACGCCATCATGTTCGGCCATGCTCACGCGGTATTCCCGAGCAAAGACTTCGCCAATATCAAAGGCGCTGACATCGCCCAGGGCACGCTGAACGGCATACCTGCGGTCATGCCCGGCCAGTGGGGCGACCACCTCGGCGTTGTCGATCTGCAGTTGAACAACGACTCTGGCAGTTGGAAAGTAGCTTCCGCCAAAGCGGAAGCACGGCCCATCTACGACAAAGAGAACAAGAAATCGCTGGCGGCGGAAGACGCCAAGCTGGTGAAAGTCCTGGCGGAAGATCATAAGGGCACGCGCGATTTTGTCAGCAAGCCGGTCGGCAAAGCTGATGACAACATGTACAGCTACCTGGCGCTGGTGCAGGATGACCCAACGGTACAAATCGTGAATAACGCGCAGAAAGCCTATGTGGAACACTACATTCAGGGCGATCCGGATCTGGCCGATTTGCCGGTGCTGTCAGCGGCAGCGCCGTTCAAGGTCGGCGGCCGCAAAAACGATCCGGCCAGCTTCGTCGAAGTGGAAAAAGGCCAGCTCACCTTCCGTAACGCTTCGGATCTCTACCTCTACCCCAACACCCTGGTGGTAGTAAAAGCCAGTGGCAAAGAGGTGAAGGAGTGGCTGGAGTGCTCCGCCGGGCAGTTCAATCAAATCGACGTCAACAGCAGCCAACCGCAGGGCCTGATCAACTGGGATGGCTTCCGCACCTATAACTTCGACGTGATTGACGGGGTTAATTACCAGATCGACGTCAGCCAGCCTGCGCGTTACGACGGCGAATGCCAGTTGATTAACAACAAGGCGGAACGTATCAAGCAGCTGACGTTCAAAGGCAAGCCAATTGATCCTAAAGCCACCTTCCTGGTGGCGACCAATAACTATCGCGCTTACGGTGGCAAGTTCGCCGGCACTGGCGATCAGCATATTGCCTTCGCTTCGCCGGACGAGAACCGTTCAGTGTTGGCGGCCTATATCAGCGCTGAAACCAAGCAGCATGGCGCAGTACGGCCACAGGTGGATAACAATTGGCGCCTGGCGACCTTCAGCAGCCCGCAACCGCTGGATATTCGCTTTGAAACCTCGCCAAGCGAGAAAGCGACAGCGTTTATCAAGGCACATGCCCAGTATCCAATGAAATCCGAAGGCACGGATAACATCGGGTTCGCAGTTTATAAGATTGATTTAAGTAGCAAATAAGCTGCAGGCCGGGAGGCACAGCGTTCCCCCCGGCCATCTACTCCTTTTTCTCGCTGGCGCGCCCTTTAAATTGCATTTAAAATGCATGTTATAGATATTTCATTTAAAGAGGCTCTCTCATGGATTACCGTAATCAATCCCTCGGCGCTCTCGCCATCGCTATTCCCCGGGCATCACGCCTGTTCCGCCTGAACGATTTGGATTTCTGCTGTGGCGGAAAACAAACGCTGCAACGCGCGGCCGAGCGTAAAGGACTGGATCTCGAGCAGCTTGAAAGCGAATTGGCCGCCCTCGCCGCCAGACCGGCAGCAAGCCATGACTGGCGTACTGCACCGCTCGGTGAACTGATTGATTATATTCTGCCACGCTTCCATCAGCGGCACCGCGAGCAGCTGGCCGAGCTGGTACTGATGGCGGAAAAAGTCGAACGGGTTCATGCCGACAAAGCCACCTGTCCACGCGGTCTGGCGAAACAGCTGAACCTGATCCGGCTGGATCTGGAAAATCACATGATGAAAGAGGAACAGATCCTGTTCCCGATGATCAAGCAGGGTATGGGCCGGCAGGCGGCTGGGCCGATCTCGGTAATGGAACATGAGCATGACGAAGCGGGCGAACAGCTGGAAGTGGTGAAGTTCCTCACCCACAACGTGACGCCACCGGAAGGTGCCTGCAATACCTGGCAGGTGCTGTATGGTGGTATCGACGAGTTTATTGATGACCTGATGGAACACATCAATCTGGAGAACAACCTGTTGTTCCCCCGCGCGCTGAACGGCGCATAAAACAAGGGCGCCATCAAGGCGCCCAGAGAAATCTGTTAGAGAATTACAGGATTTCCAGCAGTTCGACGTCGAACACCAGCGCGCTGAATGGCGGGATGGATGCGCCGGCACCACGCTCGCCGTAGGCCAGGTCGTGTGGAATATACAGCTGCCATTTGGAACCGACCGGCATCAGGGTCAGCGCTTCAATCCAGCCAGGGATCACG
The DNA here is from genome assembly GCF_058799515.1 of Serratia sp. GW822-FHT06D09. Lineage (NCBI taxonomy): Bacteria > Pseudomonadati > Pseudomonadota > Gammaproteobacteria > Enterobacterales > Yersiniaceae > Serratia > Serratia sp. GW822-FHT06D09. The sequence goes on from NZ_JBXALO010000010.1 coordinate 127,758, forward strand.
CCGCTAACCGGGAATTCTGCCGGTTGACCGCGCTCTACGGAGCTGTCGAACACGTCGCCGTTAATCAGACGGCCAGTGTAATGCACACGCACGCGATCCTGACGGGACGGGATTGGGCCGTTGCCCTGCTCCAGCACGGAGAATTGCAGACCGGATTCGGTCAGCGTAACTTCGTCGCGCTTGGCGTTGTCTTCCAGGAATTTCTGGCCTTCAACGGCCATCGCCTGTTGACGCTCACGACGCACAGCATCCGCACGTTCGTGGATTTCGCGCAGCGCACGGTGCACCACGTCTACCGGAACCGCCGGGGCATTCCCTTCCAGCGCGTCACGCAAACCTGCCAGCAAAGCTTCCGGTTGTAAACCTTCCAGACCGGACTCTTGCAGCTGCTGGCCGACCTGTAAACCAATCCCGTAGCTCGCCTGCGCTTCAACGCTGTCAAAAGAAGGGGTTGTCATGGGGTTTTCCTTTAGTCTGTAAAAAGTCGAAAGCGCAGCATAACAGCGCCGCAATGCCGGGTAAAATCTTGTGTGGAGAATGATGACTTTTGTCGTAGAAAAAGAAACAATAACCCTCAGTTAACACCCGCTCCCGCGCGCCCAGGCGAATCGCCTGCCGCAACAGGTATAGGTTTGCTGCTGCCTTTCACTTCAATCAGTTAGCGGACTATACTGAAAACAGGGCATCGGGTCGGCGGTACACCCTTTTGTACCGTGATATTTTTACGCCGTTGAAGAGAGGTTACCATGGGCAGAATCTCGCCCAGGAGAAGGAAGACCACCCGTATCTACCAGCCGTTGTTGCGTACCTGGCTGAACTTCAGTCAGCGCCTGAAGCCCGGCTCCGCGCCAGCGTCGGTAGAAGACCCGGATTCAGAACAACCACCGGAAAGCGGTAAGGGGCAAAACATCAAAGCGTTACTGCTGAAGATCTGGCACCTGCCGGACGGCTTCGGTTGGATGGAGCCACTGCCTTATTTTCATCGTCGCTGGACCCTGATTTTCGGCATCATCCTGCTGCTGGCACTGCTGTGGCCGTATTCATCGGAAAAACAGCCATTCCCTGTCACCCAGCAGGAAAACAGCGTTCCCTTGCAGGCCGAATTGCAAAACGACACTCAGCAGCAGCACGCTGTAGAGCCGGAACCGGCGGGCAACTGGCAACGCTACCAGATCCAACCGGGCCAGACGCTGGCGCAGCTTTTCCGTGACAACAACCTGCCGGTGAACGAAGTTTTCGCCATGGCGCAGGTGGAAGGTAACGATAAGCCGCTCAGCAACATGAAGGCCGGCCAGGAAGTGCGTATCGAACGTGATATCAACGGCGTGATCACCGCGCTATCTGTCACCACCGCTGACAACAGTCAGGTGTTATTCCGCCGCCAGGCCGACGGCAGCTATCGCCGCGAGCGTTAATCCGCTAACTGCCTTAACAGAAAGTCGCGCAGCACGATGCCATGGTTGTGCTGTGTGTCTTTACTGCCATAAAGTAAGGTCAAGGGTTGCCCCTGTCTTAGTAAAGCCACCAATGGCTGCCAGGCGTCGTTTTGAGCCAGCTGCACGCGGTAGTGGCTTTCGAACTCGTCCCACCGGTCAAGATGTTGATGAAACCACTGCCGCAGCGCGTTATCCGGCGCAACCTGCTTTAGCCACTGCACGCCCTGCAATCGTTCCTTGCTGATGCCTCGCGGCCACAAACGATCAATCAAATAGCAGTGCTCCGGTGCAGGGCCGGTAAAATCGTAAACGCGCTGCAAGATAATATCCGCCATTTCCGCTGCTCCTCATTCAAGCTGTGATAGCAGGGTAGCGCGTTTTACCGGACGCAGAAAAGCAAAACGCCAGCACGAGGCTGGCGTTTTAACTTGGCTGGCAGGAGCGATTAAGCTTCTGCAACCACAACTACATTCAGCTGTGCGAACACGTCGCTGTGTACCTGGAAGTGAACTTCGTGTTCACCAGTGGTACGCAGAACGCCGTTCGGCAGACGAACTTCGCTCTTGGCAACTTCAACGCCTGCCGCAGTAACTGCGTCAGCGATGTCGCGGGTGCCGATAGAGCCGAACAGTTTACCTTCGTCGCCTGATTTAGACGCGATGGTGACTGAACCCAGTTCGTTGATCTTGGTTGCGCGAGCTTCAGCAGCAGCCAGAACGTCAGCCAGTTTGGCTTCCAGTTCAGCACGGCGTGCTTCGAAGAACTCTACGTTTTTCTTGGTAGCAGGAACAGCTTTGCCCTGTGGTACCAGGAAGTTACGGGCGTAGCCCGCTTTAACGTTAACTTGATCACCCAGGCTGCCCAGGTTTGCTACTTTATCAAGCAGAATAACTTGCATTACCTTATCCTCTCAAAGTCGTTAATGGACAGTGGCCGATTACTGATGACGATCAGTGTACGGCAACAAAGACAGGTAGCGCGCGCGCTTGATAGCACGGGCCAGCTGGCGCTGATATTTTGCACGAGTACCGGTAATACGGCTCGGGACAATTTTACCACTTTCAGTGATGTAGTTTTTCAGCGTAGCGATGTCTTTATAGTCAATCTCTTGAACGCCTTCCGCGGTGAAACGGCAGAACTTGCGACGACGGAAATAACGTGCCATTAGGCTAGTCTCCAGAATCTATCAATTCAATCTGCTCGGCATGCAGAACCAGTTTGTTCAGCCCGTTGCGCCCTTGATGGCAGCTTACGAAGCCTTGCACGGTTATCTGACTGCCGACCGTTAATCTTTGAGTTAGTGCTTGTGACTGTTGTCCGCTGACAACCACGGGCATTCGGCACCATGCTTGCCTGCTAAATCCGGCTTCCATTTGCTGCGAACGGTGCTCTAGCACAAATTGGCAGTGGGGGATCCCGGAAGGACTCACTTTTCGAACCGGCGCCTTGCACACAGTGCCCGACAAAACCAGACGATTAGATGTCACGGCGGCAATTACTCTTCAGAATCCCCAGCATCTGCATCATCTGCGGTTTCGTTAGCGAAGTCTTCGCGGCGATCGCCACGACGTTCGTCTTTCGCTTTAACCATCGGAGATGCTTCAGTTACCGCGTGCTTAACGCGCATAACCATGCTACGGATAACGGCGTCGTTGAAGCGGAAGTTAGTTTCCAGCTCATCGATCGCTTCCTGCGGAGCTTCAACGTTCAGCAGAACGTAGTGAGCTTTGTGCAGTTTGTTGATCGGGTAAGCCAGTTGACGGCGGCCCCAGTCTTCCAGACGGTGAATCTGACCAGCAGCGTTAGTGATGGTAGCACTGTAACGCTCGATCATGCCCGGAACCTGTTCGCTTTGGTCAGGATGGACCATAAAAACGATTTCGTAATGACGCATCGAATTGCTCCTTACGGATTATTCAGCCTCCTGTCAGGGTCAACCGCGGCCCATGGAAGCAAGGAACGTGTATGTGTGTGCGGCTGAAAAAATGACGCGTAATCATACTTGCGCAGGCTGGGAAACTCAAGGACAGAAGGGTATTTATTATCGGTAATGCGGGCCTGATACGTAAATAGCACGATTTGCTATCTGTACAACCTATGTACACAGATCCATCAGTTCAAAAAATCTTTCAATGAAATCATCACTGATGCGCAAAATTCATTCATTTTTTTTGAATAATGACATCAAAAAGCCCCCCTTTTTAATCCTGCCGGAAGGTCTAAAATTGTTGTTATCCGCCGCAGACAGCGCGACGAAAAAGATTTGAGGTTATTCAATACAGACAAATAACTTTTTGCTGCACTGGCACCTGCTGTCAGGCCGTTGAAGCAAACAGTTAAGAGAGGCACTTATGAAACGCATTACCATCGCCACCGCCATTGCTTTACTGTTTTCCGCCAACGTCATGGCCGCTACCGAAATCACTTCGCATCAGGCTGACCAACGCCAGAGCGTGGGATTCGTCACGTTGAACCAGAATGTGGTATCGCCGGATGACGCCAGCAGCCAGGTGAGCAAAATAGCCGATCAGCGCGGCGCGACCGCTTACCGGATCATTGCGCTGCACGAACCGGAAAACAACAGCACCATTCACGTCAGCGCGGAACTGTATCGTTAAGCCTGCATGCAGTGCCAGGGAAGCAAGCCGCACCCAAAAGCGGCAAATTAAAATGTGAAAATGTCGTCAGCCCCCTGCCCGCAGGGGGCTTTTTTTATAAGGTTTTCACGAAGAACTCGGCCGTTGCGTCAAGCGCTAACGGCGTGATGCGGTGCTTAACGTCCGGTTCAGTCAAAAATGTCAGTTGCCGGTCCCAACCACTCTGGCGAAGCTCGGTTGCCAGGCGTCGACTTTCAGCCGCCGGGACCACATCGTCCGCTTCGCCGTGCCATAACAGCAGCGGACGATCGGCAATCTTTTCCAACTGGCGTTCCAGGCCATAATCCGCAAGCGCGGCAATGCGCGCATCAAAACCGCTCGCCGTTAAGGGTTTACCCTGCTCATCCAGCGGTGGGAACAGCGTCTGCGCCAGGGAACTGTAATAACCGGCCCCCATCAGGCTCGCCGCAGCTTTCACCCACGGATAACGAGCAAAGCCTCCCAACGTCGTCATCCCCCCCATGGACGCGCCCGCGACGCCGATGCGCCCTTCGGCAATCAGCCCGCGCCGTTCAAAGTCCGCCTTCAACGCCGGTAACTCATCGATATTGCTGCGCAGGATCTCCCAAAAGCGGGACAACCGCTTTTGTTCATCGCCGTCAAAACGCTCGCCGTGCAAATCGGCATCCGGCAGCACCACGCGAAATCCCACCCTGGCTAACGCGTAGGCAAAGTAGGCGTAGACTTCTTTCGACGAGGTATAACCATGGTAGAAAAATACCGTCGGCAACGGCTGATGATACTGCCCCTGCGGCACGGCATGGATGACCGCAATATCTCCTGCTCGCTCGTCATAAATTTCAATCATTCATTTTCCCTCTGCATCGCCATTGCCTTCATAATGGCAAACTTGCGCTAAAAAGCATTAGCTCAATCTGTTCCAATTTATAATGGGTTACACTCAAATCACGCTATCCGCTTTCTTGAGGTATCTATGAAAATGTCCCGCCTGCTGCTCTCCTTGACGCTGGTCACGCTGCTTAGCGCCTGTGGCATGATGACCACGACGCCCAAAGCGCCCCCACCGCCGACCGGACAGGCGCAGGAGATAACCCGGGCACAAACCGGTAGCCTGGAAAAAATAGGCACCACCAGCGCTCTGGTGCGCGGCAGCCCGATGGATGTGGAAGCGGAAATTCAGCAGAAGGCCAATGCCAGCGGCGCGCGCTATTACATGATCATCATGAACAGCGAAACCGTGGTTCCCGGCCAGTGGTATTCGCAGGCGATCCTGTATCGGTAACTGCTGGAGTTTTAATAAGATTTACATTGGCTTTGCACAGACTGAAGTTGGATAGAGCACACTGGCAAACAGCGCGCCGCAGCCCGCGGCCGTGAATCCAGGATCCGACGAAGGGGAACGCCATGACACGCTCCGCCGCACTCACCGCCCTCCTGCTTTCTATGGGGTTACTCAGCGCCAGCGCCCAGTCCGCTGAACTGGCCCCCGCAGACCGCGTTACACCACTCAGCGAAATTGCGGAAATCACCCTGAACGACCTCTCCGGCTCCCCTCAGGACGTAGAACAATTGATCGCCCAAAAGGCGGATGAGCATGGGGCAAGCTATTACCGCATCCTGCGAATGGAAGAACAGGCGCATCAGCCAGGCTGGCGCGCCTCCGCAATACTTTACCTTTAGTAGGTCATGCAGGCCGCATTCAGCACACCGCCACTGATCGACACACCGCCGAGGAAAATCCCGGCCGCCACGTGATTGGACTCAATCTTGTCGCTGATGCGCGGCATATAGATTTTCACCGCCGCAAACAGCAGCAGCTGTACCACCAGCGCCACCACGCCCCACAACAGATAGTCCAACAGGCTGACGGAGTTGATCGCTGCACTCGCCAGCGGGATGACATACCCCAGGCAGGCACCGACGAATCCAAAAGCGGCGGCCTGATTGTCGGCCTTGATCAACGCCCATTCGTCATGCGGCGTAATGCGGGTATAAACGAACAAAAACACCAGAACCATGGCAAAGCCACTGAAAAAATAAGAGGCGAATGCCGCCAACGCGCTGAGAATATCCATGTCATGTTTCCTGGTCAGAGGTCAGTATCCCTTACGGGCCAAGAGCTGAATTAAAAAGCTTTTCCGGCTGCGGCGCCACCGTTTTCCCTAACCGCCCATCGCGCGGGTAAACAGCGTTTCGCACAGCCTTTCCGGCAATGTCCGCTCACCACGGGCATCAAGCATCATTTGACACCAGGCTTCCGCCAACGGCGGTGAACTGTAACGCAGAAGCTGCGCCGCCGCGAACAGATTAAACAAGGCGCCGGTAACCGCACGCCCTTGCTCTTCCTGAGGTTTGCGCATCAGTTGAAGCAACCGTCGCCATTGGTGATCATAATGGCGGTTCTGCCCTCTCACTTCACCGAGTTCCTGCTCCAGCGCCTCCTGCACCGCCGGCAGCTTGCCCCAGGCGCGCATGACATCCAGACACATAATATTGCCGGAGCCTTCCCAGATGCTGTTTACCGGCATTTCACGGTACAACCTCGGCAGTTCGCTCTCTTCGCAATAGCCGATACCGCCCAGCGCCTCCATGGCTTCACCAATAAAAGGAATGCCTTGCCGGCAGACTTCAAACTTCGCCGCAGGCGTCATCACTCGGCATAACGCCTGCTCCAGGGGCGTGCTACCTGCGCTGTCATAAGCACGCGCCAGACGCATCAGGGCCGCCGTCTGCCCCTCCAGGCGCAGGGCCATTCGCGCCAGCACCTGCCGCATCATCGGTTGTTCAATCAGCGTCTTACCAAACGCCTGCCGCTGCAGAGCATGGTACAACGCCACCGACAGTCCGCGCCGCATCAGCCCGTGGCTACCCAGTGCGCAGTCAAAACGCGTCAGCCCCCCCATTTTCAGGATATGTCGTACGCCATCCCCTTCCTCGCCCACCAGCCAGGCGCTGGCATCCTGGAATTCTACTTCGCTGCTGGCGTTGGACCTGTTGCCCAACTTATCCTTCAGCCGTTCCAACCTTATGGCATTGCGCGTGCCGTCAGGCAAAATTCGCGGCAGGAAGAAACAGGACAGCCCGCCTTCGGTCTGCGCCAGCACCAGGTGCGCATCGCTCTGCGGTACCGAGAAAAACCACTTGTGGCCGACCAAACGGTAGGCTTCTCCTGGGCCGCGTGCACCCAGCGGGCTGGCGGTGGTGGTATTACTCAGCACATCGGAACCGCCCTGCTTTTCGGTCATTCCCATGCCGATCAGCAAACCGCGCTTTTGCCCGCCGGGCAATGAATGCGCGTCGTAACGATCGGACAGTAGCGGCGTTAGCCAGGATTGGAACTCCGCAGGCAACGAGCGCTGCAGCAAAGGAATTGCGCCAAAGGTCATGGTCACCGGGCACAAAGTGCCGGCCTCGACCTGCGCATGTAATACAAAACTCGCCGCCCGCGCCACAAAAGAGCCGATTCGGGCGTCCTCCTGCCACGGCAGGTTATGCACCCGGTTGGCTATCAGCCCTTGCATCAGGATATGCCAGGCGGGATGAAAACGGACGTCGTCCAATCGCTGGCCGGTGGCATCATAGCGCAGCAGTTCCGGGGGATTGGCATTGGCCAGCCGCCCCAACTCCAGCGACTCCTGAGTGCCCAACTGTTGGCCCAGCGAGGCCAGCACGTCCGCATCCCAACCGGCCTGCTCACGCTGAATGGCTTCATGCAATGGCGTATCGGACAGGAACAGATTACTGTTGCCCAGCGGCTTCGGCTGATTAAAAACGGTGTGTGTATTCCAGACCATTGGCTTGCTCCCTGATAAAAGCGTCAGGAGTAATTATGGTCGTCAGGGGGAATTCTGCCGCTGGCGAGATCACAGGGTAGGCATCGAGAAAGGAATTAAGGGCGCAAAAGCTGCGCCCTTACGGATAAATCAACTGCGTTGACGCACCGCTTCAAACAGGCAGATACCGGTCGCCACCGAAACGTTCAGTGAAGAAACCGTACCGGCCATCGGAATGCTGATCAGCTCGTCGCAGTGCTCGCGAGTCAAACGACGCATACCTTCGCCTTCCGCCCCCATCACCAGCGCCATCGGGCCGGTCATTTTGCTCTGGAACAGCGTGTGGTCGGCTTCGCCCGCAGTGCCCACGATCCAGACGTTCATCTCCTGCAGCAATCGCAGGGTGCGCGCCAGGTTGGTGACGCGAATCAACGGCACATTCTCCGCCGCGCCACAGGCCACTTTCTTGGCCGTTGCGTTCAACTGGGCAGAACGATCGCGCGGGACAATCACCGCGTGCACACCGGCCGCGTCGGCGCTGCGCAAGCAGGCACCAAGGTTATGCGGGTCGGTCACGCCGTCCAGCACCAGCAGGAACGGGGTATCCACGCTTTCCAGCAGCGCCGGCAGGTCATTTTCCTGATACTGGCGTCCTTCGCGCACCCGGGCAATGATCCCCTGATGCACCGCACCCTCGACCTTCTCATCCAGCCACTGGCGGTTCGCCACCTGGATAACAATGCCGGTCGCTTCCAGCTCGGCAATCAACGGCTGTAGCCGACGATCGTCGCGGCCTTTGAGGATAAACACTTCCAGGAAGCGTTGCGGATCGTTGTCTAACAGGGCTTTGACGGCATGAATACCGTAAATAATTTCGCTCATGATGCTCTTTTTACTGTGCGGCAGGCAAACGCCTGCCGGTGATAATGACGTGTGGCAGGTTAAGCCTGCTCAGCACCTTTCTTCTTGCCGGCGCGTTTGGCCTTGGTCGCCGCCGCTATTTTCCGGGTTTTGTCGGACACTTTCTTGGCTTTCGCCTTTTTGTCTTTCTTCACCTTGTCAGCGGGCTTGGCTTCATCCTTACGGAAGGCGCTGTCAGGCTCAAAATTGGCAGGCGGTTTGCCGCCCCGGCGTTTGCGCGGTGACGAGGTGCGGCCTGCGCCTGCGCCATCACGCAAGGTGCGCTGACCGCCTTTCTTGGCGCGATCGCGTTCAGTTTTGCCTTCACCGCGTGGTTTGCGGGTGCTGGAGACCAGAGCGAAGTCAATTTTACGCTCATCCATATGCACCGCTTCCACACGGATCTCTACCGTGTCGCCCAGGCGATAAACCACGCCTGAGGATTCGCCAATCAGACGCTGGCCGATATTATCGTAGCGATAATAATCATTATCCAGCGAGGATACGTGCACCAGGCCGTCGATAAACAGATCGTTGAGGCGCACGAAGAAACCGAAGCCGGTCACGCTGGCAATGATGCCGCTGAACACTTCACCGACGTGATCCTGCATAAAGTCGCATTTCAGCCAGTCGGCAACGTTGCGCGTCGCTTCATCGGCGCGGCGTTCAGCCATCGAACAGTGCTCGCCCAACTGCAGCATTTCTTCGAATTCGCTGTGCCAACCACCGGTCGGCGTCCAGCGCTCTTTCGGTTCGCCGTGCTCTTTGGCCAGTTGGTACTTGATCGCACGGTGCATCGCCAGATCCGGATAACGGCGGATCGGTGAGGTGAAGTGGCCATAAGAAGCCAGCGCCAGACCAAAGTGGCCGCGGTTTTCCGGATCGTAAACCGCCTGCTTCATCGAACGCAGCAGCATGGTTTGCAGCATTTCATGGTCAGGACGTTCGGACACTTCATCCATCAGTGTGGCGTAGTCCTTCGGCTGCGGCTTGTTGCCCCCGCCCAGCGTCAGGCCCAACTCGCCCAGCACGCTGCGCAGTGCACTGATGTGATCGTCACTTGGGCGATCGTGCACGCGGAACAGCGCCGGTTCGTTATTTTTCTCGACAAAGCGTGCAGCGGCGACGTTCGCCATAATCATGCACTCTTCGATCAGTTTGTGAGCGTCGTTACGCACCGTAGGTTCGACGCGCTCAATACGGCGTTCGGCGTTAAAGATAAACTTGGCTTCTTCAGTTTCGAAAGCGATACCGCCACGTTCAGCACGCGCCTGATCCAGCACCTTGTACATCGCATGCAATTCTTCCAGGTGTTTGACCAGCGGGTGATAATGCTCACGCAGCTCCTGATCGCCCTGCAGAATATGCCAGACCTTGTTATACGTTAAGCGGGCGTGAGAGCTCATGACCGCTTCATAGAATTTGGCCGTCGACAGGCGCCCTTGTGCAGAGATGGTCATCTCACACACCATGCACAGACGGTCTACCTGCGGGTTAAGCGAACACAGGCCGTTAGACAGCACTTCCGGCAGCATCGGAATAACCTGCGATGGGAAGTACACTGACGTCCCGCGGTTACGGGCTTCGTCATCCAGGGCCGTGCGCGGACGCACGTAATAGCTGACGTCGGCAATGGCAACCCACAGGCGCCAACCGCCGCCGCGTTTTTTCTCGCAGTAGACTGCGTCATCGAAATCGCGGGCATCTTCGCCATCAATCGTTACCAAAGGCAGTTTACGCAGATCAACGCGGCCTTTTTTGGCGGATTCCGGTACCTGTTCACTGAGGTCGGCAACCTGTTTTTCCACCTGCGGCGGCCAAACATGCGGGATTTCATGGGTGCGCAGCGCGATATCTACCGCCATGCTGGTCCCCATTTTATCGCCGAGGATCTCGACAATCTTGCCAACCGCTTTGGTACGGCGGGTTGGGCGCTGGGTCAGTTCAACCACCACCATAAAGCCCATGCGCGCACCGCTGACGGCGTCGGCCGGGATCAGGATATCGAAGCTCAGGCGGCTGTCATCCGGCACCACGAAGCCGGTACCGGCGTCCATGAAGAAGCGGCCGACGATTTGACTGGTTTTCGGCACCAGCACACGGACGATACGCGCTTCGCGGCGGCCCTTGCGATCGGCAGCCATGGCCTGTGCCAACACCACGTCGCCGTGGATCGCCATCTTCATCTGTTCAGCTGACAGATACAGATCGTCTTTGCTGCCTTCGATACGCAGGAAGCCAAAGCCATCGCGGTGGCCGATCACGGTGCCGCGCAGCAGGTCCAGACGTTCCGGCAGCGCGTAGCACTGGCGGCGGGTAAAGATTAATTGGCCGTCACGTTCCATCGCCCGCAGGCGACGGCGCAACGCTTCCAGGGGTTCTTCGCCGGTTAAATTCAGCTCTTTGGCCAGCTCTTCGCGGCTGGCCGGCGTTTCTCTTTTCGCCAAATGGGCCAAAATAAATTCACGACTCGGAATGGGGGATTCATATTTTTCTGCTTCTCGTTCCAGGAATGGATCTTGTGACATTGCGGTTCCTCCGTTGTCATCAGCAGGGTGCCGCTGAGCCTTGTCTTCTCAGCGACGCTTTATTCGACAAGCAATAGCTTGTAGAGCGATGGATTGTCTTCGACCATATCGGCCAACGTGTGGTTATCCAGCTCTTCAAGGAAATTCTGTACGCCCTGTTGGAGCACCTGCTTCAGGCGGCAGGCAGGGGTTATGTGGCAAAACGTACTGCTGCAATTAACCAGTGAGAGCGGCTCCAGCGCCCTAACCACGTCGCCGAGGCGAATGGTTTCGGCCGGTTTGCCTAAACGGATGCCGCCGTTCTTACCGCGCACTGCGGTGACAAACCCAACCCGGCTTAACTGATTGATGATCTTTACCATATGGTTTCTGGACACGCCGTAGACCTCGGTGACTTCCGAGATGCTGGTCATTTTGTCCGGTGGCAGCGAGGCCATGTAGATCAACGCCCGCAGGCCATAATCAGTAAAACTTGTTAACTGCACATCTACCTCTGGGTATCATTTTACCCGTCTGATACGCCGATTTTCGGCACTATTCAAAAGATTACTTATTGGATAATAAACCAGCCAGAGAGTTCGCCGCTAATTATTTAGCGCATGTCGAGCTCGGGGACAGGTTAAAGAAAGGATTTTTGGACGTGAAACCGCAATCGGGGAAAATCAGGATAAAAACAAACCGGGACACGCCCGGTTTGTACAGGCTGCGTCCCGTAATAGGTCGCGGTGCCGTCGCAGACCCAAAAGCCCGTAATCAAGGCGGAGGGCGATGAACATAGTGGACCTACGTTCAAGCCCGACAACACAGAGTACGGTTTTTGGGGCGCGACCCGAAGGGCTGGGGCCATTTGAACGCGCACCTGTGTTACGCGCCGCTTATTTGGCCCACCAAACCTCACGACTCGCGCCTTGCTGCGCGTCCAAATGACCGCCAGCGGCACTCACGCACTATTGCGGGACACAGCCTAAGTGCAGCAAAGTCAGATTATGCGTCGAACGGGTCGCGCAGGATCATGGTTTCGCTACGGTCCGGGCCAGTAGAGATAATGTCTACCGGTACGCCAGTCAGTTCTTCAATGCGCTTGATGTAGTCCAGCGCTGCCTGTGGCAGTTTGCTGTGTTCTTTCACGCCAAAAGTGGTGTCGCTCCAGCCAGGCATGCTTTCGTAGATTGGTTCGATACCTTCCCAACCTTCAGCCGCCAGCGGCGTGGTGGTCATTTCGCGGCCATCTGGCATGCGATAGCCCACGCAGATTTTCACTTCTTTCAGGCCATCCAGCACGTCCAACTTGGTCAGGCAGAAGCCAGACAGGGAGTTGATCTGCACTGCGCGGCGAACCGCTACGGCATCCAACCAGCCGGTACGACGACGACGGCCAGTAGTGGCGCCGAATTCGTTACCCTGTTTGCACAGGTATTCGCCAGTTTCGTCGAACAGTTCGGTTGGGAACGGACCTGCACCCACGCGGGTGGAGTAGGCTTTCACGATGCCCAGCACGTAATCCACATAACGCGGACCAATACCTGAACCGGTAGCAACGCCGCCAGCAGTGGTATTGGAAGAGGTTACGTACGGATAGGTACCGTGGTCGATATCCAGCAGGGTGCCCTGTGCGCCTTCGAACATGATCAGGTCGCCACGCTTGCGCGCGCCGTCCAACAGTTCAGAAACGTCAACAACCATTGCAGTCAGGATGTCGGCGATAGACAGCACGTAATCCAGAGTCGCCTGGTAATCAACGGCTTCGACTTTGTAGTAGTTAACCAACTGGAAGTTATGATAATCAACAATTTCCTTCAGCTTAACGGCGAAGGTTTCTTTGTTGAACAGGTCGCTGACGCGCAGACCGCGACGAGCTACTTTATCTTCGTAAGCCGGGCCGATACCACGACCGGTGGTACCGATAGCTTTCGCGCCACGTGCTTTCTCACGCGCGTTATCCAGCGCAACGTGGTAAGGCAGGATCAGCGGACAGGCTTCGGACAGTAACAGACGTTCGCGTACCGGGATGCCGCGCGCTTCGAGTTCACCCATTTCTTTCATCAACGCGTCTGGCGCCAGAACTACACCGTTGCCGATGATGCTGGTCACGTTTTCACGCAGAATGCCTGAAGGAATTAAATGAAGGACGGTTTTTTCACCGTTAATTACCAGAGTATGGCCAGCGTTGTGACCACCTTGATAGCGCACTACATATTGAGCCCGTTCGGTCAGCAGGTCTACGACCTTGCCCTTACCTTCGTCACCCCATTGAGTGCCCAGTACGACGACGTTCTTACCCATTTTAAAAATCACCGGTTGCTTAAAAATGGATTCTACCACCGTAATTCGTGAGTTTCAGCACTTTTAGCGTTGAGTTGCGTATTTTTTAGGCTAACCTTTAAACCCCCGTGCGACTACGCAACATGTAGTAGATCACACAGCCCGCAACCACTATTCCGCCGCCAAACCGCCGTAAGGTAGAGTCAGGCAACTGGGTCATGGCCAGTATCATTTTACGCCAGGCCTGTGGAAACAGCATCGGCCCCAGGCCTTCCAGCACCAAAACCAGCCCTAACGCCAGCCAGATCGTTGAATTCATCAGAAACTCCCAAAAAGAAAGGGCCCGCGTTTAAACGGGCCCTCGTTCAATTACCTGTCGTGATTACTTGCGCGTGGAGTCAGGCGACTTCATGTAGCGGAAGAAATCGCTGTCCGGGCTCAGAACCATCACGTCCTGGTTATTGCTGCTGAAGCTGGTTTCGTAAGCACGCAGGCTACGGATAAAGGCGTAGAAGTCCGGATCCTGGCTGAATGCGTTGGCAAACAGTTTGGCCGCTTCGGCATCGCCATCACCGCGAGTGATACGTGCAGTACGCTCAGCTTCCGCCAGGGTACGAGTCACTTCGTAGTCTGCGGTCGCACGCAGCTTCTCGGCTTCTTCCTGACCCTGTGAACGGTGACGACGGGCTACCGCTTCACGCTCAGCGCGCATACGCTGGTAGATCGCATCAGACACTTCCGCCGGCAGGTTGATCTGCTTGATACGCACGTCGATCACTTCAATACCCAACGCCGCCATGCTGTTCGGGTTAACCTTCGGCAGGTTGCCGGTGGTTTCCTTCTCAACACGCGCCGCTGCAGAGGCGATAGCGTCATCGGCTTCGGTGGTGGTGACTTCTTGATCGTCACCCACGGTACCGGTGTTCAATGCATCACGCACGTCTGACATCAGCTTACCGCGCGAGTCGGTGACGATGTCTTTCACGTCCAGACGACCAATCTCGGAACGCAGACGGTCACTGAACTTACGTTTCAGCAGCACTTCGGCCTGTGAAACATCACCGCCGCCGGTTGCCAGATAGTAACGGCTGAAATCGCTGATACGCCATTTCAGGTAAGAATCGACAATCAGGTCTTTCTTCTCGCTGGTCACAAAGCGGTCAGCCTGGTTATCCATGGTCTGGATACGCGCATCCAGCGTCTTCACTGATTCAATAAACGGGATCTTGAAGTGCAGGCCTGGCGCATACACCAGCGGCTTGTTGTCGCTGTCACGCAGAACCTTGCCAAAGCGCAGCACGATGCCACGCTGACCTTCCTGAACCACGAACAAAGAAGCGTATAACGCCACCAGCACCGCGAGGACGATTACTACAAAAGACTTACGCATTGATTACTCTCTCCCTACGCGAGTGGTGTCGTCACGCTGCGCATTTGCCCGGCGCTGGTCCATGACCGAGCCGCTGCTGGTGCGCTGGCTGCTGGAGCTGGCGCCGCTGTTGGCAGACGGAGCGGGGTTGAGACGAATCAGGCTGGTGTCTTTATTGCCGTCCGCCGCCGCGCCGGTTTGGCCACGCAGCATTTGATCCAGCGGCAACACCATCAGATTGTTGCCTTTGTCATTCACCAACACCTTACGGGTGTGGCTCAGGACTTTTTCCATGGTTTCGATATACAGACGCTCACGGGTAATTTGCGGTGCCGATTTGTATTCCGGCAACAGCTTGGCAAAGCGAGCAACCTCACCCTGAGCTTCCAGGACGGTACGGTCTTTATACGCTTTGGCATCTTCCAACAGACGCTGCGCCTGGCCGTTAGCACGTGGCTGAACTTCGTTGGCGTAAGCTTCCGCTTCACGGATGTACTGCTGCTCGTTCTCACGTGCGGCAATCGCATCGTCAAATGCGGCCTTCACCTCTTCCGGCGGACGAGCGGCCTGAAAGTTGACGTCCAGCAGCGTGATGCCCATGTTGTACGGACGAATAGTTTCTTCCAGTACGCGTTGGGTATCGCTACGCACGATAGTACGACCTTCGGTCAGGATCTTGTCCATGGTGTACTTGCCGATAACGCCACGCAGGGCGCTGTCGGTAGCCTGGCTCAGGCTGTCGTCGGCATTGGTCACGCTGAACAGATAGGCTTCCGGGTTGGTCACGCGGTACTGCACGTTCATTTCTACGCGCACTACGTTCTCGTCGGAGGTCAGCATCACGCCAGACGCCGCCAATTCACGAACCGACTCCACGTTAACCGGACGCACTTCATCGATAAAGGTCGGCTTCCAGTTCAGACCTGGCTGTACCAGGTGGCTGAACTTGCCAAAACGGGTCACAACACCACGTTCGGCTTCCTTGATGGTGTAGAAGCCGCTAGCAGCCCAAATCACCACTACCGCTACCGCGGCAATGCCGATGATGCGCCCACTGAGGCCCGGGCCAGAAGTGCCGATGCCGCCGCTGTTATTGCTGTTGGAGCCTTTGCCCCCGCCCAAACCGCTCAATTTCTTGCTCAGTTTGCGGAAGATATCGTCCAAATCAGGTGGCCCTTGATCACGACCGCCTTTGTTATTACCGCCAGAGTTGCCGCCATTGTTATTGCTGCTCCCCCACGGGTCGCGGTCCTGTCCGTTATTACCGGGCTGATTCCACGCCATGTTTTAGCTCCATATTCTGTGATTGGGTACTTCAGGCTTACGCGAAGCTCAAATGTAACAGGATATGATCATACTATAAAGTTAATCAGTTCCTGTTCCTGTTTGCAGAGGCGACGCCATTCGACGATAGGCATACGTACCACCACGCCAATGCTGCCGTCTTCTTCGTTCCACTCTTTTTCAATTGCCTGAAGCTGGTAAAAACGGCTACGAAGACGGCCTGCCTCTGGCGGTAAGCGCAGCTCATAATGCGCGATTTCCCCCGATAAGCGCTCCGTCAACGCCTGATACAGCAACGGGATACCTTCACCGCTGGCGGCGGACAGCCACACCCGGATCGGTAAGTTTTCATCGTTGCGGTCGATACGCGGGACAAAATCATCCAGCATATCTATTTTGTTCATCACTAAAAGTGTAGGGATCTCATCCGATTCAATCTCTGCCAGCACGGTATTGACCGCTTCAATGTTTTCATCGACGCGAGTATCCGCGGCGTCGATTACATGTAACAGCAAAGATGCCTGACGCGTTTCTTGCAGCGTCGCCTTGAAGGCGGCCACCAGATCGTGCGGCAGGTGCCGGATAAAGCCTACGGTATCCGCCAACACGGTATCGCCCACATCGGCCACGTCAATGCGCCGCAGGGTAGGATCCAAAGTGGCAAATAGCTGGTCTGCCGCATAGACATCGGCGGACGTAATTCGGTTAAACAGGGTGGATTTTCCGGCGTTGGTATACCCTACCAGCGATACGGTCGGCACTTCAGCACGGGTACGCGCACGTCGGCCCTGTTCACGCTGCTTAGCTACCCGCTCCAGGCGGCGTAGAATCAAGCTAATGCGATCGCGCAACAGACGACGGTCGGTCTCTAATTGGGTTTCCCCTGGCCCGCGCAGGCCTATCCCCCCTTTTTGGCGCTCAAGGTGGGTCCAGCCACGCACCAAACGCGTGGCAATATGACGCAACTGCGCCAACTCTACCTGCAGCTTACCTTCATGGGTACGGGCGCGCTGGGCAAAGATGTCTAGAATCAACCCGGTGCGATCGATCACTCGGCATTCGCACAGGCGTTCAAGATTTCTCTCCTGCGCTGCAGAAAGGGAGTGATCAAACAGGACAACAGATGCGCCACTGGCTTTTACCGCGTCTGCAATTTCTTCGGCCTTTCCTTCACCGACAAAGTATTTGGGATGCGGGGCTTTGCGGCTACCAGTCACCACTTGCAAAGCTTCGACACCCGCAGAGGACACCAGGGATTCGAACTCACTGAGATCTTCTGTGTCTTTGTCTTGCGAGAAATAGATATGAACCAGGACGGCCTGCTCACCGGCTTCATAACGGTCAAACAAGCGTGCAACCTCTCAAACGGGAACCCGTGAGTTTGGGGGACATAAACAGCCCACGGCTGCTTATGCTCCCCTTCATGGTTGACTCGCAACGCGCTTTATTCAGCGTCATCGCTTTCCTGCTGCGGCTGTTGCGGCGCAGACGGATTGTTACCATGGTGATAGTTACTGGTGCCGCCGCTCGGGGTATTGCTATGGTGCGAAACCGGGCGTGACGGGACAACGGTAGAGATAGCGTGCTTATAAACCATCTGGCTCACCGTGTTTTTCAACAGGATGACAAACTGGTCAAAAGACTCAATCTGGCCTTGCAGCTTAATACCATTCACCAAATAAATAGAAACCGGAACACGTTCACGACGCAATGCGTTCAGGAACGGATCTTGCAAAGATTGCCCCTTAGCCATTCTATCTTTTCCTTATTTGCTTGTTGTTTTTAACTAAGAACCTGTCGGCTCTAAAATAAACGACCTAAAAAATTTGCGCGCTGAATACTCATCAATTGTACACAATCACTCGACCTATGCACTAACAACCTGTATTACCGAGTCCAAAGCCTCTCCCGGCTTCTCGCTGTCCAGCCAATGTACCGAGTTCCAGCCTCGTAACCAGGTCATTTGGCGCTTGGCCAACTGACGTGTTGCGCAAATACCACGATAAACCATCTCATCGTAACTAATTTCGCCAGATAAATATGACCACATCTGGCGATAACCGACACAGCGAATGGAAGGCAAATCCGTATGCAAATCACCCCGTGCAAAAAGTGCACGCGCTTCCGTCTCAAAACCTGCCGCCAACATTTGATGGTACCGCAGCGCGATGCGTTGATGGATCAACTCACGGCTGGTCGGCGCTATCGCAAATTGGTGAACATGATACGGCAACGATTCACCCGAAATTTTAGTCAGTTCCGTTAAAGTTTTACCCGAAATAAAAAAAACTTCCAGTGCTCTGGACAGTCTCTGCGGATCATTAGGATGAATTCTCAATGCCGCAACCGGGTCAATCTCTTGCAACTGACGGTGTAAAACGTCCCAGCCCTGCTCCGCAGCCTGCTGTTCGATACGCTCACGCACCGCCGGATCGGCAGGCGGCAGCGGCGATAAACCTTCCAGCAGCGCCTTGAAGTAAAGCATGGTGCCCCCGACCAGCAGCGGGATACGCCCGGCGGCGGTAATGGCGGCCATCTCTTTCAGTGCATCGGCGCGAAAATCCGCTGCTGAGTAAACTTCGGCAGGATCGCGAATATCAATCAGCCGGTGCGGTGCCTGCGCCAATTCCTCAGCGCTCGGTTTAGCCGTGCCGATATCCATGCCGCGATAAATCAGCGCGGAATCCACGCTGATCAGTTCCACAGGCAGGCGTTCACGCAGCGCGATCGCCAACGCGGTCTTGCCCGAGGCGGTCGGCCCCATCATAAAAATAGCAGGGGGACGTGGTGTCATTTCAGTTTCAATCATGCGTAAGGGCTGCCAGTGCAGCCTGTAAATCAACAGGTTGTAAAAGTCCGCTCGGTGGTGATTTGACCAGCTGCGGGCAAAGTCGTTCAACGTCGGTCAGCAATTGTATCGCTTGCGAGGTGTTCCACTGCTCATGTTCGCTGCCCAAGTGGCGGGCGAACCAGGTGGCTAACACCGGGGGCGACATCTCCTGATGCTCGGCCAGATAGCCTAACAGTTCGGGTATCAGTTTTTGTAAATTTTGTTGGCGTAATGGTAAAGGTACTGCGCGCAACGTCACACGCCCATGATCCGCCTGCAAATCCAATCCCATTTTGACCAGTAACGGCTGATGGTGCACACAGGCGGCCGCTTCTTGCTTATTCAGCGTCAGTTTGATGGGGATCAGCAGCGGCTGCGGCCGCAGGCCTTCTTCAGCCGGATTAAGCTGCGCCTGGCGTAACCAGCGCTCGGCCACCGGCAGGTTGAGCAACATCAATTGCTGGCGACGCTCAATCAGGGCAAAGCACGGCGGATGGATCATCAGCACCCGACCAAAACTGTGCTGGCTGCCGTCCAGCGGCACTTCTCGCTCAGCCTTTACCGGTGGGAACAGCGGTTGTTTCGGCGTTTCTGGCGCTGGCTCCACCACCGGAGCAGCCTGCATCAGTTTGCCGTAAAGCTCGCCTTCGCGCTTTTGGTAGCCGTTGCCTGCCTGATAGGCCGGTTGAGGTGCACGCTCGCGCGCGACGCCCGGTTCACTCGGCTGAGGTTCACGGCGCGGCGCCGGCTGCGAGAAATGGTTGCCGCCGGCGGCGACGCGGTTTTCCGGCTGCCAGGTTGGCGCCGACGGTTGTTCCGGCTCATCGTCCAACGGCAGCGGCGCGTTGCCGACCTGCTGCAGCACGGTAGTTACCGCCTGATAAATAAAGTCATGTACCAATCGCGCCTGATGAAAACGTACTTCGTGCTTGGCCGGGTGCACATTCACGTCTACCTGATGCGGATCGACCTCGAGATACAGTACGTACGCGGGCTGCTGATCGTCTTTCAACTGATCCTGATAGGCCTGGCGGATGGCATGATTGATCAGACGATCGCGCATCATGCGGCTATTGACGTAGCAATACTGCATCTCGCCCAATTGACGCGCCCCGGCAGGATCAGCCACCCAGCCGCGAATGGTCAGGTCGCCATGCTGCCAGGAAATGTTCAAGGCATGCTGCAAAAAAGCCGGGCCACAAATGCTGCCCAGGCGGCGCTCATAGTGGCTCTCGTCTTTCGCTGCGCGATATTGGCGGATCAGTTTGCCGTTGTGGCTGAGGTTGATCGCCACATCGAAACGCGCCAGCGCAATGCGCCGCACCACTTCATCGATATGGCCGAATTCGGTTTTCTCGGTGCGCATGAATTTGCGCCGCGCCGGGGTGTTGTAGAACAGATCCAGCACTTCCAGCGTGCTGCCTATCGGGTGTGCCGCCGGTTTAACCGTCACCGCCTGATCGCGGCCTTCGGCATAGGCCTGCCAGGCTTCATTTTGTTCCGCGGTGCGCGAGGTGAGTGTCAAACGGGAAACCGAGCTGATGCTGGCCAACGCCTCACCGCGAAAACCGAGACTGACGATGGCTTCCAAATCGTCAAGCGTGCTGATTTTACTGGTGGCATGACGCGCCAATGCCAATGCCAGATCGTCTTTACCGATGCCGCAGCCGTTATCGCGGATGCGAATCAGCTTGGCACCGCCGCGTTCGATATCAATATCAATGCGCGTTGCACCGGCATCCAGACTGTTTTCCACCAGTTCCTTTACCACTGACGCGGGCCGTTCGACCACTTCACCGGCGGCAATCTGGTTGGCAAGCTGGGGCGGTAACACCTGGATGGGCATGCTGACTCCTCTAATGTGGGCGCTAGGCCTGCGGAATGGTCAGCGTCCGATCCAGCGGCGCGACGTCCGACTTCAGTTTATTCACGCGTTTCAGGTCGCTGACGCTGACACCGTAACGGGTAGCGATGGAGGATAAGGTATCACCGCGGGTCACTTTGTGCCTGGACGGCTTCTTCACACTGGGTTTTGCCTTGGCGACCGTACTGACCGTCGCGGCGGTTTTACCCGCCGGCACTTTAAGGCGCTGGCCGACCCACACGCCGTCTTTTTTCAGCTTGTTGAGATCACGCAACGCCGCCATGGTGGTGCCATAGCTGTCGGCAATGCCGGAAAGCGTTTCGGCTCGCTTCACCACGTGGATCTGCGTTTTACCGCTAATGCGGCTGCCGCCGGCCGAACTGACGATCGGCGCGGGCTGACTGACGTCTTGTGTTGAGGAGTTAACCGCCGCTGCGACGTCCAGCGGTCGGTTTTCCACCTTTGGGTCGGCTTGTAGCGGGTGCGCCAGGAAATAACTGCGCAGGCCGTTGTGGATCGCCCGGGCAATTTTCTCCTGATATGCGCTACTGCCGAGCAGCCGCTCCTCCGTGCTATTACTGATAAATCCTGTTTCCACCAACAAGGATGGGATATCCGGCGAACGCAGCACGCCAAGGCTGGCGTGTTCAGGACGACGTTTATGCAATGAGCCGACGCTCTGCAACTGCTGCAGCACTTTTACTGCGACATCGTAGCCCACGCGTTGCGAGTGACCAAACTGCAGATCCAGCACCGCCTGGCTCAGGTAAGGATCCGCCTGGCTGTTGGCCAGCAAATCACCCGCACCGCCCAGCAACTCGGACTGCTTCTCATGTTGTTCCAGCCAGCCGGCCATCTCACTGTTGGCGCGGCGGTTGGACAGCACCCAAACCGAAGCCCCGTTGGCGCTGCGGTTTGGCGCGGCGTCAGCGTGAATCGAGACCAACACGTTAGCGCCTTGCTTCCGCGCCACGTCAGAGCGCCCCATCACCGAGATGAAGTAGTCGCCGTTGCGCGTCAACACCGGTTTAAACTGGGGATCGGCATCCAACAATGCCTGCAGGCGGCGAGCGATGGCGATAGTTACATTTTTCTCTTTCAGGCCGTTCGGGCCAATGGCGCCTGGGTCCTGGCCGCCGTGACCGGCATCAATAGCCACCACTACCCGATCGCCGGAACCGGCGGATACGCGGCTGCTGCGCGGCGTGACCTCAGATGCGGTACCCGCAACCACGGTAGGCTTATTGGTGAAAGGATTGGAACCACTTGGCGCTCTACGCACCGGAGCGGGCTCTGGTTCAGGCTCACTCACCACCACCGGGGCTTTACGCGTCGGTGGGTTCACGACCACCGGTGCCGGCGTCGGGGCTTTTCGTACTGTAGTGTTTGCGCTGCCCTCGGCGGCGATGGTGAACACCACGGTATAGACACTGCCGTTCTGGCGTGTGGCTACCCGGGTCTTCGCGCGCTGGGTCAGATCAAACACCAGCCTTACGCTCTGGGCGTCTTTCGGCGCGCTGGAACGAATGCTTTTCACCAGGTTCTGGCCGCTGAAATTTAACGGTAAACCGCCCACCTTACCTTTCTGGTTTACATCCAACACCACGCGATCCGGGCCGTGCAACGGGAAGAAGGCATAGTCCGGCGGACCGGTAAAGCTCACCGATACCGTGGCTTCGCGCTGGGCATTGGTGACTTTAATATCAGACAACGACGATGCGGCCAACGCACTGGCTGCACCCAAAGGCCCCAATACGGCGATCAGGGCGATTACGAGTAATTTTCTCAACGCATACGTCATTGCGGCGTCATTCCTGTGGCCCGTGAATACGGTCTAAAAGCTGGCTGCCGTAGGCAGAAACCGCCTGAATTTTTGCTTCGCGCCCCTGATCCTGGTAGCTGAGATGCAGCTCCAAATCAGGTTCCGGCAAGACGCCGGTCCCCTGCTGTGGCCATTCCACCAGGCAAATGGCATCCTGCGCAAAATAATCGCGAATGCCCATAAATTCGAGTTCTTCCGGATCGGCCAAGCGATACAGATCAAAATGGTATACCGCCAGCGGCTGCAGCGCATAAGGCTCCACCAGCGTATAAGTTGGGCTTTTAACGTTGCCCTGGTGGCCCAATGCCTGCAAAAAACCACGGCTGAAGGTGGTTTTACCGGCGCCCAGGTCACCGTAAAGGTAAATTACGCTGGCGCGATCGCACGCCTTGGCCAAGGCGGTACCCAATGCGACAGTCGCTGCCTCATCCGGCAGAGGTAAAACGAGTTCTTTCATTCGATAGTTTCTATTTATGCCAACTCAGGATTAACGTAATAAGGGATTTCCGGCAATAAATCGCTCGCCAGCATCCCCCTTATTCCTTGTCTTGCCGCCACGCGATCGGCAGCTGCGCCATGCGCCACGCAACCGGCGCAGGCTGCATCATACAGTGAGAGCTTTTGCCCCAGCAAACCGCCGATGATACCGGACAGCACATCGCCCATTCCACCAGAGGCCATGCCGGCGTTGCCGACGTCGGCGATCGCCATCTGGCCTTGATCATCGGCGATCAACGTACCCGCACCTTTCAGCACGGCCACGCCACCGTAATGCGTGACCAGATTACGAACTGCAAGTAAGCGGTCACTCTCAATCTCGGCGGTACGGCACCCCAGCAGGCGTGCCGCCTCCCCAGGATGCGGGGTAATCACACGATTCTGACGCTTCTCGGGATTTAATGCCAGTAAGTTCAGCGCATCGGCGTCCCATAACGCCGGTTTATCACTGGCTTGCAATATTTTCAGCGCATTCCTACCCCATTCGCCCTGACCCAGCCCCGGGCCAATCACCAGCACATCCGCCCAGTCGAGCGCCTGCTGCAACCCTTCGTCGCTCAGCGGTTGCACCATCAGTTCCGGTCTGGCGGTCAGCAAGGGCCCGACATGCTCAATGTGAGTGAGTACTCGCACCAATCCTGCGCCGCTGCGCAACGCCGCTTCTGCCGCCATGCGTATCGCGCCGCCAAAGCCGTGATCGCCCCCCACCACTAACAAACGCCCCTGTTCACCTTTATGTGAGCAGGGACGACGCGGTTTCAGCCACTGGGACAGCGATTCGGCAGTAAGCCGCTGAATCTGCGTCGGTTGCTTTGCCAGCCACCCCGATAATCCTAGCGTACTCTGGTGAAGTTGCCCCACCCAATCACGAGCCTGGCCGGTCAGCAGGCCAGGTTTAAGCGCGATGAAAGTCATGGTATGCGTTGCGCGGATGACGGCTCCAGGCGCGGCACCGCTTTCAGCCAGCAGGCCCGAGGGGATATCGAGTGCGATAACCGGCGCGCGGCTGCGGTTAACCGCTTCAATCAGGGCATCGTACGGCGACCGTGGCGCACTGCTTAACCCAGTACCGAGCAGGCCGTCGATGATCAGATCAACGTCTTCCGGCCAGCGGCTGTCGACCGGATGGATCTCGCCGCCGCTAGCCAACCATGCCTGTCTGACTTCAGCCGCTTCTGGGGGCAGTGGTCGTGTGCCTTCGCAGGCAATCAGGCTGACTTTGACACCGGCCGCCGCAGCCAAACGGGCGACAACATAGCCGTCACCGCCATTGTTGCCATGACCGCACAGCACCAGCCAGTGATGGGCGGCAGGATATTGGTCGCACGCCAGCGTGTAAGCCGCCTCACCGGCACGTTGCATCAGTTGATAGAGAGAAATGCCCTGCGAGGCGGCGGCGCTTGCTTCTGCTCGCCGGATCCAGTCCGCAGACCAGACAGAGTGTGGTAAACTGTCAGAGTATCGTTTTTCACTGTGGCCCGTCATGACTCACCCCCTCGATCTCAATCAACTCGCCCAACATATCAAGCAATGGGGGCAATCGCTAGGATTCCAGCAGGTAGGCATCTGCGACACCGATCTGAGCGCGGAAGAGCCCAAGCTGCAGGCCTGGTTGGACAAACAATACCACGGTGAAATGGAGTGGATGGCACGCCATGGCATGCTGCGCGCCCGGCCACATGAGCTGTTGCCCGGCACGCTGCGCGTGATCAGCGTGCGCATGAACTACCTGCCGGCCAAAGCGGCCTTCGCCAGCACCCTCAACAACCCAGAATTAGGCTATGTCAGCCGCTATGCGCTCGGGCGGGACTACCACAAACTGCTGCGCCAACGGCTGAAAAAACTCGGCGATCAGATCCAGGCCTACTGCGGCGAACTTAATTTCCGCCCCTTTGTCGACTCCGCGCCGGTGATGGAACGCGCACTGGCCTCCAAGGCCGGGATTGGCTGGGTTGGTAAACACTCACTTATTTTAAACCGCGAAGCCGGCTCCTGGTTCTTTCTTGGCGAACTGCTGATCGACCTGCCGCTGCCGGTGGATAAGCCCCAGGAGGAACAGTGCGGCCGCTGCGTCGCCTGTATCACCACTTGCCCAACCGGCGCCATCGTCGCCCCCTACACCGTAGATGCACGCCGCTGCATCTCCTATCTGACGATTGAGTTGGAAGGCGCCATTCCTGAAGAATTCCGGCCGTTATTGGGCAATCGTATTTACGGCTGTGATGATTGCCAGCTTATCTGCCCGTGGAACCGCTTCTCGCAACTTACCGACGAAGACGATTTCAGCCCACGCGCCGCACTGCATGCACCGCAACTGATTGAACTCTTTGGTTGGACGGAAGAGAAATTCCTGCGCATCACCGAAGGCTCTGCCATCCGGCGTATCGGCCATTTACGCTGGCTGCGCAATATCGCCGTGGCGCTGGGCAACGCCCCTTACCAGGATGCGGCAGTGGTGGCGTTGCGCTCCCGGCTGGCACAGGACGCAATGCTGGACGAACATATCCACTGGGCACTGGAGCAACAGTTGGCGCGGCGTGAGGCGCAAGGCATAGAAGTGCAGACAACGCAGAAAAAACGATTGGTACGGGCTGTGGAAAAAGGATTGCCGAGGGATGCCTGAAATCTTTCATTCAGACCCGATAGTCACTCTGTGGATTTGTGCATAAAAATAAAAATGCTTTGTCTTTCAACTGCAACAAAAAGAGCAAGTGATCGGTATAACGTTTTCGGATAAATAAATATGCATACAAATCAATGCGATAAATATTTCATTTGTGTGGCGTTGATTTTTTGAGCTGCGGGTATTATGAGCGCTACCTGTGGATAAGTCTGTTCACAACATTTCGACAGGGTATGTATAACGAGACAAAGAACCGCGCCGCTAAAGGCGTTGGACTGAGTTTGAAACGAAGAGAAAATTGGAGCGGGAAACGAGACTCGAACTCGCGACCCCGACCTTGGCAAGGTCGTGCTCTACCAACTGAGCTATTCCCGC
>NZ_JBXALO010000011.1:0-129276 GCF_058799515.1 Serratia sp. GW822-FHT06D09
GTTCGGCTTCACCGTGGATAACGTGGTGGCCAAGGCGCAGGCACTGCTGAAATAAGGCATCTCGCGTCGCATTACCCCAGGCCCGGCATCTTGCCGGGCTTAGTCTAATGACAAACAGCCGAAAAACGTGGTTTTCGGCTGTTTGGGGTAAATCTGAAGACATAATCCCTTGTTTTTATTCGTCCCAAGATCGGAATTTTTAACTGCAAAGGACTTTGTTATCAATCTGAGCCCGGCATCTTGCCGGGCTTTTTCATTTGGGCAGATACGCGCTTTAAATTCTATATCCCCCTCCCCCTCGATTGAGTTAATCATAATCGGGTAGCTTATACCCTTACTTTATTTTAAACGGCGCCCACCCCATCACAATGGCATAATTAAAACAAAATAACCCCCGCGATAGTTTTATTAAGAAATCAATTCCTGAGATATTTATTGATTTTTAGTGCCATTATTTTTATTGCAAAACGGAATATTGGTAAACATCTCATATAACCAATGAGTCTGTATTACTTAGGATAATTCGCACACACTCAAGCAATAAAGTTAAAATACAGAAAAAAAACAATAACTTAAAAATAAACACATCATAATTCAATAGATTGTAACTATTAATAGTTATTTTTCGATCGATAGCACCGATAGATTTGACCGATCAAAAAATAAAAATTAATAGATTGAACGATACGATTATAGCGTGTAATTTTCATTCCTATTTTAAAACCACAAAGGAATAAAATAAAAAATCATAAGACAAAAAATGTTTCCCTCCGCATTTAGAATCACCCAACAAATGAAATAGGGATATTTACATCCAACATGAGGGAGGCGTCATGATTATTATCAGCGAAACACTTGGAAACATAAATCAGCACAAAGAGTGGCAAGACAAGATCAGCGGAACCTCACCAGACTACCTTATTTTGGACGCTGCGCAGTTGGAAAAGGAATGTCATCAACAATCCACCCATGATGGGCTGAGGCTGGCCGTGTTTATGCCGCCCAACAGCTCACTGGCGGATGGCGACATTTTAATCTGGGATGAAGAGACGAAAAACGCCGTTATCGTGAAGGTTATCTCGCATGACATTATGGTAATTAACCTGCAGCGCCTGCTCTGCATCAATGCAGACGCCATTATTCACTATACGTTCAAACTGGGTTTGATTTTGGGGCAGCATAAGCTGCACGCCATGATAAAGAACAACCTGGTTTACGTCCCGATCACCATCGCGACCAGCACGTTGGACGCCCTGTTCAAAGAAAACAGTTTCCACTCGCTGTCCTATTGGTATGTCAACGGCGCCGATATATCGTCCTTGTTAACCCCCAATGAAATCGATCTGCTGTTCGACGGTATCTTTCCCTCTAGCCATGCATGACACCAGTAACCTACCCCGCTCGCTGTCAGCATTCTTTTTATAAATCAGAGGCCATTCACCCAAGCAACAGAGTATGAACACCCCAAAAAGCCGATGTGATAAAAGGAGTTTTCCATGGCAATTAATATGCAGATTTTTATTAATGACATGCTTAAATGGATAGAAAGCAATTTGGGCGCAGAGCTGGATATAGAGACCATTGCCAAGAAATCCGGCTACAGCAGATTCCATATTCAGCGGCTTTTCAAATTGCATGCCGGACTGACCATTGCCCAATATATCAGAATGCGACGAGTCACCGAGGCGGCGATCGCCCTGAGGTTCACCGACAGAAAAATCATGGATATCGCACTAGACTATGGCTTTGACTCTCAGCAGGTTTTTACCCGAATATTCAAAAAACAGCTAAAGACCACGCCAGGCGAGCTGAGGAGAAGCAAGCAATTAAACAATAAGCGGCTCTGCCATTCCTTATACATGCCGACGATGCCACAAAAAATTCCGACGGGCCCACCTAACGCCCACAAGCATAGTTAGCGAACGTGGGGTCATCTCGCCGTTCACCGGCGAGATGACCCATCGGCATCAGTCCATAATCCGATGAATTTGCAGGTACTGCAGCAGCATGATGGTTTTGCCGTCTTTAATACGGCCGTCGGCAATCATCGCCACCGCTTCGGTAAAGGGCAGTTCTACTACCTCAATATCTTCGTCTTCGATACCGCCGCCGGCCGCATTGCGCTCGTCGTCATGGTACTCGGCAATAAAGAAATGGACGATCTCGGTTACGCCGCCTGGCGACATATAGGCTTCGAAAATCTTCTGCACGTCACCGACCTGAAAACCGGTTTCTTCTACCGCTTCGCGACGTGCGCATTGCTCTGGAGAATCGGCATCCAACAAGCCGGCACAGGCCTCTAACAGCATGCCGCTGTCGTTGCCATTCACATAGGTCGGCATGCGGAACTGATTGGTCAGCACCACGGTCCCTTTGGCACGGTTGTACAACAAAATGGTGGCGCCATTGCCACGATCGTAGACTTCGCGCATCTGCTGAACGGAGCCGCCATCCTTACGCTTGAGATCAAAAGTATATTTGTGCAGCACATACCAGTTATCCGAAAGCAGCTCTTTCTTCACATTCTCAATTTTCGCCGACATGAACCCTTCTTCTTTTCCGTTAGCTGAAACGCAAAAATGATACCGCGATTAAGCGCCGAAGGGGCAATGGATTTGCAACAAAAAAGCCCCGCGGCTCATGGAGCGCTACGGGGCATTTGACCGCAAAAGATTTAGAACCCGTTAGGAACGTCGCGCATGTCCGGCAGCTTGTGCGCAATCCCCTTGTGGCAATCGATGCAGGTCTTGCCTTCCGTTACCGCCTTGTCGTGCATCTTCGCCGCCACGGTTTTCTGTGCGGTGAAGTCCATATACTCGAAGTTGTGGCAGTTACGGCACTCCTGAGAATCGTTGGCCTTCATTCGCGCCCATTCGTTGCTCGCCATCGCCAGCCGATGCTGGTCAAACTTCTGCGGCGTGTCGATCAGGCCGAACGCCTTGGCGTACAGCTCCTTGCTGGCCTTTATCTTGCGCAGCATTTTCGGCGCCCATTCATGAGGCACATGGCAATCCGGGCAGGTCGCACGCACGCCGCTGCGGTTGTTGTAATGAACCGTGCCCATGTACTCCTCGTAGACGTTTTCACGCATTTCATGGCAGCCGATACAGAACTGCTCGGTATTCGCCGCCTCCATGCCGGTATTGAAGCCGCCCCAGAAGATGATCCCGGCGCCAAAGCCCAGCAGCAACAGCGTGCCCAACGCCAGGCGGCTTGGCCTGCGCCACCAGCGCCATAAACGTAACAGCAGGCCGGGCTTTTTCTCAGTCGTGGTGTGTTTGCGTTCGCTCATAGCTCCCCCGCTTAGCGCCCAAAGCCCGGCATGGGCTGGAAATCATTGCCGACAATCGGCGCCGCGTCGGTTTGCGGTACGTGGCACTGCAGGCAGAAGTAGCGACGTGGCGCGACATCGCTCAGCACCTTGCCGTTCCGGTCCATAAAGTGCGTCGGGCTGATGCGCGGTGCGCCGGTGGTGCGGTAATGCTCCACCCCGTGGCACTGCAGGCAACGGTTGGTGTTCTTGCTGATCTGGTAACCGTCAACGCTGTGCGGGATCATCGGCGGCTGATTGACATAGTTCAGCGCCATCCGTTCCTGCTGTTTCGGCATCGAAATCGGCCCGCCGACCGAGGCGGACACTTCCGGAGACTTGCTGAGATCAACATCACCCGCGGCAAACGCCAGGCCGGCGAACGCCAGCGACAATAAGGTCACCCACAGGGCAAGCGTCTTTTTCATAACAGGGCTTTTCATTTTTATTTGGCTCCCGGGTAATAAAATGGGGTCTTCATTCGCAATTCGTCAGCCTCACACCTTCTGCAACTTCACGGCGCATTTCTTGAAGTCGACTTCTTTAGAAAGCGGATCGGTGGCGTCCAGCGTCAGGTTGTTCACCAACTGCGCCGCATCGAAGAACGGCATGTACACCAGCCCTCTTGGCGGGCGGTTACGGCCACGAGTTTCGACAGAACTGATCACCTCACCGCGGCGCGACAGCACCTTGACCTTGTCACCACGACGCAGGCCACGGCTTTTGGCATCCAGCGGATGGATAAACAACACCGCCTGCGGGAAGGCGCGATGCAGCTCCGGTACCCGTCGGGTCATGGTGCCGGTGTGCCAATGCTCCAGCACCCGACCGGTGGAAAGCCAAAGATCGTATTCGCCGTCCGGGCTTTCCGCCGCCGGTTCAAACGGCAGCGCAAAGATCACCGCCTTGCCGTCGGGTTTACCGTAGAAACGCACCGCTTCGCCCGCCTTCACATACGGATCCGTTCCTTCGCGGTAGCGCCACAGCGTTTCTTTGCCGTCCACCACCGGCCAACGCAGACCGCGTGCCTGGTGGTAACTGTCGAACGGCGCCAAATCGTGACCGTGGCCACGCCCGAAACCGGCATACTCCTCAAACAACCCTTTCTGCAGATAGAAGCCGACTTCCCGCGCTTCATCGTTGAGCTGGTCCGCCGGGATTTCCGACAGCGGGTACTTATTGACCTGGCCGTTGGCGAACAGCACGTCGTACAACGTTTTGCCGCGATATTCCGGCTTTTGCGCCAGCAGATCGGCCGGCCACACTTCCTCAACCTTGAAGCGTTTGGAGAACTCCACCAGTTGCCACAGATCGGATTTTGCCTCGCCCGGCGCTTTCACCTGCTGACGCCAGAACTGAGTACGACGCTCCGCATTGCCATAGGCGCCCTCTTTCTCCACCCACATGGCAGTCGGCAGGATCAGATCGGCGGCTAATGCGCTGACGGTCGGATAGGGATCGGACACCACCACAAAGTTGCGCGGATCGCGCCAGCCCGGCATCCTTTCTTCATTGATGTTCGGCCCGGCCTGCATGTTGTTGTTACACATCACCCAGTAGGCGTTCAGCTTGCCGTCTTTCAGCGCACGGTCTTGCGCCACCGCATGCAAACCGACTTTCGCCGGGATGGTGCCGGCCGGCAGTAGCCATTTCTGTTCGGCGATTTGGCGGTGTTTCTCATTGGTGACCACCATGTCAGCCGGCAGACGGTGAGAGAAAGTCCCGACCTCACGTGCGGTGCCGCACGCAGAAGGCTGGCCGGTCAGGGAGAACGGCCCGCAGCCGGGCTTGGAGATCTTGCCGGTCAGCAAATGCAGGTTGTAGCACAGGTTATTGGCCCACACGCCGCGCGTATGCTGGTTGAAGCCCATGGTCCAGTACGACACCACCTTGATGTTCGGGTCGGCATACAGCTTCGCCAGCGCTTCCAATTGGTCTTCCGGTACGCCGCTCATTTGGGCCGTTTTTTCCAGCGTGTATTCCGCCACGAAGGCTTTGTACTCTTCGAAACTCATCGGCTCGGAGGCATCTGAACCCGGGTTTTTCGCTTTTTTCTCCAGCGGATGCGTCGGGCGCAAGCCGTAGCCGATATCTGTCGCACCGCGGCGGAAGTTGACGTGCCGATTCAGGAAGTCCTGATCTACCGCGTTGTTTTGAATGATGTAGTTGGCGATGTAGTTCATGATCGCCAAATCGGTCTGCGGCGTGAACACCATGCCGTTGTCCGCCAGTTCGAAGCTGCGGTGCTCAAAGGTGGACAACACCGAGACGTTGACGTGCTGGTTGCTCAGGCGACGGTCGGTAATGCGCGACCACAGGATCGGGTGCATCTCCGCCATGTTGGAGCCCCACAGCACGAAGGCGTCGGCCTGCTCGATATCGTCATAGCAGCCCATAGGCTCGTCCATGCCGAAAGTACGCATAAAGCCCACCACCGCCGACGCCATGCAGTGACGTGCGTTAGGATCCAGGTTATTGGAACGCAGCCCGGCCTTGAGCAACTTGGCGGCAGCGTAGCCTTCCCACACCGTCCACTGGCCGGAGCCGAACATACCGACCGCCTCTGGGCCTTTCTCTTTCAAAGCCTGCTTGAACTTGTCGGCCATGACGTCGAAAGCCTGCTGCCAACTGACCGGGGTAAATTCGCCTTCCTTATGGTACTGGCCGTCTTTCATGCGCAGCAGCGGCTGAGTCAGACGGTCTTTGCCGTACATGATTTTTGGCAGGAAATAGCCTTTGATGCAGCTCAACCCACGGTTGACCGCCGCGTCCGGATCGCCCTGCGAGGCAACGATACGGCCATTCTGAGTGCCGACCAGCACCCCGCAGCCGGTGCCGCAGAAACGGCATGGCGCTTTGTCCCATTTGATAGCGTCAGCACTGCCCGCCACCGCCTGTGCCACTGTGGGAATAGTCAGTCCGGCGGCGGCCGCAGCGGCTACCGCGGCATTAGCTTTCATGAAGTCTCGACGACTGAGTTTCATGGCGTTACCTCACCTTGAGTGTCCTGCTGGTGATAAACCAGCGATACCGCCAGCACGCCGTCCAGATTGCGCACCGACTCAATTTTTTCCAGCAGCCCTTGAGAGCATGCCGCTTGCATCACTACCACCAGCTTGCCGTTCTGCTGATCCTGCGCCGGAATTTCCGTGTCAGCGATCGCCAGCAAGGCCGTGACGAGTTGGGGAAAGCTTTCCGGTCTCGCCTGCACGACCAGACCGCTGACATGCCATTCGCTATTCATCATTATTATTTTCGCTCTGGGTTAAGGTGACGGCGCCGGTCGGGCAACCGGCGACACAGGCGCCGCAGCCGTTGCAGGCTGCCGCATCCAATACCGGCTGCGCCATTTCGCCCAAGCGGGGCCGAAAGCGGATCGCCTGGGGCTCGCAGCTGTCCTGGCAGCTGCGGCACTCCACGCCCCGCTGTGCCAGGCAGGCAGTACCGAATACCGCGTGTTGTCGCCAGGGGGTTTCCGTCAGTGGACGAAACACGGGTTCCGCGCAGGCCTGCGCACAACGCCCGCAAAACGTGCATTCCGCGCGTTGGAAATCAATTTCGGGAAAACCGCCGCTGCCGCTGATGAGCACCCCGGTTTCACAGGCGCGAACGCAGGCCTGACAGCGGGTGCAATCGGTAATAAAAAGGGATCCTTGCCGCGACCACGGGGGACGGATCGCAGCGGTTGGCTGACGCCATTGTCCTCCGAGCAGTTTGCGTCGCGACAATATGGTCATGCTGGTTATCCTTGACATTGCAAACACGGCATCGCGTGTAAATAGAACCTGTTTTTGTATTGTTATTGTTGCTGCTGTGCCCAGTGGGTTTCATCATGCTGACAGGCATAAACCCCTGAGAAAGACGGGGGTAAGATAAGAGGAGCGCGGGGGGTATATAATCCCCCTAAAGGGGTAAATACGGGGGTAGTTTGCGCCAGATCAATCTATTAATGGGGGTCGCGGGGTTTTCGTCCCCGATCTGCCGTCAAACGCTATCTAGTTGATTATATAACGTAGGTGCTTACCGCTGCGACGAACGACCTGGCGCACAATGCCGCGCATTTTAGTTGCAAAAGTTATAATTTTGCTTTCGAATGAAACCCGGCAATGCCCATTGCCTGCAAGAGAAGGATGAAGGATTGCTTGTTAAACGTTCAGTGACCAGCAGCCTGGCCAAGGCGCTGTTTTGCATTGTGATTCTGTCCGTGCTCTCTACCGGGTTGGCGCTGACCACCGTCGCGGACAGCCTGCGCGATGCCGAAGCGGTCAACATCGCCGGTTCACTGCGCATGCAGAGCTACCGGCTGGCCTATGATCTCACCCGCTCCGCCCCGGAGCTGGAACAACACCTGCTGCAGTATCAGCAGTCTCTGCAGGCCCCGGCATTGCAAAAGCTCGATCGTTTTTATGTGCCTGCGGACGTGCGGGAAAAATACCTGTCGCTGCAGCACGCCTGGCAACCGCTGGCACAGCAAATCCAGGCCGGTCAGTCGGCCGATTATCAGGCCAATATCGCCGGCTATGTTAACCAGATTGACCATTTCGTGTTAGCGCTGCAGCGTTATTCCGAGTTGAAACTGACCATCGTGGCCACCATTAGCGTCGTGGGCTATATCGCCATCATCGGTCTGGTGCTGTTTTGCATCCGTTTTATGCGCCGTCAGGTAGTGGCGCCGCTCAAGCATCTGGTGGACGCCAGCCAGCGTGTGCAACAGCGCGATTTTAACCATCTCCCGTTGGATACCGCACTGCCGAACGAGCTGGGCGTGCTGTCGCAGGCCTTTACCGCCATGTCCGGCGATCTGGCCAAACTTTACCAGTCGCTGGAACAGAAAGTGCAGGTGAAAACCCAGCGCCTGCAGCAGGCGAACAAGACGCTGGAGGTGCTGTACAACTGCTCGCAGGCGCTGAGCGTGCGGCAGATAGATCAGCAGGCTTTTGAGAAAATCCTGCATATCGTGCGTCAAAGTGAAGATTTGCACTGCATCCGCTTAAAAGTGGCGGACAGCCTCAGCGAATGGCAGTTGCACAGCGGTCTCCCTTCATCGACGCTGGACTGGCAATCGCTGACCATCATCCAGGGCGACAAACCGCTGGGGGAACTGAGCTGGCAATATCAGGAACACCCGCCGCATCCGCACCTGATGCAGAGCGTGGCCAACATGCTCAGCCGCGGGGTTTATTTTAACCGGGCGCAGAAACAGCACATGCAATTCCTGTTGATGGAAGAGCGCGCCACCATCGCCCGGGAACTGCACGACTCTCTGGCGCAGGCCCTGTCGTTTTTACGTATTCAGCTCACTTTGCTCAAGCGCACGTTGGCGGACAGCACCCCCGACGCACAAGAGATTATCGCCGATTTTGATCGGGCTCTGGCCGATGCTTATCGCCAGCTGCGCGAGCTATTGACCACCTTCCGCCTGAACATTCAGGAAGCCGACTTGAACACCGCATTGAACCAATTGTTGGCGCCATTAAAGGTTCTTACCGCAGCACGGATTCAGTTACACTGTCGGCTTTCTTCCCAGGCGCTTAACGCTCAGCAGCAGGTACATGCGCTGCAAATTGTGCGTGAAGCGGTGCTCAACGCCATCAAACATGCCGATGCACGGGAGATCGTGATTCGCTGTGAGGTCACGGCCGAGGGTGACAACAGGATCAGCATCGCTGACGATGGCTGCGGTATTGCCAGCCTGAATGAACCTGAAGGTCACTACGGGCTGACCATCATGAGCGAACGCGCCGCGCGGCTGGGGGGAACGCTGCGCATCCAGCGGGGTGAGCCAGACGGCACGGAGGTCCGCCTGACATTTCCGCCATAAAACCACGGCCGTTCACCCTTCGTTACGGTTTAACGATGTCCGACGGTCATTTCAGGATGTTTGTGGCGCCAATTGCCACTATTTTATAAGAGTCAGTCCCACTGTGAAGCGTGCTGGACAGCGCGTTTGAGTGGCTTTACTCGCTACAGGGAGCATATTTCATGGTGATGAAGAATTACCGAGTGATGATCGTCGACGACCACCCGCTGATGCGCCGAGGCATCAAGCAGCTGTTGGGGCTGGATCCGCTGTTCAACGTGGTCGCCGAAGCCAGCAACGGCAACGAAGCCATTACTTTCGCGCTGCAGCAGGCTCCGGACGTGATCCTGCTCGATCTGAATATGAAAGGTTTGTCCGGCCTGGACACGCTGAAAGCGCTGCGCAATGAAGGCGTCGATGCGCGGATCATCGTGCTGACGGTATCAGACTCGCGCAACGACGTTTATGCGCTGATTGACGCGGGAGCCGACGGCTA
The DNA here is from genome assembly GCF_058799515.1 of Serratia sp. GW822-FHT06D09. Taxonomy (NCBI): domain Bacteria; kingdom Pseudomonadati; phylum Pseudomonadota; class Gammaproteobacteria; order Enterobacterales; family Yersiniaceae; genus Serratia; species Serratia sp. GW822-FHT06D09. The sequence goes on from NZ_JBXALO010000011.1 coordinate 9,607, forward strand.
CCTGCTGAAAGACAGCGAACCTGAACAGCTGCTGGAGCATATTCGCTCAGCGGCGGAAGGACAAAACGTGATCAGCGACGCGGTGGCGGACTACCTGTTATCCCGCAGTGAACAACATAATCCCTTTGCCGAGCTGACCGAACGCGAGCTGGACGTCTTGCAGGAAGTGGCGCGTGGCCTGTCCAATAAACAGGTGGCGGCGCAACTGCATATTTCTGAAGAGACGGTGAAGGTGCATATCCGTAACATGCTGCGCAAACTGGACGTGCGTTCACGGGTGGCCGCGACGGTGATGTATCTGGAACACCGGAGTCAATAAGGCTTCCCCGGCGCGCCGGGGAGGGTTTATTCGATGGCGGCAAGCAGCGCCTGATGATGCTGGTGAACCCAGCTCTTGTTGATCGGCCCCCAGCTTTCCAACTGGTAAAAACCGTCGTTATTGCGCACGCCCTGCTGAACAAACTGCAATGCCACTCCCAAGCCCGGCAAGGCTTTCAACACGTCTTGCAGGGTGCGACGCGGCCAGCCGGTCAATTCCATCAGCCGCGGGACGTTTGGCCGTTCGCTGTGGCTGATTAACCAGCACAGATAAAGACGACGGGCAAATACCGGGTTAATTTCCATGCCTTGCTCCTGCTTTAAGGTGAGTCCTGATGACGTCGCGGGAACCCCAGCGGTCAGGTCCTTGATTGCAATAAAATTGTCTTAATGACGTTTTTAACGGCAATGATGGCAATATTGCGCGTTTATCCTACCGTTATTTACATTATCTCCTTTTTTTCTCCACGCTTTACTCCCACTTCCCGAGTAAAGTGCATAAGCGCCGGAATCCTTCCCAGCCGCTGATAAACGCAATTCTGATGCGTCTTAAAGATAGAACAAGTCACAACGAGGTTCGCGCTGCATGGCCAATTTTTTTATTGATCGCCCGATTTTCGCCTGGGTTCTGGCAATTATTCTTTGCCTGACCGGCGCCTTGGCGATTTTTTCATTACCGGTGGAACAGTACCCTAACCTCGCGCCGCCAAACGTTCGCATCAGCGCCAACTACCCTGGCGCCTCGGCGCAAACGCTGGAAAACACCGTCACCCAAATTATCGAACAGAACATGACCGGCCTGGACAACATGATGTATATGTCGTCACAGAGCACCAATACCGGCCGGGCTACGGTCACGCTGACCTTTGAGGCCGGCACCGATCCTAACGAGGCGATGCAGCAGGTGCAAAACCAGCTGCAGGCGGCCATCAAACGGCTGCCGCAGGCGGTGCAGACCCAGGGCGTGACGGTGTCGAAATCCGGCGATACCACGCTGATGATGGTAGCCTTCGTCTCCACCGACGGCAGCATGGACAAGCAGGACATTGCCGATTACATCGTTTCCAACCTGCAGGATCCGCTCAGCCGTATCAACGGCGTGGGCAGCATGGACGTCTACGGCTCGCAATACGCCATGCGCATCTGGCTCGATCCCAACAAGCTCAACAGCTACCAGCTCACCACCCAGGACGTGGTCAGCGCGATCCAATCGCAGAATGCGCAGGTGGCGGTCGGCCAGCTTGGTGGTACGCCGTCGGTCGATAAGCAAGCGCTCAACGCCACCATTAACGCACAATCGCAGTTGCAAACGCCGGAACAATTCAAGCAAATCACCCTGCGGGTCAATCAGGACGGCTCACTGGTGACGCTGGGCGATGTTTCCACCATTGAACTGGGTGGCGAAAACTACGACTACCTCAGCCGCTATAACGGTATGCAGGCCGCCGGCATGAACATCAAGCTGGCGTCCGGGGCCAACGAGCTGCAAACCGATCAGTTGGTGAAAGACAAGATTGCCGAACTGTCGCAGTATTTCCCGCACGGGCTGGAGGCGAAAGTCGCCTATGAAACCACCCCGTTCGTTAAGGCCTCAATCAAAGACGTGGTGAAAACCCTGCTGGAAGCCATTGTATTGGTGTTCCTAGTGATGTACCTGTTCCTGCAGAATTTCCGCGCCACGCTGATCCCCACCATCGCCGTGCCGGTGGTGCTGATGGGCACCTTTGCCATCCTTTCCGCCTGCGGATTCAGTATCAACACCCTGACCATGTTCGCCATGGTGCTGGCCATCGGGCTGCTGGTGGATGACGCCATCGTGGTGGTGGAAAACGTCGAACGCGTGATGAGCGAAGAAGGCTTGCCGCCACGGGAAGCTACGCGCAAATCCATGGGGCAAATCCAGAGTGCGTTGGTCGGTATCGCCATGGTGCTGTCGGCGGTATTTATCCCGATGGCGTTCTTCGGCGGCACTACCGGCGCCATTTACCGCCAGTTCTCCATCACCATCGTTTCCGCCATGGTGCTGTCGGTGCTGGTGGCGATGATCCTGACCCCTGCCCTGTGCGCCACCCTGCTCAAACCCATTGCCAAAGGCCACCATCACGGCAAGCGCGGCTTCTTCGGCTGGTTCAACCGCATGTTCAACCGCAACGCCGACCGCTACGAGCGTGGTGTGGCGCGGGTGCTCCATTCCAGCCTGCGTTATATGCTGATTTACGTGTTGCTGCTCGGCGGGATGGCGCTGCTGTTCATCAAGCTGCCGACCTCTTTCCTGCCTCAGGAGGACCGTGGCGTATTCACCGTTCAGGTGCAGCTGCCGCCAGGATCGACCCTGCAGCAAACCACCAAGGTCGTGGAAAAGGTGGAAAATTACTTCCTGACCAAAGAAAAAGAAGATGTGCTGTCGGTGTTCTCCACCATCGGTGCCGGGCCGGGCGGTAACGGACAGAACGTGGCGCGTATGTTTATTCGTTTGAAAGACTGGGAGTTGCGCACCTCAGGTGCCAACAGCTCTTTCGATATCATCGATCGCGCGACTCATGAGTTTAATAAGATTAACGAGGCTCGGGTGATAGCCAGCAGCCCGCCGGCCATCACCGGCCTGGGCAACTCATCCGGTTTCGATATGGAACTGGAAGATCACGCAGGCCAGGGGCACGACAAACTGATGGCGGCACGCGATCAGCTGCTGCAACTGGCTGCGGCCAATCCCCTGCTTTCACGGGTGCGTCACAATGGCCTGGATGACAGCCCGCAGTTGCAAATCGATATCGACCAACGCAAGGCGCAGGCGCTGGGCGTCTCCATCGATGACATCAACAACACGCTGTCGACCGCCTGGGGTTCCACCTACGTCAACGACTTTGTCGATCGCGGCCGGGTGAAGAAGGTGTATGTGCAGGCTGCCGCACCGTTCCGCATGCTGCCCGGCGACATCGACAAATGGTACGTGCGTAACAGCGCAGGCGGCATGGTGCCGTTCACCGCCTTCGCCACCTCGCATTGGGAATACGGCTCACCGCGTCTGGAACGCTATAACGGCAACTCGGCGCTGGAGATTGTCGGCGAAGCGGCTGAGGGCGTCAGTAGCGGTACCGCGATGGCGGAAATGGAGAAAATCGTCAGCCAGTTACCGACCGGCTTCGGTCTGGAATGGACCGCCATGTCCTACCAGGAACGCCTTTCCGGTTCGCAAGCGCCGGCGCTGTACGCCATTTCACTGCTGGTGGTGTTCCTGTGCCTGGCAGCGCTTTATGAAAGCTGGTCGATTCCGTTCTCGGTGATGCTGGTGGTGCCGCTCGGCCTGATTGGTGCCGTTGCCGCCACCTGGCTGCGTGGGTTGGAGAATGACGTTTACTTCCAGGTGGGGATGCTGACCATTATCGGGCTGTCGGCGAAAAACGCCATTCTGATCGTCGAATTCGCCAACGAGCTGAATCAAAAAGGGCAGGATCTGATGTCGGCCACGCTGGAAGCCTCGCGCATGCGCCTGCGGCCGATTTTGATGACCTCGCTGGCCTTTATCTTCGGCGTACTGCCGATGACCATCAGCAGCGGCGCCGGCTCCGGCAGCCAACATGCGGTGGGCACCGGGGTGATGGGCGGCATGATTTCCGCTACCCTGCTGGCGATCTTCTTCGTGCCATTATTCTTCGTGCTGGTACGCCGACGTTTCCCAGGCAAGCAACCTATACCCTAAATAATTGGAGTTGCATCGAGGCGGCAACGCAGCGAATCCCCAGGAGCTTACACTAGGGGGTGAGTGAGGAAAGCCAACAAAGATGCAGCTTTAAGTATGACGGGTATTTAGCCACCACAACGGAAGACGCAGGGGAATAACGGACATAAAAAAGCAGCGTCGGGTAACCGATGCTGCTTTATTTCGAACCCGAGGCTCGATCCCAAGGTGTTTCAATGACCAACCAATAAACCAACCTTGCTATCAACTTTACCGCAGTGTCAGTTACCTAACATCTCATCGATGAAGTCTTTCCAGTTTCCCAACTCACGATCAACCATAATAATTCACAACCTCAATTAATAGACGAAGCGAATTCTACGCCTGTTTTTTGAGCAAGTGAAGCACCTCGGGAACGATGCCACCCGCGAAAACAGGGGATAGTGCACATTTTCGTACTTATCTTATCGAGCAAGAACTGCGGCTATTCCCTTCCGATATCAATCCAGCAAATGAGATAGATAAAAGATCTAAACCGACCGCCATTGGCTGGCGGCCGGAGCTTTAACTCAGCGAGATTTAGAAATCAACGCGCAGGCCAAGGTTGTAGTGACGGCCTTCAAGCTGCGGATAAGCGCCCCAATTGGTGGTGCGTTTAGGGGCCGTATCCAAGATGTTATACACGCCGGCCATCACCTGAGTGTGCTTATCCAGGCGATAAATCACGCCGGCATCCAACAAGGCATAAGCGCTATAGCGGGTATGATTACCGGTATCCTCGTTGCGGCTGCGATAATTGACCTTGGACCAAACGTCCAATGCCGAAGCTGCGGCCCATTTGGCGGATAAGTTGGCCATGTGTTTCGGGAAGTCATTCAGCGCATAACCCTTGTTGATGCCGTTTTTCTGTTCACTCTTGTTAAACGTATAGTTTGCGCTGAGGTTCAAACTGTCGGTCGCCTGCCAATCGGCATTGAGCTCCACACCGTAGACATTGGCCTTGCCGATATTGAAATATTTATCAATGGAATCGGCGTTATAGCCGTTAACCACGCAAGGGTGATTCTCACTCGCCTCGCAGATGTTAACTTCTGCGATTTTGTCCTTGAAGTCGGTATAAAACACCGTGGCGTCGAGGGATAAATCACGGTTGTTGTTCCAGTACAGGCCCAGCTCGGTATTCACGCTGGTTTCCGGCTTCAGCTCGCTGTTGCCCACCGACAGATAGGGATAAGGCGGGTTGCTGCCACGCGGCGTAATGAATTGATCCGAGTTTTCCCGCAGCGAAGGTTTTTTATAGCCGGAAGAGATACCGCCCTTCAGCGCCCAGGCTTCGTCTAAAATCCAGTTGCCGTAGAGTTTCGGGCTGATGTGGGTGCCGAAGTAGTTGTCCCTGTCCATACGCGCCGAGGTTGTCAGCGAAAAGTCATCGATATTCCACTGCCCTTCGGCAAACAGTGCCCACCCATCACGCGAAATTTTGGTTACCGGATCGATCCCCGGCGCTTTTTTACTGTCGGCGTAGAAATCGTCATTGAGCGTTTCGCGGCTGTAATTGGCACCGACGGTCAGGTTATGTTCCCCCAAACTCAGTTTAGCCTGGCTATTCAGCACATAATTTTCAGTCTGGATATGCTGCGGGGCCAGGCTGACGGAGCGATATACCGATTCGCCTTTCTCGTACTGGAAATAACTGGTGGTGGCGACACTGTCATCCGCGTACCACCCCGAATGAGTCAGGCTCAGAGCATCGCGATCGAAGTCCCAGCCCCACGGCGTACCGCCGCCTTTGGCAGAACGGCTGCGTTTTTTCTCCCCTTTGGCCAGGTTCAGATCGAACAGGTTGGTTTCATTGGCGGCAAAGCCGAGCGTCATGTCGAGCGACTTCTTGTTGTTTTTGCTGAAGGCGTTCGGTTTTTCATCTTCACGGCGATCGAGGTAGTCCGCCGACAGGCTGAGGCCCAGTACATCGGGCACCAAGGGCCCCATCAAAAACAGATTGGCTTGTTGGGTGTTACCGAAGTCCTGATGCTGTTGCAGGAAGCTGTTGCCGGCAATCGAGCCAATCCACTCCCGTACGCCAAACGGCTTTTTGGTGATCACGTTGACCACGCCGCCAATGGAGTCGGAACCGTATAACGATGACATAGGGCCACGGATCACTTCAATGCGGTCGATGGCCGCCAGCGGCGGTAAAAAACCGGCTTCGGTACCGATATTCTGACCATACGGGCGCGACTCGCCGGTATTTTGTTTGATGCTGTTGACCATGAACGAGGTGTAACTCGAGTCCATGCCGCGGATCATCACATCGCCGGTCACTTCGCTCCCGGCCCCGTTGCTGACGAACACCCCGGAGACATCCTGCACCGCTTCGGCGACATCCCGGCTGTTCTGCTTTTCGAAGGTCTTTTTATCGATGACGGAGATACTGGCGGGGGCATATTTTTTGTTCTGCTTGAACCCGGAGGCGGTCACCACGACCTGATCCTCTTGCAAGGCATCCTTGTCTTTTTCTGTCCCGCCTTCCTGTGCGTAAACCTGGGGTGCGCACATCAAAGCCAGCGCTATGGCCGTGGCGATGCGGGAGCCCTTTCCCATGGAGGGTTGATTGATCATTTCCTTTCCTAATAAAGCCTGTTTCCGGTGGGTGTTGTCGCCCACAAAGCCTTCCCAAAACGGCTGACGCAATAAAACGCAGTACGCATCAATGCCACCACCAGCGTCGCCATAACGACCTGTCGTTATGATTTTTTATTTACACTTCTTAACAGTCGCCGGGCGAATATAGCGGATATTTTCAGACATTAAAACGAAATGAAAATCATTACGTAGTTTAAACATACCGGAAACATCGCCATTCAATAACATGATTTTATAAGGGATATTTAATAAATCATTATATTTCAATGCCAAACAACCATATCTTCATATGATTAATTAAATGATATTGATATTAATAATCAATATCATTAGCATCTGCGAATCGTAAACTGATGTAAAGGAATGTATATGAAGATGCACCTGTCCACTTCAGGCAAAGGTTTCTCCCTCAGCGCCCTGGCGTCTGCCGTGCTGCTGTTGTCTTGTTCAACGCTGGCCGCAGACCTTCCCGAGAGTCAATTTCAAACCAAACCGGTCGGGCACGGCCTGTATGAACTGGCTTTTGATGGCACCAGCAACACCCTGTTTGCCGCCTCTACGCCTTCCTTCGCCAAAGAAAAAAACGGCGGTATCGTCTTTAGAGTCAACCCCGCCACACTGGCCACCGACGCCAATATCGTCACTAAGCGACGGGCCTTCGCCACCGCATTGGATGAGCAGCGCCATCTGTTGTACATCGGCAACACCGTCGACGGCTCAGTCACGGTGATCGATACCCAGACAGGTAAAGAACTCGCGACTATTCAACTCAATGAAAGCGTGAAAGACGATCAGTTTGTCCCGACGCGCGAACTGCTGCTCGATAAGAAAAATCAGCGCCTTTATGTTTCCGGCACGGCGCAAAAAGGCGTGCTGTGGGTCATTGATACCGCCAAGCGGGAAAAAATTGCCACGCTGGGCAACATGGGTGAATACCCGACCGGCATTGCGCTGGACAGCGAACGCGGCCATATCTATTGCGTTAACGGCCGTGGCGAACTGATTACGCTGGACGCCACCAGCCATAAGATCCTCAAACGCGTGGTGGTCGAACCGACCAAGAAACACTTCTTCCTCAATATCGCTCTGGACAGCAAAACCGGTCGTGCGTTTATCACCGATCCGGATCTGCCAAACGTACTGGTCGTGGACGTCAACAGCGGGAAAATCCTGCACCAGATTGACGTAATCAATTCTCTGGCGGTGCTATTTAACCCGCTGCGCAGCGAGATCTATATCACTCACCGTGAAGCCAAACGCATCAGCATCGTCGACAGCAACAGCTATCAGGTGAAAAACAGCATCACTACCCATGCATTGCCTAACAGCCTGGCGCTTTCTTCCGACGGCCAGCAGCTGTTCGCCAGCATCAAGCAGTCCAAGGAAGAGATGGAGAAAAAACAGGATTACCTGATCAAGATTGATCTTGGCGGATTGTGAGGCATCTCCATGGCTAGCTTTATGATTCGCCTCTCCGGCGGCGCACTGTTGTGCGTCCCGGTGATGATGGCGCAGGCGGCAGGCTCCGAGCAGACCGCCCACAGCCAAAAAGAAGAAACCCTGGAGGTGGTCGCGTCCCCCTTCAGCGATGACGGCAGCACCGAGAATACCGGCTCCTACACCACCAAACAGATGACCACGGCAACCGGGTTGCCGTTGAGCATTAAGGATACGCCACAGTCGGTTTCGGTGATCTCGCGCCAATTGATTGACGATCTCAACGCCAACTCGCTGAAGGAAATTCTGCGCTGGTCTACCGGCGTCAGTGAAAGCAATTACGATAGTGAACGTTCTTCGTTCAACTACCGTGGTTTCAGCGTGGACAGCTATCAATACGATGGTATCCCTACTTTCTTTGACTCGGGCTATTCCGGCGGGGAATCCGAAATTGACTCGATCACGCTCGATCACGTGGAGATCGTCAGGGGTGCAGCAGGATTGTTGAACGGCGTCGGAAACCCGGGCGCTGCGATCAATCTGGTCAGGAAAAAAGCCTCCAGCCTTTCTCCTTTTGCCCGTACCGAGCTTTCGGCCGGTTCCTGGGATCACTATCGCACCACGATCGATGCCGGTACCCCGCTCAATGATGAAGGTACCGTCAGGGTGCGCGTCGCTGCCTCCGGTGAACGCAGCCACTCTTTCATGGATCGCCATCAAGAACGCAAAGGGACGGTCTACGGGACGTTGGAAGCTGACCTGACCAGCGCCACCCTGCTGCGTCTGGGGGCTGACTATCAGCAAAACCGGCCAAAAGCTTCCACCTGGGGCGGCGCGCTGCCGACCGGCTGGTTCAGCGACGGCAGCGAGATCAACTGGGATCGCCACTACAGCGGGGCTTCTGACTGGTCAAGCTGGGACACCACCCTCAGCACCCAGTTCGCCACGCTGGAACACCAGTTCGCTAACGACTGGAAAGGCGTAGCCAACTACACCCACAACCGTCAGGCCTTCGATGCCAAAATGGCGATGAGCCTCGGCGGCCTGATCGACCCGGACACCTGGGCGGTGAAGCCTTCAACCCCTTACGCCGGACGCTATGAAGGCTATCGGGATCAGCACGCGGTAGACCTGAAGCTGAACGGGGACTTTCCACTGCTGGGCCGCACCCACAAGTTTGTGGTGGGCAGCTCCTCCGCCTGGCAACACAGCTACAGCACCTATCGCAGTGCCAGCACCACACAGCTGTTTAGCGGCAGCCTGAAGGACTGGAACGGCGGCCTGGGTGAACCTGCGTGGTCAGACAAAATGCCGCAGCAGGATTTCCGTACGCGGCAAATCGGGATTTACAGCAGCGCCGACTTCTCGGTGACGGATCAACTGGATCTGGTGCTCGGTGCCCGCTTCAACAGCTTTAAAAACACCACCACCACCACGGCGAACAAAGTGACTCCGTTCCTGGGGGCGGTGTATAAGCTGACCGATCAGGTCTCTGCCTATGCCAGCTACACCGACATCTTCAAGGACCAGAACTATCTCGACAGCAGCGGCCACTATCTGGCGCCGATCGAAGGGGTCAACAAAGAGGTGGGCATCAAGGCCGCGCTGCTGGATGAGCGTCTCAACGTTTCGCTGTCGGCGTTCCGCATTACTCAGGATAATCTGGGCGTACTGGATGAAAATCCGGAAAACATCAACGCGCTGCAACAGACCTATCATGAGAGTCAGGGTGCAACCAGCAAAGGGGTGGAGTTCGAGCTGAGCGGTGAACTGGCGCAGGGCTGGAATGCCCAGTTGGGCATTACCCATTTCTCCTTGAAGGACAAGGATAAGGTTGATCTCAACACCGAGCAGCCCCGCACCCGCATCACTCTGTTCACCACCTATCAGTTGACGGGTGCGCTGCGCGATCTGACGCTGGGCGGTGGCGCACGCTGGCAGAGTAATGTTTATGCCAACGTCCAGGGCGCCAGCAACGGTGAATTTGTCGAGCGCAAAGCCGAGCAAGGGTCCTACGTGCTGGTCGATGCGATGGCGCGTTACAAGCTGACGCCGCAAACCTCGGTGCAGTTGAACCTGAACAACGTATTCGACGAGAAATACTACTCGCAGGTGAATTTCTACAGCACCCGCAACTATGGCGAGCCACGTAACGTTATGGTGACGCTGAAGCACGAGTTCTGATCGCCCTACAGTATTAAACGGCCCCGGATAACGGGGCCGATTTATTTCTAACCGCTATATCCCTTGTATGATGAATTCTTCCGTAGTAGCGTGCCAAAGGTATAAAAAACCCCCATTTCTCTGAGGCCATGTCATGTCCCCTACGCTGACCATCGAACAACTGAAAGAGCTGGGCCGTTATCAAGACGCCACCGAACTGGCGCAGCAGCAGTTGCTGCAACAACCGGAAGACGCGGTGCTGCACTACCAATTAGCCTGTCTGTACGACGTGCAAGGATTCGAGCAACAGGCAATTCCCTGCTACCAGGCCGCGCTGGCGCGCAATTTACCGGCTCCGCAGCGACAGGAAGCCTGGCTTGGCTTGGGCAGCACCTATCGGGCGCTTGGACTGTATCAGCAATCGCTGGCCACCTTCGACCAGGGGTTGGCCGAATTTCCCGAGGCCAAAGAGATCACCCTGTTTCGCGCCATGACGCTGTACAACCTGGGTGAAACCAAACAGGCGGTGGCCGATTTGTTGGTGCTGTTAGCGGAAACCTCCTCACACAGCGACATCAGCAGTTATCAGCACGCCATTCGCCAATACGCTGCCGATCTGGACCGTATCGGCTAGGAGGAAAACATGGAAATTGTCACCGATCCAAATCGCTATGGCGTCGACTGGTCGCAATTGGCCGCGCTGTTGGAAGCTGCAGGGCTGGGCCAGCGTGACCCACAGGTGCTGCAGCGCGTTTACCAACACAGCCAATTTTGCTACTGGGGCTATCGCGACGGCCGATTGATGGCCACCGCCCACGCCATCAGCGACATGACCTCGGTAGCCTATCTGGCCGACGTGGCAATCCATCCGGACTTTCAGGGGCTGGGACTGGGTCGACAGCTGATGGATCGGGTGATGCAGGATTTGGCGCCGCTCGGCAAAGTGTTTATCTACTCGGTTCCCGACAAGCTGGCATTCTATAAAAAATACCGCTTCCGCGAGCTGACCACCGGCATGGTCTATGCGGACAGCGCCGCTTTGGAACGCCTGGAGCAGAATGGTTACCTGCGCAACCCTCTTTAAGGAATGTCCCTTTGATCATAGAAAACAAGCGAGCCGCACAAGATTGTGCAGACATGGATGAGATCCGCGCAGAAATAGACCTGCTGGATGAAAATATTATCACGCTGATCGCGCAACGTTTCGCCTATGTAAGGGCGGCGGCAAAATTCAAAACCAGCCCAGATGCGGTGCGGGCCAAAGCACGTTTTGAAACCATGTTATTGCAAAGACGGGCCTGGGCCGAAGAGCAAGGTTTGAGCCCGGAAGTTATAGAAAAAATGTATCGCGATTTGGTCAATTACTTTATCAGCGAAGAGATGAAGCATTGGTCCAAGACCCAAAGTGAATAGAATCTCCATCATCGACCACGAATGGCCGATGGTGAAAAAGAACCTGGGTTATAAGTTGCGACAGGTCAAAAACGAGTAACGGTCCGCTAAGCTACAGCGTCTTCATCATGAAAACGCGGCTGGTGCCCGCCGGCAGGCAGGGCACCTCACCAAAGCGCGTCCAGCCGTTCAATTCATAAAACTTCGGCGCCTGAAAGCTGATGGTGTACAGCACGGCGGAAACGCAGCCTCTGCGCCGCCCTTCCAGCTCGAAACGGCGCAGCAGTTCGCTGCCCAACCCCGATCCGCGCAGCGATTTTGGCAAATGAAACAGATCCACAAACAGCATGCCCAACGATGAACGTCCGCTGATGCCGCCCAACACTTCACCGCTGGCCGGATCTCGCACCACCACCGCCAACGGGCGACGATCGTTGGTGCCGGTTACCTCGTCGTTATATTGATTCAGCCCGGCTTCAATCAGGGCTGCTATTTCTTCCGTCGCATTTTCGGCAACTTCAATCAGGTATTTTTCCATGCTCACCTTCTTCTTATGTAGGGTGACTGAATAGCGCACTAAGATTAGCAAAATCCGCCGCAATAAATGCGCGCCGTTTTTTTTCAGCTTTTCCCCGGCTTTCAGGCCATTGGACGGTGGAACTCCCCGCCATTTTTCGGCATGCTGGTCGCTGGTTTTCATTTCACCGCCCCTGGCGGTTTACCACCGGCCACACGCGCCGGTGTGGGTTGCAGAGAAGGTTCTTACTCCATGACGTTGACCATGTACGGCATCAAAAATTGTGACACCATCAAAAAAGCACGCCGCTGGCTGGAAGAACAGGGCGTGGCTTATCACTTTCACGACTACCGCGCCGACGGGCTGGACGAACAGCAACTGCGTGGTTTTGTCGAACTTTTGGGCTGGGAACCGCTGCTGAATACCCGTGGCACCACCTGGCGCAAACTGGACGAAGCGCAGCGCAACGCCTGCGATAATGCCGATGCGGCCATCGAACTGATGCTGGCCCAGCCGGCCATCATCAAGCGCCCGCTGCTGAGCGACGGCAAGGGGCATGCTCTGCTCGGTTTCAACGCCGACAGCTATAAGCAATTTATTTCCGAGGTGGCAGCATGACTTGCCCGGTAATCGAACTGGCCCAACAGCTGATCAAACGTCCTTCCCTCAGCCCGCACGACGAAGGCTGTCAGGCGTTGATGATTGAACGTCTTGAGGCCATCGGCTTCACCGTTGAGCCTATGCCTTTCGGCGATACCCTGAATTTTTGGGCCTGGCGTGGCGAGGGGCAAACCCTGGCATTTGCCGGCCACACCGACGTGGTGCCGACCGGCGACGAAAAACGCTGGGACAACCCGCCGTTTGAACCGACCATCCGCGACGGCATGCTGTATGGCCGCGGCGCGGCGGACATGAAAGGTTCGTTGGCAGCCATGGTAGTGGCGGCCGAGCGCTTTGTGGCCGCCAATCCGCACCATCAGGGGCGCCTGGCATTCCTGATCACCTCCGATGAAGAGGCCAGCGCAACCCACGGCACGGTGAAAGTGGTCGAAGCCCTGATGGCACGCAACGAGCGTCTGGATTACTGCCTGGTCGGCGAGCCGTCCAGTACCGAACGCGTTGGTGACGTGGTGAAAAACGGCCGTCGTGGCTCTATCACCGCAAACCTGCACATCCACGGCATTCAGGGCCACGTCGCCTACCCGCACCTGGCGGATAACCCGGTACATCGCGCCATGCCGGCGCTGAATGAGCTGGTGGCGATAGAATGGGATCGCGGGAATGAATTCTTCCCGCCGACCAGCATGCAGATCGCCAACGTGCAGGCCGGTACCGGCAGCAACAACGTGATCCCCGGTGAGATGTTCGTCCAGTTCAACTTCCGTTTCAGCACCGAATCGACCGATGCGACGATCAAACAACGCGTGGAAGAGCTGCTCGAGCGTCATCAGCTGAACTACAGCATCGAATGGCGTCTGTCTGGTCAGCCGTTCCTCACTGCGCGCGGCGCATTGGTGGATGCGGTGGTTAATGCCGTCGAACATTATTCTGAGCTGACGCCGCAGTTGCTGACCACCGGCGGGACTTCAGACGGTCGCTTCATCGCCCAGATGGGGGCGCAAGTGGTTGAGCTGGGCCCGGTAAACGCCACCATCCATAAGGTTAACGAATGCGTACACGCGGCCGATCTGCAACTGCTGAGCCGCATGTATCAACGCATCATGGAGCAATTGATCGCATGATCACGCCAGAAATGCTGACCGGGCGCTCGACCGACCATCTGGCGCCGCTAAGCGGTAACCACCGCATGCAGCCTGCCGCAGTGGCCGCGTTTCTCGCCATGCAGCAAGCGGCGCATGCCGCCGGGTTCAATCTGCAACCCGCCAGCACATTTCGCGATTTTGAACGGCAACAGGCGATCTGGAATGGAAAATTCTGCGGCGAGCGACCAGTATTAGATAAGGACAGCCGACCGATCGACATCACGCCGCTGTCTGCTGCCGAGCGCTGCGAAGCGATCCTGCGTTGGTCGGCCTTGCCGGGCGCCAGCCGCCATCACTGGGGCAGCGACCTGGATGTCTATGACCCCACACTGTTGCCCGAAGGGCAAAAGCTGCAGCTGGAGCCGTGGGAATACGAACAAGGCGGTTACTTTTACCCGCTCAATCAGTGGATGACGGAACACATGGCCGAATTTGGCTTTTATCGTCCGTTCACCGAAGACGGCGACGGCGTGGCGGTGGAGCCCTGGCACCTGAGCTACCGCCCGCTGGCGCAGGAAGCCGAACATCTGCTGACGCCTGCGCTGCTGTTGGCGGCCTGGAAAGATAAGGATATTGCCGGTGCTCAATGGCTTGAAGCCCATCTGCCAGCGATATTTTCGCGTTTTATACGCGCTGAAGGAAAGGAGTGAATATGGAATGGTTAGCTGACTACTGGTGGATTATCCTGCTGATTCTAGTAGGGATGATCATCAGCGGGATCAAAGAACTACGCCGCGTCGACGTGAAAGGCTATCTGGCCGATAAGCCGAAGCTGCCGCCACACCGCGATAACAACGCCGAGTGGGATGACGAAGACGACTGGCCGAAGAAAAAATGACATCAGGGCGCATTATGCGCCCTGAAGCTTATTTAAAGGCGATCAAGTCGCCGCGCTTGCCGAACATAGCCTCTTCCCAGTAGCGCTGCGGCACGTAGTAATGCAGCCGTTCAAGCGCGCTGTCCATCATGTCCTGATTGATGGCATGCCCCACGCCCTCTTCCACGTCCAGCGTAAAATCGACGCCGTTGGCCTGCAGCCTTTCCGCCGCCGCCTGGGCATGTTGCACTGAAATCACCGCATCCTGCTCACCGTGGATAAGATGCACCACGCTGTCACCGAACGCCTGGTCGGGCAGACTGGCAAAGCGCCCGCTGAAAGCCACCACGCGGCCGGCCAATTTAGGCTCCACCTTCAGGGCTTCCAGCGCCATGATAGACCCCTGAGAGAAGCCCACCAACGCCGTGCCGGCGTCATTCACGCCGCTGTGTTGCTGCCAGTAACGCACGGTTTCAATAAACAGTGGCATCACTTCAGCAATGCGCTCAACGCGGTTTTCTTCGGTGACGTCCTGCACTGAAAACCACTGGCGGCCGCTGCCGTTACCAAAAGCAGAGGGGCCACCCACGCTGACCACCAACGCCTGCGGGAACTCTTTAGCGAAATAACGGCCAATTTCCCCCATTGCCACCGGGGTATCGCCGACACCGTGAAACAGCAGGATCAGCTGCGCAGCCGGTGTTGCCGGGCTCTGGACAACGAAATGCTCATGTTTCATCGGTGACTCCTCGTGTGATTAAGATCCTGTCCGGCGCCAGATGCCCCGGTTTCTGCCAGCTACTATACGCCGCTGAGAAATCAGGAAAATCGGGTTTTATTGAGCAACATCTTCAATTTATTGCAACGACTGGGCCCACGCTTTCCAGCGCAGACCGTGCTGCGCATCCAGCTGTTCGAGCGCCAGTCCTGCCTCGTGTCGCCAGCGGCGCAGCAAGGCTTTCTGCCCGCTAAACCCTAGCCGTTCCACGCAGACTGCCGGCGCCAGCGACTGCTGCAGATGCATCCGCAGTGCGGGCAATGATAGCGTACTGGCCAACAGTAAGCGTTGCAGTGCCCCCAGACTGGCCTCCAGCGGCCGATGCGCGAAGGCAAATCCTGCCAGCTCACGCCAGTCGTCCTCCCCTAGCTGCGTATCGCCGTCGTCTCCGGGGATCTCTATTTGCAGATCAATACGCGGCTGCAGCCAGCGCCAGTCACGTGCCAGGTGTTTATGGGCGGCATGGCGCAACGCCTCGCCCTGTTCGCTCAGCGGCAGGATCGCCATCGCGGTGTAACAACCACTGCTGGCCTCCGTCTTGCTGCCGATACGAGCCAGTTCAAAACCGCAAGATTGCCAGAAACGCCACAGCGGCTCGGTATAGCCAAAGCTGACCGAGAGATAATCCAGCCCCTGTGCTTGCTGGCGCTGCTGAGCAATGAGATCGCGGGCAATGCCCTGTTGACGCATTGCGGGTAACACCGCAATGCGGGTGATGCGCCGCGAACGTAGCGTAGGTGCCCACCACTGGCCCCCGTGCGCCGCCAGCGATTGTGCCACCAGGTTGCCACGCGGACGCCGTCGACCGGCCCAGACTTCGTGTGCCAGTTCGGCGCTCAGCCCGCCTTCTTCCACCAGCCACAGGGCGCCGACAACCTCATCGTCTACCTGAGCCAAACCAAAGTGCATGCCCGGCGCATCCATCAACCGCCGTAAGTCCAGTGGTGAAGTACGGTAATGGGCACTGCTCAACAAAGCGTAAAAACGCGCTAACCTTTGCGGATCGGCGCACAGCATGGCTTGCTCAGCCCCGCTGATGCTCACCGGCTTATCCGTTACCGGCCAGGAGGGTTGCTCGTTAAACAGCAGCGCGTTATCTATAATGCGCTCCAGCGCATCGCCCTGCGCCCAACGCATCGGTTGATCTAACCCCAATGGCTGGAACGCGGGCAGTCCGGCGCAGAATTTCAGTAAAAAACCCCGGCCGGTGCCTTCATAACCCTGCACCGTGGTGGTCAGCAAAACGCGCGGGAAATAGCTCACCAACTGCTGCAACAGTGGGCCAGGTATCGCCGCCGCTTCGTCCACCAGCAACCACCCTACGTCACTGACGTCCTGTTCGCGGCAATGGGCCAACAGCGCATCCGGTGCCCAGAATTGCGCACGTCCCTGCGCCCATTCGGCGGCGACTTCGGTGGCGGCGCGGCTCGGTCCGACCAACCAGCAGGTCTGCGAGGTGTTCGCCACCAGCATCCCCGCTACCGTTGACTTGCCGCGCCCGCGTGCGGCGGTCAAAACCCAAATGCCCGACGCCGCGCTCAGTAATTGCGCCAGCAGCCGCTGCTGCTCGGCGGTGGGTTGGCCGTCTGGTGCCTGCCACTGTGGACGCAGCGGCAATGGCGCCAGCGTCAGCGCCTCACCCTGCCGCCAGACGGTGACTTCGCTGTCCGCCGCCAGATGCCGCTGCAGATGATGAATAAAATTTGGGGTGGTGATCGGTTGTGGGCAATCGCTCCAACGCAGGCTGTCGTCATCCGGTTGCTGAGGCCACTGCTGCCACGGCGGCGTCAGCAACAGCAGCCAACTGCCGGCTCGCAGCGTGCCCGACAGCGCGGCCAGGGCTTCAACGTCCAGCCCTTTCGTCGCATCAAACACCGCGTGCAGGCGCTCTTGCCCCAGCAGCGTCCGCACCGCACCGCTCGCCAAGGCCTGCAGGCCCGGCGGCGGGTTTTCCCCTACCCACGGCCAGTCACCCGGCAGGGTACTCGCCAGTTGTAGCGCCTGCTGGCGACACCATTGCGGCTCGCCACTGATCACCAGCAGGCGCCTGATGCCCTGCTGCTGCATAAGTTGTTGCATTGCCAGTAACATAACCGTGGATCCAGACCTGAAAAAAATGCCGGAGTCAGGCTCCGGCATGGCATGTTAACGGGATGCGAAGGTGTTGCAGGTGTTCGGATCGCCGCTGTCGAAGCCCTGTTTAAACCAGGTGTAGCGCTGCTGCGAAGTACCGTGGGTGAAGCTGTCCGGCACCACCCGTCCCTGCCCTTGCTGCTGCAAACGGTCGTCGCCGATCGCCTGCGCGGCGTTCAATGCCGCCTGCAAGTCGCCCTCTTCCAACATCTGCTGTTTCTCGGCGTATTTGCCCCACACGCCGGCAAAGCAGTCCGCCTGCAGTTCCATTTTCACCGACAGGCGGTTCACTTCCGCCTGGCTGGCACCCTGCTGCATTTGGCGCACTTTCGGCTCGATACCCAGCAGGTTCTGCACATGGTGGCCGACTTCGTGCGCCACCACGTAGGCCTGGGCAAAGTCACCGCCGGCACCCAGCTTGGTTTTCATATCCTGATAGAACGACAGGTCGATATACACCGTTTTGTCACCCGGGCAATAGAACGGCCCCATCGCCGCCTGGCCGGTACCGCAACTGGTGCGCGTTACGCCACGATACATCACCAGTTTGGGCGGCTGATAGGTTTTGCCCATACGCTGGAAAACTTCTTTCCAGTTATCTTCGGTAGACGCCAGCACCACCGAGGTAAATTTAGCCAGTTCATCGTCTTTTGGACTGATGCTGGCGCTTTGTTGCTGAGTTTGCGGGCTCACGTCCCCACCGTTCAACAGCGGCGAGAGATCGATGCCGTAATAGCCGGCCACCAACACCACCACCAGAATGGCGATACCGCCTTTGCCGCGAGGAACACGAAAGCCGCCACCGCCGCCACCCAGACCTGAAGACTGCCCGCGACGATCCTCAACATTGTCACTTTCCCGACGCCCTTGCCAACGCATAAATAAACTCCAGATAGGTTTTTGTCATTGTACGCAATACCCAAAATAATTGGAGTTGCATCAAGGCGGCAAATGAGTGAATCCCGATGAACTTACTCAAGTAAGTGATTCGGGTGAACGAGTGCAGCCAACACAGATGCAGCTTCAAGTATGCCGGGTATTATCATTATAAGTGCTGAGCAGCGGAGGAAATGTAGAATTTTTCCGGAAATGCAGTCAGAGAGAAATATTGCGGGAAGTTAACGGGCCGAATGGCTCCGTGAGACTGCTGACAAACAGAGAATGTTTGGCGGCAGGCGCTAAAGGTTTTGAAAATAAATCTGGAAAATCAATTTATTGATTTTCGGCTGATAACACAAAGGGGGAAAAACCACGCTTTATCCCCCTTTGTCAAAATCTGACGGGGCCGGATGACCCCGTAGAGCGCGACAACGCTTAGTCGAGCTTGACGCCGATGCGGCGGGCCACTTCTTCGTAGGCTTCGATCAGGCCACCCAGGCTCTGGCGGAAGCGGTCTTTATCCATCTTGTCCAGGGTGTTTTTATCCCACAGGCGGCTGCCGTCCGGCGAGAACTCATCGCCCAGCACCACTTCACCGTTGAACAGGCCGAACTCCAGCTTGAAGTCGACCAGGATCAGGCCCGCGTCGTCAAACAGCTTGCTCAGCACGTCGTTTGCCTTGTAGCTCAGCTCGCGCATACGCGCCAGGTGCTCTTTGTTCACCCAGCCGAAGGTTTCACAGTAGGATTCGTTGACCATCGGATCGTGCATGGCATCGTTTTTCAGGAACAGGTCGAACAGCGGCGGGTTCAGTACCAGGCCTTCTTCGATGCCCAGACGCTTCACCAGTGAACCGGCAGCGCGGTTGCGGATCACGCATTCGACCGGCACCATGTCCAGCTTCTTCACCAGCACTTCGTTGTCTGACAGCAGGCGTTCCATTTGTGTCGGGATGCCGGCCTCTTCCAGTTTGCTCATAATGAAATGGTTAAACTTGTTGTTCACCATGCCTTTGCGATCGAACTGCTCAATGCGCTGACCATCCAGTGCTGACGTATCGTTGCGGAACTCCAACACCAGCAAATCAGGGTTTTCGGTGGTGTAGACGGTTTTTGCCTTTCCGCGATACAACTCAGCTAGCTTTTGCATCTTACATACTCCAATAAAGAATTGTTTTAAAAATGCTTTAACACACAGGCGTGATATACCCAAAATAATTGGAGTTACAGCAAGGCGGCAGGTGCGGGACTCCCCGCGAGCTTACTCAAGTAAGTGACAGGGTGAATGCACGTAGCCAACACGGTTGTAGCTTCAAAAATGATGGGTATATTGTGCCAAAACTGCGACGCAAACGATACCGTATTGTTCAAAGAAAAAGGGGCCGTAGCCCCTTTTCAATCAGTTAACGCTGGTTTTACTGAATGCTGCCTGGAAGGCCGCCACCAAGCCGTCGTTTTGCGACTGGGTCAATGGCTTCCCTTTAGGATCGATAAATTGCAGGCTGGTGCGGTTGTTCAAATCCCCGACCTGCAGTTTGTAATCGCCCTCTTTCAGTTCAGGATCCTTGGCGCCCAACGCATCCCAATCGCTACCGCTCAGGGATTTGTAGGTGACGGCGACGGTGCCCTGCGGACGGCTGCGGTCACCCACTTTCATCCCCAGTTTCTCCAACGCCGCAGGCAGGCGATCCCATACCACGGTGTAAGGGCCGCGCACTACCAGCATCGGCAGGCCGGTGTCATCAGCGCTGCTCTGCACGTCCAGCGCGCCGAAGCGGTTGGCCGTCTGGCTGCTTGCCAGGTTGTCCTGCTTGTCCAGGCCTTCAACGATGGTGTTCATCATCATGCCGTTGTAGCGCTGCACTTCTGACGGGTCGGTAATCTGTTCGGTTTTACCCTGCTGCTGCAGGCCCACGGTTTTCACCGTCAGCGCCTGCTGGTAACCCTGCTGCTGTACGCTGATCTGGTAGCGGCCTTCGTACTGGTTGTCTTCATCCAGACGGTTCCACTTCACCCAGTCGGTGGTCAGCGTCTGACCGGCGTCCTGACGTGAGGCGATTGCGATATTTTTCGTCTGCAGCATGCTGACAACGCGCGACCACAGATTCTGGTTCTGCGGGTTGTTTTCCAACAGCAGCGTACCGCTGTCGCCGGCATATTGCGCGCGTGAACCGCTCAGCAATGCCAGTGGCTGCACCGGCGGACGAATATCCAGTTGCTTGCCGACGCCGCCTTTCAGCGTGGTGGCCGGAACATCATAATTACCGCTTTGCACCGGCAGGATCATACCGGCTGGTGCGTTCAGTGGCTTGAGCACCGACGCATCGAGGTAAGACTCATCGCCGCTCACCTGGCGTTTGTAACGCTGATCGGTGGTGCAGGCGGCCAGCATCATAACCAGCGAAATACCCACGACTTTTGCTACCGTCGACTTTTGCAATGAATAAACCATCAAATTTCCCTTAGAGTTACAGCAAACCGGCGCTTTTCAACGCGCGTTCCACTACCGGACGGGCAGCGTCGGTCAACGGCGTCATAGGCAGACGCATCGTATCGGTTGCCATCAATCCCAATGCCTTACAGGCCCATTTCACCGGAATTGGGTTTGCTTCTACAAACAAATCCTGATGCAACGGCATCAAGCGCTGATTTAAGCGGCGTGCTTCAGCAAAGTCGCCCTGTGCTGCCAGCGCGCAAAGCTGCGCCATTTCACGCGCCGCCACGTTGGCCGTCACGGAAATCACCCCTTTGCCGCCCAGTTGCATGAAATCCAGACCGCTGGCGTCATCGCCGCTCAGCAAAATGAAATCTTCATCATCAACCAGCACTTGGATCTGACTTACACGACTTAAGTTCCCTGTTGCCTCTTTAACAGCAACAATATTCTTAATTTTTGCCAAACGCGCAATCACCGGCGGCAGCATGTCACACCCGGTGCGCGAAGGCACGTTATAGAGGATCTGCGGCAGTGCGGTGCTTTCGGCAATCGCCTTGAAGTGCTGGTACAGCCCTTCCTGAGTCGGTTTGTTGTAGTAAGGCGTGACCGTCAGGCAACCCACTACGCCGGTATTTTCAAAGCGCTGGCTCAGCGAAATGGCTTCGGCGGTGGCGTTGGCGCCGGTACCTGCGATCACCGGAATACGGCCTGCGGCCAGTTCCAGCGTCTGCAATACCACGTCAACGTGCTCGTCATGGGCAAGCGTTGCGGACTCGCCGGTAGTCCCTACGGAAACGATGGCCGCAGTTCCACTGGCTACATGATAATCAATCAATTTTTTTAGGCTCGCGCGATCGACAGCACCTGTGTCGTCCATCGGCGTAACCAGTGCAACAATACTTCCCGTAAACATTGGCCGTCCCCTCCACAAACAAGTCACTCATGGTACTTTTGCTGCCTATCCAAAAGCAAGCAAACAACGGCGTTGTAAGCGCTTGGCAGGCGGTTTTTTTTATGTTTACCATGGTAACCCCATTGAGCACGACAGGAAGCTCCATTTTGCCTAAGCCAGATGAACACTATCTCGTGATTACCGCGCTCGGCGCCGATCGCCCCGGAATCGTCAATGCCATCACCCGCCACGTCAGTAGCTGCGGGTGCAATATCGAAGATAGCCGTCTGGCAATGCTGGGTGAAGAGTTCACTTTCATCATGCTGCTTTCCGGCAGTTGGAACGCCATTACCCTGATCGAATCAACCCTGCCGCAAAAAGGCGCGGAGCTGGAGCTGCTGATTGTGATGAAGCGCACCAACTCACACGAAAGGCCACCGATGCCGGCCACGGTGTGGGTGCAGGTGGAGGTGAAAGACTCGCCGCACATCATCGAACGCTTTACCGATTTGTTCGACTCCAGCCAGATGAACATTGCCGAGCTGGTATCGCGCACCCAGCCTGCGGAAGGCGACCTGCCGCCGCAGCTGTATATCCAGATCACCGCGCACAGCCCCGGCAATCAGGATGCCTCAAATATTGAACAAGCCTTTCATCGCCTATGTACAGAATTGAAAGCACAAGGCAGTATTAGCGTTGTGAACTATCCACAGCATGATGAGAAAGATGGAGAGTAGTGATGAGCCCATTGAAAGCCGGTGACACAGCGCCGAAGTTTAGTTTGCCTGACCAGGACGGTGAGGAAATTAATTTGGCCGACTTCCAGGGACAGCGAGTGCTTGTTTATTTTTATCCCAAGGCGATGACGCCGGGCTGTACCGTACAGGCCTGCGGTTTGCGGGATAACATGGATGACTTGAAAAAAGCGGGTGTCGAAGTTCTGGGCATCAGCACGGATAAACCAGAGAAACTGTCGCGTTTTGCCGAGAAAGAGTTGTTAAACTTCACGTTGTTGTCTGATGAGGATCATCAGGTGGCACAGCAGTTCGGCGTTTGGGGTGAGAAAACCTTCATGGGGAAAACCTATGACGGCATCCACCGCATCAGCTTCCTGATCGACGCCAAAGGCAAGGTTGAAAAAGTGTTTGATGATTTCAAGACCACCAATCATCACGACATCGTTCTGGATTACCTGAAACAATAATTCTCACGAAGCGCAGCGACCTGCTGCGCTTCGTTATCCACGCTTATTCCTGTTCCGTTTCTACCCGCAGTTCGTCCGGCCAGGCATGGATCACCGCCTTCACCAAGGTTGCCAGCGGGATAGCGAAGAACACGCCCCAGAAGCCCCACAGCCCGCCAAAGATAATCACCGACAGAATGATCACCAGCGGATGCAGGTTGACCGCCTCAGAGAACAGAATCGGCACCAGCAGGTTGCCATCCAGCCCCTGCACCACCAGATAGGCGACGATCAGCGTCCAGAAATCGGCGCCGACACCCCATTGGAACATCGCCACCACCACCACCGGAATGGTCACCAGTACCGCACCGATATAGGGGATCAGCACCGAAAAACCGACCAACACCGCCAGCAGCAGCGAATAACGCATATCGAGAACCGCGAACACCAGATAGGTCGCCACCCCGACGATCACCATCTCCAGCACCTTGCCGCGAATATAGTTGGTGATCTGCTGGTTCATTTCGATCCACACCTGCCCGGCCAGCCCACGGTTGCGTGGCAGTACCCGGCGCACGGCATTGAGCATCTGTTCCTTGTCCTTCAACAGGAAGAACATCATCATCGGGACCAGAATCAGATAAATCGCCAGCGTCAGCAGGCCCACCAGCGACGCCAACGAGAATTTCACCACCGACTCGCCCATGCCCGACAGGCGTCCACGCAGGTTCTCCGCCATCATGTCGATGATGCCGGCATCCACCAGCGCCGGGTAACGCTTCGGCAGCGTCGCGGCGAAGTTATAGAACTGGTTGAGCATGCCCGGCAGATCGGTCATCAGGTTGATGCCCTGTTGCCAGGCGGTCGGCGCCACCACGAAGACCAGCAGCATCGCGATACCGGCAAACAGGATCATCACCATGCTCGCCGCCCAATTTCGCGAACAGCCGATGCGCTGCAACCGCGCGGTTGGCCACTCCAGCAGATACGCCAGCACGATGGCCACCAGCAGCGGGGTCAGAATACCATGCAGAAAATAGAGAATGAGGAACCCGGCGAGCAGGATCACCAACAGCGCGATGGCTTGCGGATCGGTGAAGCGGCGGCGGTACCACTGTAATAACATCTCCAGCATCAGAGAGGGCTCCTAGAGGTTTGACTGGCAGGCATTGCTGTTCCTGTAATAAGTATTATTGACCCTACGCTGGCCAAGCCAAAAAGAGGAAAGGCTGAAGGCCGGGCATTCAGCGTATGGTTGTACCATGCCGCCCCTTTGCCATCCAGCGATTGTCGGCACAGACCGGGGGAAAGAAAACGATAGATTTACCGCGGGGAAAGTCGCGGCGGTTTAACGGTGAGTCAAACCGCCGCTATGCCATCAGGCCTGAGAAGATCAGAAGTCGTAAGTCAGCGAGGCTTTAAGGGTGCGCGATTGCCCCTGGAAGATATAGGTGCCGTTGCTCTCCACGCTGGACCAATACTTCTCGTTGGTGACGTTATCCACGCCAACGCGCCAAACCAGGGTGTTTTGATCCGCGTTCATGCGCATCCGGTAACGCACACCGAGATCCAGCGTGGTGTAACTGTCGAGTTTCTTGGTGTTCGCCGCGTCGGCAAACTGCGAGCCGGTATGGCGAACCCTGGCGGTCGCAGTCAGGCCTTCAACCGGTTGGATGTCATACTCGGCGCCCATCACCATATAGAAATTCGAAACGCCGATAGCATCCTTGCCGTCGTTGGTGCCATTTTTGGTTTTGGTCAGCTCAGGCGACAGCCAGGTGGTGCTGCCGTTAAGGCGCAGCCCGAGCATCGGCTCACCGAACACGTTCAGTTCCACGCCGCGGTTACGTTGCTCGCCATCCAGCGCATAATAATTCTCGCTGTTGAGCATGGCTGAAGGCTTCTTGATTTCAAACAGCGCCAGCGAACCGCCCACGCGCTCGAAATCGACCTTCACCCCCACTTCATTTTGTTTGGAACGGGCAATACCGGTGCTCTGGCCAAAGTTCGTGGCTTCCTTCGGCGCGTTGCTCCCCGGCTGCAGAGCTTCGGTGTGGTTGGCGTAGAGCGACACTTCTTCCCACGGCTTGTAGACCAGACCAAAGGTCGGCATCCAGCGGCTTTGGGTATAACGGGATGAAGTATCCTCCAGGCCGGTCGCGTTGCTATAGTTGCGCACCACCACTTTCTGATGGCGCGCCGCTGCGGTAAACAGCACCCGATCGCTAAAGAACCCCAAAGTATCGCTGAACAGCCAGCCCTGGGTGCGATTACGGGCGGTGGTTAACGGATCGGAATAGTTGCCGCCAAAGTAAGCGTTATCCGGCACTGCCACATCGTGATTGTCATAAATATTGGTGGTCGGGTTGTTGGCCGACATGCGCCAGGCGGTTTTGTCGCGTTTGATTTGCGCAGAATAACCCAGGTTCACCTTGTGCGAGACATCCCAGGTATTGAATTCGCCGCTGACCCCGGCCATGCCGCTGAACGCATCGATAATGCGGTTGGTGTCCAGACGCCCTACCGTGGCGTCGCCATTGGCATTGATCAGCTTGGGTGCGCTGTAGAGCCCGGTTTCATGAGCATGCTGCGCGCCCAACCCGGTATAAATTTTCCAGCGTTGAGTGAGGTCGTATTCCGCCTTCACCATACCGAATTCGTTTTCGATATCGCTGTAGCCCCATTTCTGGCTGTAGTTTTTGGTCGGATCCGGCACGGCTGGAATAAAGTCGACGCCGCTGATGTTGACCCCCATAGTTCCACCGTGGAAGGTCTTCTTCTGGTAGCCGAAATCCAGCGAAGTGCGGAAGCGATCGCCACGGTAATCCAGTCCCACCGAGGCCAGCGTGGTACGGCGTTTGTCGTCGTTGACGGCAGCTTCACCTTCGCGGTGTACCAGGTTCACCCGTGCGCCAAACTGGTTGTCGTCACCGAAGCGACGGCCTACATCCAGCTTGCCGCCGACCTGAGAGTCAGAGGTGTAATCGATGCCCACCTGCGTGGTAGGCGTCTCTTCCGCACGTTTGGGTTCGAGGTTAATCATACCGCCCACCCCACTGGTGGCTACGCCGTTCAGCAAGGCGTTAGCGCCTTTGAACACCTCCACGCGCTCCAGCATTTGGGTATCCATCACCTGACGCGGCACCACGCCCGACAGGCCGCCCATGGTCATGTCCTCACCATCCAACTGGAAGCCGCGAATGCGGTAGGTTTCGGCGAAGTTGCCGTAGCCCTGCACCGCCTGAACGCCTGCGTCATTGCTGATGACATCGGCAATGGTTTTCGCCTGTTGATCCTGCACCAGCTTTGCGGTGTAGCCGACCACGTTAAAAGGTACGTCCATGGCTTTTTGTTCGCCCAGCATCCCCAGACGTCCGCCATGCGCGATTTGTCCGTCGAGATAAGCGGGAACCAGATCTTCGCCGCCGGCTTTAAAATCGCTCTCTTTGGTGGCCTGAACCACCAGGGTTTCTTCCTGATTTTTTTTGCTGCTTTCTGCCGGAGCGGCCAGCGCGCCCTGGCTTACCGCACCGATGGCCAGCGCCAATAACGTCAGGCGTTGCGGAAATGATGTTGAACTGGTGTTGTGCATAATTCACTCATGTATGAGGAGAAGTGGAACAAAATGGCCCGTTACCGGGCCGATAGAGCTTATTTATTTAAATCAATGCGAACGACGCTGTCCGGCCCCTGAGTAGAGTGATCCTTATTAAAGGGTTGCTTGACGGTGACAAACAGCACCTGGCCGTCTGGGGAAAGCTGCAGGCTGTTTGGATTTGGCGTTACCGCCCAGCTCTGTTTCACGGCATAGGTCGTGGCATTGAGGCTCAGCACCTTGCCTGACTCACGCTGCGAGAGGTAGATTTCATTGCGTTTGGCATTGAACAGCACTGCCAGAGAGTCGCCGACATCCAGCTGCTTGAGCAGTTTTCCACTATGAATATCCAGCACCAGCGTGGTTTTGGCTTTGGAATTGTCGGTCACAAACAGGCGCCCGGTTTCGCTGTCTTCCGCCAGGTTAAGCAGCAGCGCCGGCTTATCGCCCAGTGGCTTCCAGCGTTTTTCGATTCGGTTGTTTTTCGGGTTGATGACCAGAATTTCACCGCTGCCGTTCGCGGCGTACAAACGCTGGGTTTGTTCCGAGTAATGCAGGCCGGTCATCCATTTGCCGGTGTTTTTGATCCGCGCTTTTAATTTCAGCGTGTTGGCGTCCACCACCCAAATCAACGCCGGGTCAGCCACAGCACCTACGTACAGCGTATCTTTGTGCAGCAGAATTTGACGCGCGCCATACGGCAGCCCTTTCTCGTTGCGTTCGCTAAACAGCAAGCGGCCTTTCACTTTGCCGTCGGCGGTAGTGATCGCGCTGATGCCGCCGTCCAGGGAGTTAGTGACATAAAGGGTTTTGCCATCCGGGGAGATCTGCATGGCGAAGTTTTTCAGATCGGTGTGGGTTGCGCCGAGCGTTTTCAGCGTTTTCGCATCCAGCTTATAAACCACCCCGCCCTGCACATCTTTAAAGCCTTCGGAACTGGCCACGTACAAGGCATCGCCCGCCGGCGTCAGCGCCATCTCATACAGGCCATCCGCCAGATCGCGTCTAACCACGTTGTCGGCAGATTGAGCCGCCGCAGCGACAGGTTGGGCAATCGGAGAAGCGGCGTGTTGCTTAGGGGCGACGCAACCGCTCAGCGCCAGGGTCATCACCACGGCGAGCGCAGAAACTTTCATCTTCATCAGGAAATCCTTGGCCATATAAACTGATTGAGTGGAGGCTCTTGCGGATTATTTTTGGCTTTCTCAACAGGAGAAATGAGCCCCACCGTACGTCTCAATGTTTCCTTGTGAATGGGGTTCACTTTATCGCAGGCGGCTGGACCGTCTTAGCTGCGAATAACAAAGAGAATAATAATCATACTCATTACTTTTTTGGCGAGCAAATGTAATTGGTCATCTTGAACGTGGGAAAACGTCGTGCTGCGAATGCCCTCCGCCGCTCACAGAATTATCTCGCGACATTGGCAAACGCGGCGGGAAGTGGTCATGCTGTAAGGCCATCTCATCCTCATGTCTGACCAAGGAGAATTTATGTCAGTTTCAGCCCGTAACCAGTTATCCGGCACCGTGTCTGCCGTCGCTAAAGGCGCCGTAAATGACGAGGTGGAAATCACTTTGCCGGGCGGCGAGAAGTTAGTCGCTATTGTGACGGTACAAAGCCAGCAGTCGCTTGGCCTGGTCGCCGGTAAGGAAGCGGTGGCGCTGATTAAGGCCCCCTGGGTTATTTTGGCTTCGGAAGACTGCGGACTGCGTTTCTCCGCCCGCAATCAATTCGCCGGGGAAGTCAGTGCAGTGGAGCAAGGGGCGGTGAACAGCACCGTGCACATTAAAACGGATGCCGGTTTCAAACTGACCTCGGTGATCACCAATGAAAGCCTGCAGGAGATGGCGTTAAAGAACGGGGCCCGTGTCATCGCTCTGGTCAAAGCCTCCTCCGTGCTGCTTGCCGTCAGGGCGTAGTTTCCAAACCCTTTCAAGCCCGCATCGGCGGGCTTTTTAGTGAGGCAACTGCCTGAGACATTACTTTATCCCCTGCTCGACAAGTAGCCCGACGGCGATCAACACCATGGCCGCGCCGGAAAAACGGCTGACAACCCGTGCAGCCTGCGGGCGCGTCTGCAGTACCGACTGCGAGCCATACCCCACGATCAAATAAACCACCCCACAGCTGATCAGATGCAACAAGCCAAGCGCGAGAATTTGGTTGGGGATCGACCAACTGGCACCCGCATCGGTGAACTGAGGCAGTAAAGCCAAAAATAGCAGGAATACCTTGGGGTTCAGGCCGCTGACGCAAATGCCCTTGCCGGCCCAACGCAGCCAGGAGTCGGACGCCTGCGCATCGCCGGCGCTCGGCGTCGGGGGATGGCGCAGCATGTTAATGCCAATCCACAACAGGTAGCCGGCCCCCAGCAGGGTGAGCGCCGTGAGGGCCATAGGACTGCCTGTCACCAAAGCGCCCACGCCTGCCGCCACGATCGCTATAGCGATAAGGTGCCCACACAGCAACCCTACTACCGCAGGCACCACCACCCGCCCGCGGATGCCGGCCGAGATGATGTACGCCCAGTCCAACCCGGGCGTGATAACGAACAGAATCGAAACGGCCCAGAAAGCCGCAAAAATGGCGAGCGTCATAAATATCGCCCCCGCCACCGACACCCGGCAGTCTGGCTTATCCATTTCATCACTTCGCGTTCCTCCGCTGGACAGCGTTAACAGGCCAAAAGCCATTTATGTCCAAAGTTGTTCAATTATTGAAAAGAATATCCCCAAGTTGTTAGAATGTGGTTTCAATTATTTGCTTATAAATCGCAAATTGAGGGAAATTTTTCCAAATGGACAAGATTGACCGCAAAATCCTTGCTGAACTTCAGTTTGATGGGCGTCTTTCTGTTACCGACCTGGCTGACCGAATTGGGCTGAGCGTTTCCCCCTGCCACCGCAGGGTGCGAGCGTTGGAACAATCTGGCGTGATCAGAGGCTATCGTGCTCACCTCGATCCCGGCAGTCTGGGCTTTAACTTTTCCGCGCTGGTTTTCGTCACCATGCGGGAAGGGGATCGCCAGGCTGTTGAAGCCTTCGAAAACGCCATGGTGGATATTCCCCAGGTTATCCAGGCGCAGCGATTGTTCGGCGATCCCGACTACCTGTTGCATGTCATCGCCCGCGATTTACCGGCTTTTCAGCGGCTTTACGACGAACAGCTTTCCGCCCTGCCCGGCGTTCAACGCCTGACCTCCACGCTGGTGATGAAAAGCGTGGTGCAGGATCGGCCCTTTCTGCCGTTGTAGATCACAATCAAATCCAGAAGGATACAGTTATGAACAGTGGTTTCGAGGACTCAAAGGCCTTGTACATCGGCATATGCACGGTGGTAGGCGATGCCTTTCTGGCGTTGGCCAATGAAGAGCATGAAACGCAAAAAGCGGACGTGATCAATGAGCTTAAAACGGCGATCACCCGCGAAGGTCGTGATGTCAATTTGGATGAAGCGCGCGAATTGGCGATTGAATGGCTGGAGCGATAAGTAGCGCCGGTTACCTTGCTTTTACGGGCGTTACCAGGGTCATTACCGCGCTCTGGGCTGCCGTTCTGGTGAAAAAAATGGGAGCGTCTCCGCTCCCATAGGGTATTCAGGGCACAATCACGTAGTCGGGATTGGCAACGGCGAACAACGCCTGCCGATCCGCTGCCGGTGGATAAATCCACTGCGTATTGATTTCCTGTTTGATCTTTTTGCCCTCTTCACGCGTAAAGCGCACCTGACGATCCCAACCTTCGGTGTAGAGCGCCCCCCAGGCTCCAAGATCAAGGCAGGTCACATACTTTGGCTGGCTGTAAGGGTGCAGCGGCAAACCTACCAGTTCCGCTGCGGCATTGTGGCCCGCTACACGGCCCAGACTCATCGCATGCTGGCAGGTCATCAGGTTGTGATTGCCCAGCTCGTCGGTCGCTGCCTTGACCGTGTCCCCGCTAACAAACACGCCGTCCGCCGCAGGCGCGTGCAGGAAGGCATCACCGACAATACGTCCGGCACTGTCGCGCTCACCCGGGATTTGCTCAACTAATGGATGCGCCCGTACCCCGGCGGCCAGAATCACCGTATCGGTGGCGATGCGCTCACCGCTCGACAAGGTCACACTGCCTGCGTCAATAGCCGTAACGCGAACCCCGGCTCGAGACTCAACGCCACATTCTTCCAGCGCCTGGCGGATCACCACGGCAGGTTCAGCCCCCATGCCGACGCCAACTTCGGCCGCCGTATCGACAATCACCACGCGAATATCGGCTTGGTTGCCCAAAATGGCACGTAAGCGCATCGGCATTTCAGCAGCACTTTCCAGCCCGGTAAGCCCACCACCGACCACCACCACGGTATTGCGTGCCGGGGTCTCAGGTTGAGTCGCCAACGCTTTTAAATGGGCATCCAGCCGTTGCGCGCTTTGCAGCGTATCAACATTAAAACCATGCTCGGCAAAACCGGCGACCGCAGGCACGAACAGTTTGCTGCCGGTTGCCAGTACCAGCCGGTCATACGCCAACTGAAGTTTTTTCCCTTCGGCGCTCTCCACCACCAGCGTCTTGTTTTCGCCATCTATCTGCTCAACCAGACCGGCCAAATGACGAACGCCAATCGCAGCGAGCTGTGCCGAAATGTCCGGGCTCATATTTTCCAGTACGGCTTCGTACAATCTAGGGCGGATGGTGACGTTCGGGGTCGGCGAAACCATCGTCACCTCAACGCTCTGTTCCTTACCGGCAAGCGCTACGGCTCGCATGGCGGAGACAGCGGCCCAAAACCCGGCAAAACCAGAACCGGCGATCACTATTTTCTGCGTCATGGAATGACTCCTTCAAATACCTGTTGTCGAGCGCCTGACGTATTTTTCAGGCGAGTTTTACCGCTGCCCCCCTGAAAAAGGGTGCAGAAGGGTGACCGCCTGTGGCACACAGGCGGGTAAAAAGCATCAGAAAAATGGCGGGGGCGTTATTGCGGTTTGGCGCGAGGGGGCTTGCCGCTGCGAGTCGTACGCTCGCTCAGGCGTTCATCAAGCCAGATATTGACCTCGCCAAAGAACCCTTCCGGCGCCTTGCGCCCAAAACGAGAAGCGACAGTGCCCAGTGTTTGTAGCGCCAGCGCATCGCGCATGGCCTTTTCGGCCTGCAGCATCACCGCATGGATCGCACACTTGCCTGATATGGCCCAGTCAGGCGGGCTATCATCGAATACCGCGCAGCGACCGCGGACTTCCTGACAATCGAACAACGGTTTGTGTCCTTCAATGGCATCGATAATCTCCAGGAAAGTGATCTCCTCTGCCGGACGGGCCAACCGATACCCACCGCGCACGCCTTCGCTGGCGGCGACGATCCCCGCCTTCTCCAGCTTGGGGAAAATCTTGGCCAGGAAACTGGGTGAAATTCCCTGCAGTTCCGCGAGATCGCGACTGCTTAACGCGCGTTGATCCTCGCCGACCAACCAAAGCAAGCAGTGGATGCCGTATTCAACGCTGGTAGTGATGTAAGCCATATTGGGTTTGCGCTGCACTCTTGAATTCAATAACGCAGACTATATTAGTCCACGTTTATTCTGTCAATTAAAACACGGACAAACTTTGTCTTTGTTTTATGGGTGGCGAAAAAGCGGCATCGACGAGGCCCAAGGACGTTGATCATCAAGGGAAGATTCAGAAATGAAAAATCAAACAATTCTGTCTGATTATTGCCGAACAGAAGTTTCCTTGTCGTCTTCGGCTGACTATGATGTTATCTGCCGACAGGGCGCCGCAACGCGTGCATTTTTGTGAGCCAACACGCTTTCGCACTGATTGTTTTGGCGAGTCCGGCAAGGAAGAAGAACTCTTGTGTGATGCTGACGTCTTAGAGATGACTATTTAAGGGAAAGGCCTGACTATGACCACCCGGTTGACCAAAACAGCGATTGCAGTACTGTTGCTCGGCACACTCAACGCCACGGCGCTGGCGCCGGTGCAGGCGGAAACCCAGGATCAACTGCCGGATATGGGCACCTCTGCGGGTGGCACCCTGAGTATTGGCCAGGAAATGGCGATGGGTGATTTTTACGTGCGTCAGCTTCGCGCCAGCGCGCCCCTGATCAACGATCCCCTACTCACACAATATATTAACCAATTGGGTAACCGGTTGGTGGCGAGCGCCTATTCGGTACGCACGCCGTTTCATTTTTATCTGGTGCGCAACGACGAGATCAACGCCTTCGCCTTCTTTGGCGGTAACGTGGTGTTGCACTCAGCCCTGTTCCGCGAAACCGACAACGAAAGCCAACTCGCCTCGGTACTGGCGCACGAAATCTCGCACGTGACTCAACGCCACCTGGCGCGTGCGATGGAAGACCAGCAACGCAACGCCCCGCTGACCTGGGTAGGCGCCCTTGGCTCCATCCTGCTGGCGATGGCCAACCCGACCATGGGGATGGCGGCGTTGAGCGGCACTCTGGCCGGCACCCAGCAAGGCATGATCAGCTTTACCCAATCGAACGAACAGGAAGCCGATCGTATTGGCATTCAGGTGCTGCAACGCGCCGGGTTCGATCCTGAAGCCATGCCCGACTTTTTGCAAAAACTGTCCGATCAGTCACGCTACGCCTCCAAACCGCCGGAAATGCTGCTGACCCACCCCCTGCCCGACAGCCGCCTGTCCGATGCGCGCAACCGCGCCAACCAGATGCCCAAGCACCTGGTGCAATCGACGCAGGATTATCTGATGGCCAAGGTGCGTTCGCTTGGTATGTACAGCTCAGAGGGGTACGGCCTGCGTGAAGAGCTGCTCGATACTTACAGCAAAGGTAACGTACGCGAGCAGACGGCAGCCAAATATGGCCGCGCCATTTTGTTCTACGAGGCCAAAAAGTATGACGATGCCCGTAACATCATTCAGCCACTGCTGACGCAAGATCCGAAAAACGTCTGGCTGATCGATCTGATGACCGATATCGACCTCGGTCAGAAACGTGCGCCGCAGGCGATTGCCCGTCTGCAGGCCGCCAATGCCGCTCAAAGCAACAACCCGGTGCTGCAGCTCAACCTGGCCAACGCCTACGTGGAAGGTAACCAACCGGCGCAGGCGTCAAAAATTCTCAACCGTTACACCTTCGCCCATCCGGACGATCCCAACGCCTGGGATCTGCTGGCACAGGCCAGCGCCGCACAGGGGCTGCGCGATGAAGAGCTTTCCGCCCGTGCCGAAAGCCTGGCCCTGACCGGCCGTCTCGATCAGGCTATTGGCTTGCTCAGCAATGCCAGTTCACTGCAAAAACTCGGCAGCCTGAAACAGGCGCGTTATGATGCGCGCATCGACCAACTGCGCCAGTTGCAACAGCGTTTCCGCCAGTACCAGCGCAGCTGATTTTCATAAAGGATGAAGTTAAATGAAAAACGTCACTATTTACCACAACCCACGCTGCTCCAAGAGCCGTGAAACCCTGGCGCTGTTGGAACAGCATGGCGTGACGCCCGACGTGGTGCTGTATCTGGAAACGCCGCCGTCGGTAGACCAACTGAAGAAACTGCTGAAAGAACTGGGTTTCAGTTCCGCACGCGAGTTAATGCGCAAAAAAGAAGATCTGTACAAGGCATTGAAGCTGGCGGATGAAAGCCTGAGCGAAGCCCAACTGTTGCAGGCGATGGTAGACAATCCAAAGCTGATTGAGCGTCCCATCGTGGTCAAAGGCACCCAGGCACGCATCGGCCGGCCACCGGAACAGGTGCTGGAGATTTTGTGAGTCTCTCGGCACTCTATTGAGCAACATTATGATAATAGCCCTTACCTGGGCTATTTTTAATTGATTGTTATATAAATACTTTTCATCACCCCCCTGAGTCCTGACTGATATTATCCTCCCGGTGTGTTGTATTAACGCACAGCCAGCGTTGACATACGTCAACAGCTAAAATATTCTCAATAAAGACGGCAGGCAGGTGATGAAAAACCATCCTAATAAACATATTCAGGCTGCGTTAGCCTATGCCATTTCGCAGGGTTGGTTATTTCGCGCCAGCAATGGACATGCGTTCGGCCGCCTCCAGTGCGCTCTTCCTCAGCACAGGGAGCATATGATGAGTATCTGGTCTACACCGAGGAACCCAGAACAACATGCCAAACAGATTCGCCGTAAAGTCGATGAATGTCTGGCTCTTTCCCAGAAAGGATAAAGGAGGTCATTATGGCGCTCTATAATTTCTCGTTAACACTCTCCGGTGTGACGTCGCAAACTCCGGGTTTGGAAGATGCTCTCTACGCCAGTGGTTGCGATGATGGGTTGATTTGTTTCTATGGCAAAGCGGTTTACGTGGAGTTCGATAGAGAAAGCGATAGCTTCGCCAACGCCATTCTTGGGGCCATCAAAAATATCGAATCCGCCGGTCTGGGCGCGCAGGTAATGGCAGTCGATTCTCATCTGGTAGGATTAAGTGATATCGCAGCACTCGCCGGCATGTCTCGGCAAGCTATCGCGATGCTAAAGGACGGTACTCGCGGCTCTGGAGACTTCCCTTCTCCCATTCAAAGGCTTAAGGGGTCATCCCCTTTGTGGCGTTGGCATAGCGTTGCAGACTGGTTGGCAAGCAAGGGGAAAATTGGCCAGGCACTGGCCGAGAATGCGCAGTATCTGGAAAATATCAATTTGGCGTTGCAGCTCCGGGCCAGCAATCAACGCGGCCAGATCGATAGCTACGTAACCCTGCTGGAGCACGGCGAGAATTGAGCCTGGCGAGCCAGAATTATAACCCGAGGATCTCTTTCACAAACGGGATGGTCAGCTTGCGTTGGGCGGTGATCGAGGCGTGATCGAGTTGATCCAGGGTCATAAACAAGGTGCGCATTTCGCGATCCAGCCGCTTCAGCAGGAAACGACCGACGTCTTCCGGCAGCTCAAAGCCGCGCAATTTGCCGCGCAGTTGCAGGGCCAGCAGTTTTTCTTCATCCGACAGCGGCTGTAACTTGTAGATTTGCCCCCAGTCCAGGCGCGAAGCCAGGTCCGGCAGGTTCAGATTCAATTGGCGTGGCGGACGATCGCCGGTAATGAACAGGCGCGTGCGGCCGGTTTCCAGAATGCGGTTGTAGAGATTAAAGATCGCCATTTCCCACTCTTCGTCACCGGCAATACATTCGATATTGTCGATGCACACCAGCGCCAGCTGCTCCATCCCATCCAATACTTCCGGCACGAAATAGGCTCGCTTATCCAGCGGCACATAGCCCACGGCTTCACCGCGCTGCGAAAGCTCCGCACAGGCCGCATGCAACAGGTGACTGCGCCCACCGCCCTCGCGTGACCAGAAATAGATATAGCTGCCATGTTCCTGACGAACGGCGGACTGGATCGCGCTCAATAGGGATGGGTTCTCCCCCGGATAAAAACTGGCGAAAGTCTCATCATCGGGAAGATAAAGTGGCAGTGAAAGCTGTGCCGGCGTATTCAGAAAAGCACCTCAACCAAAACTGGCAGGAAAACGCGGTAAGTCTACCACAGAAAACGGGCTCTGTTGAACCGGCAGGATTTTATGGCGTAATAGTGAACAACGCTCAGCAGCAAGATTAAATTGCCAACGACTTTGACCGGTGAAATTTGTATTTTATCCAAGAGTTATCCTAGTATAGAGGGGCGAAACGCAATCTCCTTAAACAAGGTTTCTACAAGGATATAGACAATGAAAGTATGGAATAAAGTGCTTTTGGCCTCAATCATTGGGCTATTGCTTGCCGGCTGTGATGACTCATCCAAAGTCGACGCCAATCTTGAAAAAGCCAAAGACAGCGCTGAGCAGATGAAAGATGCCGCACAGAAAAAAGCGGACGATCTGACCGATAAAGCCGCCGCAGTGGCCAAGGACATCAAGAAAGAGGCCACCACTCAGGCCGACCAATTGAAAGACAAGGCTTCGGCAATCAAAGACGATGCCGCCAAGCAGGCTGATGCCATCACCAATGATGCGAAAGCCAAGGCTGACGCCATCAAAGAAGATGCCAGCAAGCAAAGCCAGCAGTTGGTCGATCAGGCTAAAACCATTAAGAACGATGCCATTAATGGTGCCAATGATTTGACCGAGCAAGCCAAAGCGAAAACCGAAGCGATTAAAAACAGCGCAGAAAATAAAGCGGAAGAATTAAAAAGTGATGCCGACGCAGCAGGGAAAGAAAATACCCCGCCGGCCGCACAACAATAATACTTAGCAATAAAGAAAGGAGCAGTAAATGGGGATTATTTCCTGGATTATCTTCGGTCTGATCGCCGGTATTTTAGCCAAGTGGATTATGCCAGGCAAAGACGGCGGCGGTTTTATTCTGACCGTTGTCCTGGGGATCGTCGGTGCCGTGGTTGGGGGCTATATCAGTACCTTCTTTGGCTACGGCAGAGTTGACGGTTTCAACTTCGGCAGCTTCGTGGTGGCGGTGATTGGTGCCATCGTGGTGCTGTTTGTATACCGTAAAATCCGCAGTTAATTTATTGCGCATCAACAAAACGGGCAGCCCATTGGCTGCCCGTGAGACGGCTGACAAACATATAATGTTTGGCGGCTGGCGCTAAAGGTTTTGAAAATAAATCAGGAAAATCAATTTATTGATTTTCGGCTGATAACACAAAGGGGGAAAAACCACGCTTTTATCCCCTTTGTCAATAATCTGACGGGCAGCCCATTGGCTGCCCGGTTTCCTTACTACTTCTGTTCGGCCGACTCGTCCGGCGCTTCAGTCACTTCCTCTTCCTTGCTGTACAGGCTGATGACCTTAAACAGCAGGCTGAGGCCGATGCCGACGATGGTCGCCAGCGCCATGCCTTTCAATTCGGCAGCACCGATGTGCACCTTGGCCCCGCTGACGCCGATAATCAGGATCACCGAGGTCAGGATCAGGTTTTGCGCCTTGTTGTAATCCACTTTGGATTCAATCAGCACACGAATACCTGACGCGCCGATCACCCCATACAGCAGCAAAGAGACCCCACCCATCACCGGCACCGGTACCGCCTGGATAGCCGCCGCCAGTTTACCGACGCAGGACAGCAGAATGGCCAGAACCGCCGCGCCGCCGATCACCCAAGTGCTGTATACCTTGGTGATAGCCATCACGCCGATATTCTCACCGTAGGTGGTGTTTGGTGTGGAACCGAAGAAGCCTGAAATCACTGTCGATATGCCATTAGCGAACATTGAACGGTGCAGGCCAGGGTCACGGAGCAGGTCTTTTTTGACGATATTCGCAGTCACCACCAAGTGGCCGACGTGCTCGGCGATCACCACCAGCGCCGCCGGCAGGATGGTGAAGATGGCGAACCATTCAAAACGCGGGGTGTAGAACGTCGGCAGCGCGAACCAGTGCGCCTCGCGGATCGGGGTCAGATCCACCACGCCCATAAAGAACGACAGCGCATACCCTACCAGCACACCGATCAGGATCGGGATAATCGCCAGAAAACCGCGGAACAGCACGGAACCCAGGATGGTCACACCCAGCGTCACCAGCGAGATAGTGATGGTAGTGGTGTCTGCGCTGACGCCGTCAGCCGGCAACAAGCCCGCCATGTTCGCCGCCACACCGGCCAATTCCAGGCCGATGACCGCCACAATCGCCCCCATCGCCGCCGGAGGGAAAATGACGTCCAGCCAGCCGGTACCGGCTTTTTTAACCAGCAACGCGACCAGGCAAAACAACACCCCGCACATGATAAAACCGCCCAACGCCACTTCATAACCCAACGGCAACAGCAGCAGCACCGGGGAAATGAACGCAAAGCTGGAGCCGAGATAGGCCGGGATCTTGCCCTTGCAGATAAACAAGTACAGCAAGGTTCCGACGCCGTTAAACAGCAACACCGTCGCCGGGTTAATCTTGAACAAAATAGGCACCAGCACGGTCGCGCCAAACATGGCGAACAGGTGTTGGAAGCTGAGCGGAATAGTCTGGAGTAGCGGCGGGCGTTCGCTTACGCCTATCACGCGACGGGTCATGGATGTTTTTCCTCTGGGTCGTTATCAGTTGTGTAAGTCTAATGATATATGCTCAATGGATTTCAAATTACAGCGAGGCGGCAAGGGCGTTAATCCCCAGGAGCTTATTTATAATAAGTGACTGGGGTTAGCGCCCGCAGACAACAACGCTGTAGCTTGAAAGACGACGAGCATTAAAAAGCCGACTCATCAGTCGGCTTTATTTTTGTTTATTTGGTACCAAATATCTTGTCGCCCGCATCACCCAGGCCCGGTACGATGTAGCCCTTCTCGTTCAGGCATTGATCGATGGAGGCCGTGTACAGCTCGACGTCCGGATGCGCTTTCTCCAGCGCGGCGATCCCTTCCGGCGCGGCAACCAGCACCAGCACCTTGATGCTGTTGCAGCCGGCTTTCTTCAGCAGATCGATAGTGGCGATCATCGAGCCGCCGGTAGCCAGCATAGGGTCGACAACCAGTGCCAAACGCTCTTCGATGTTGGACACCAGCTTTTGGAAATACGGCACCGGCTCCAGAGTTTCTTCGTCACGGTAAACGCCAACCACGCTGATACGTGCGCTCGGTACGTTTTCCAGTACCCCTTCCATCATGCCCAGACCGGCACGCAGAATAGGCACAACGGTAATTTTTTTCCCTTTAATCTGGTCTATTTCAACCGGGCCGCACCAGCCATCGATGGTGACTTTCTCTGTTTCCAGATCGGCGGTCGCTTCATAGGTCAGCAAACTACCCACTTCTGAGGCCAGCTCACGGAAGCGTTTGGTGCTGATATCATTTTCACGCATCAGGCCAAGCTTGTGTTTCACCAGCGGGTGTTTCACCTCAACGATCTTCATCATTTTTCTCCTATTAAGGTGGTTTACGGCCAAAAAAATCGCCGGATTATACCTCCTTTTGCCGACTGCGCCACCCACAATAGCCCGATCGGGATCAACAAAAGTTTGAATAACAGTATAGATGACGAAAAAGCGGAGCTGGTTCACAAGCCACTCGCAAACGTTTGCCTGCGCTGTTAGAATTGCCGCGCCTTATTCCGGAATCAATGCCGGAAGCACAGTATTCAAACCGCAAACCGTCGTGGGGATCGCGCAGTGACCGACAAAACCTCTCTCAGCTATAAAGACGCAGGTGTCGATATCGATGCTGGCAATGCATTGGTAGACCGCATCAAAGGTGTAGTAAAACAGACCCGCCGCCCGGAAGTGATGGGTGGTCTGGGCGGTTTTGGCGCCCTGTGTGCGTTGCCGCAGAAATACCGCGAGCCGATACTGGTTTCCGGTACCGACGGCGTAGGCACCAAGCTGCGTCTGGCGATGGACCTGAAACGACACGACACCATCGGCATCGATCTGGTTGCAATGTGTGTGAACGATCTGGTGGTTCAGGGCGCTGAGCCGCTGTTCTTCCTGGATTACTTTGCCACCGGCAAACTGGACGTGGACACCGCGGCCAGCGTGATCACCGGTATCGCCGAAGGCTGTAAGCAGTCTGGCTGTGCTCTGGTGGGCGGTGAAACCGCTGAAATGCCGGGCATGTACCACGGCGAAGACTACGACGTGGCCGGCTTTTGCGTCGGCGTGGTCGAAAAGTCCGAGATTATCGACGGCAGCAAAGTGCAGTCCGGCGACGCACTGATCGCCCTGGGCGCTTCCGGCCCGCACTCCAACGGCTACTCGCTGGTACGCAAAATTCTGGAAGTCAGCAACACCGACCCGACCACTACCGTTTTGGAAGGCAGACCGCTGGCGGACCACCTGCTGGCGCCGACCAAGATTTACGTGAAATCGGTGCTGGAGCTGATCGAGAAAATCGACGTCCACGCTATCGCCCACCTGACCGGTGGCGGCTTCTGGGAAAACATCCCGCGCGTGCTGCCGGAAGGCATGCAGGCCGTGATCGAAGAATCCAGCTGGCAATGGCCGGCCGTCTTCAACTGGCTGCAGCAAAACGGCAACGTCAGCCGTCACGAAATGTACCGCACCTTTAACTGTGGCGTGGGCATGGTGATCGCGCTGCCGGAAGAAGCCGTGGGATCCGCCATCGCATTGTTGACCGCAGCCGGTGAAAAAGCGTGGAAGATCGGTAAACTGACCGCTTCTTCTGACGAACAACAAGTGGTCATCAACGGATGAAAAAGATCGTGGTGTTGGTCTCCGGCCAGGGGAGTAATCTCCAGGCGCTGATTGACGCCTGCCAGCAGGGCAGAATTGCCGGCGAGATTGTGGCGGTGTTCAGCAACAGGGCGCAGGCTTACGGTTTGCAACGTGCAGAAGCGGCAGGTATTGCCGCTCATGCACTGGACGCCAAGGCCTTTGCCGACCGGGCCGCGTTTGACGTCGCCCTGGCGGATGCCATCGACCAATACCAACCGGATCTGGTGGTGCTGGCCGGTTACATGCGCATTCTCAGCCCGCAGTTCGTGCAGCGCTATGCCGGACGCATGCTGAATATCCACCCTTCCCTGCTGCCCAAATACCCAGGGCTGCATACTCACCGTCAGGCCATCGACAACGGCGACAGCGAACACGGCACTTCGGTGCACTTCGTGACCGAACAGCTCGACGGCGGCCCGGTGATCCTGCAGGCCAAGGTGCCAATCTTCCCCGGTGACGAGGAAGACGAGGTGGTTGAACGGGTACAGGCTCAGGAACATACCCTTTACCCGCTGGTGGTGAACTGGTTTGTCGAAGGCCGCCTGGCGATGCGCGATAACGCCGCCTGGCTGGATGGCGAGCGCCTGCCCGAACAAGGGCATGCGGCAGACTAAAAAGCCAATCTTAACCCCTTCTAAACGGTGCCGCTCACGGCGCCGTTTTTTTTTCGCCGCAACCCATCGCCGACGTTATACTTGCCCACAGTGGCAACCGCCCCCCTATCTATAACGACATTGAGGAACCCCCATGTCCAGCACTACCAACGTCAGGCTACGCCCACTGGAACGGGATGATTTGACGTTTGTCCATCAGATGGACAACAACGCCAGCGTGATGCGCTACTGGTTTGAAGAACCCTATGAAGCCTTCGTAGAACTTTCCGATCTCTACGACAAACATATCCACGACCAGAGCGAACGCCGCTTTATTATTGAACACCAGGGCGCCAAGGTCGGGCTGGTGGAACTGGTGGAGATCGACCATATCCACCGCCGCGCGGAATTTCAGATCATCATCGACCCGACGCATCAGGGCAAAGGCTACGCCACTATCGCCGCCAAGCTGGCGATGGACTACGGTTTCTCGGTACTGAACCTGTACAAGCTGTACCTAATCGTCGATAAAGAAAACCCGAAGGCAATCCACATCTACAGCAAATTGGGCTTTGAAGTCGAAGGCGAGCTGATTGACGAATTCTTCGTTAACGGTGAATACCGTACCGTGCTGCGCATGTGCATCTTCCAGCCGCAGTACATGGCGAAATTCAAAACCGCCGCCAGCGATCAACCTTTGGTTAAGTGACAACAAAAACCCGCGAGAGCGGGTTTTTACTATCATGATATTCGGGCTTATCCCAACGGCAGGAAAAGACAGCTGCGGCATCAACCATAGCGTCCGGTAATATAATCCTCGGTGCGGCGCTGGCGCGGTGAAGTAAAGATGTCGTCGGTGTCGTTGTATTCCACCAATCGGCCCTGGTGAATAAACGCCGTGTAATCCGAGACGCGTGCCGCCTGCTGCATGTTGTGCGTCACCAGCACCACGCTGTACTGCTGCTTCAGCGCGGAAATCAGCTCTTCAATGGTCAATGTGGAGATCGGATCCAGCGCCGAGGTCGGCTCATCCAGCAGCAGCACTTCCGGCTCGATGGCTATCGCCCGGGCAATCACCAACCTTTGCTGCTGGCCGCTGGAAAGACGAAACGCGTTCTCGCGCAGCCGGTCTTTGACCTCGTGCCACAGCGCGGCGGCACGCAGCGAACGCTCCACCGCCTCATCAAGGATCCGTCGGTCACGTACGCCCTGCAGACGCAGGCCGTAAACCACGTTTTCATAAATCGATTTCGGGAAAGGGTTCGGCCGTTGGAAAACCATGCCGACCCGCCGTCTTAACGCCGCAACGTCGATTTGCGCGCCGCCAATGCTTTGACCGTTCAGTTGCAAATCGCCTTCAATCCGGCAGTTGTCCACCAAATCATTCATACGGTTGAAACAGCGCAGCAGCGTGGATTTGCCGCAGCCGGACGGGCCGATCAGCGCCGTCACCCGGTGCTTGGGAATACGCAGCGAGATATCGTGCAGCACCTGTTTTTCGCCATAAAACAGGTTGAGGTCGTTTACCGCCAGCGCGGTATGTTCATCATCAAGGTGCTGGACATCCAACCGGGGCAAACTGCCTGGCGTCATCAAACTCATTAGGCACTCCCCAGGAATAACATCGTTGTTACTGCGACCATGCTCTGTACCGCTCCCTCAGC
The DNA here is from genome assembly GCF_058799515.1 of Serratia sp. GW822-FHT06D09. Lineage (NCBI taxonomy): Bacteria > Pseudomonadati > Pseudomonadota > Gammaproteobacteria > Enterobacterales > Yersiniaceae > Serratia > Serratia sp. GW822-FHT06D09. Next base: position 52,592 of record NZ_JBXALO010000011.1, read on the forward strand.
GAATGGCGAATGCCCATCGCCGCCAGATTCAAGCCCACGACAATCGCCACCAGCAGGAAGGCGGTGGCGAACACCAGCGGCCGGGCTGCCTCCACGCTCGGGCTCTGGAAGGCCATATCGTAGATCTGGAAGCTCAGGTGCATAAACTTCCGCTCCAGATGCAGATACGGGAAAATATCATCTACCGGCAGCACCGGCACGGATTTCACTACCCCCACCAGCATTAATGGTGCCGTCTCCCCGGCGGCGCGCGCCACCGCCAGGATCAGGCCGGTCATCATCGCCGGCGCCGCCATCGGCAACACAATACGCCACAGCGTTTCCGCCCGGCTGGCGCCCAGCGCCAACGAGCCCTGGCGCAACGAAGCAGGAATGCGCGACAGCCCCTCTTCGGTAGCGACAATCACCACCGGCAACGTCAACAGCGCCAGCGTCAAGGCCGCCCACAGCACGCCCGGCGTGCCAAAGGTCGGGTTAGGCAACGACTCCGGGTAGAACAGCTGATCGAGCGTGCCGCCAATCATATAGACGAAGAAGCCAAGACCAAACACGCCATAGACAATCGACGGTACGCCGGCCAGATTAACCACGGCAATGCGGATCAGCCGCGTCAGCAGATTATTGCCTGCGTATTCATGCAGGTAAACGGCGGCAATCACGCCAAACGGCATCACCACGATCGACATCAGGATCACCATCAGCACCGTGCCGAAAATCGCCGGGAATACGCCGCCTTCGGTATTGGCCTCTCGCGGGCTGTCGCTGAGGAATTTCTTCACCTGTTCGGCCCAGTGCACCAGCTTTTGCGTGGTATTCATCGCGTTGGGGTACCAGGCATCGCGCACCTGGCTTAGCGCAATGGTATGGGTCTGGCCATGCATGTCACGCAGCAACAGCGCATCGCGGTGGCGATCGCGGTTCAAACCTTCCAGACGGTCGGAAAGCAGTCGATATTGACGTTGCAGTTCCAGCCGCTCGGCATTGATTGACGCCTGTGCGCGGGCGTCTAGCTTATCTTCCCGCTGTAAGCTTTTCTCTCGCAGACGCAGCGTATCGAACCGCTGGTTAATGCGCGCCATATCGCGAAACTGAATATCATGGGCCTGACGCGAAAGCGCGGCAATCTGCGGCAAACGCTGCAGCAGCGCCTGGCTAAGATTGCGGCCGGTCAGCGGCTGACCATCCTCCAGCATACCGGCCAGATAACCGTAAGCGGTGCCGTTGTTATTACGTTCCAGCACCAGCAGATCGCGCGGTGTGCTTTGGCGAACAATGTCACCGGCCAGCAGCGTCCGGAAGTCTTGTCCTTCGCTCTCGCGGTTGCCCACCTTGATCAGATAGCGCTCAAAACTCTGCGCATTTCCCGGCGGCAGTGCGATACCGGACTCCAGCAGTTGCCGGCGCGGAATGCTTTGCTGCTGATACAGCTCGCCGATCATCGTCACCGGCCCTGCGGCACTCTGGTTGAGCTCAAACTGATAGACCGGGCTCGGCCAGAAATAGCGCATCCCCTGTCCGGCCAGCAGCAGCATGATGCCGATCAGCGCCAACAGGCTGACGGCCACCGACCCGGCGGTCAGCCAGATCCACGGCGAACCGCTCTTCGCCCAGCGCTTCATGGCGCCTCCTGGTTCAGGGTATAGCGCTCACGCAGCCGCTGTCGGACCGCCTCCGCCAGCGTGTTGAAGACAAAGGTGAAAATAAACAGCACCAGCGCAGTCAGGAACAGCACCCGGTAATGGCTGCTGCCAGCGACCGCTTCCGGCATTTCTATGGCGATATTGGCCGCCAGGGCGCGCAGGCCCTGGAACAGGCTGCCGTCGATAACCGGCGTATTTCCGGTCGCCATCAGCACAATCATGGTCTCCCCCACCGCGCGGCCAAAGCCAATCATCAGCGCCGAGAAAATGCCGGCGCTGGCCGAAGGCAGCACCACGCGTATCACGGTTTGCCACTGGGTCGCCCCCAACGCCAGCGACCCTTGGCTCAGGGTTGCCGGTACGCTGAACAACGCGTCTTCCGCCAAAGAGAAAATAATCGGCACTAACGCAAAGCCCATCGCCACGCCAACCACCAGCGCATTGCGCTGGTCATAATCATCGCCCAGCCAGAAATGCAGCGGCTCGCCGAACAGTTTCACTTCCAGCCAGGGCCCCACGCTAAACGCCAGCCAGACGGTCAGTACAATCAGCGGCAACAGGATCAGCAGATCGACGCCCGGCGGCAGGCGCCGCGGGGCAAACCGGTTCATCAGCGCACCGCATGCCAGCACCACCGCCGCCAACAGCAAGGGGAGCGACAACACCGCCAGCAGATAATATTCAATCACCGGCGCCAGCCAGATGCCCGCCACCAGCCCGATTACCACCGTCGGTAAAGCCCCCATCACCTCAATCGCCGGTTTAATCACCCGCCGCAGTCCGGCCGACATGAAATAGGCGGTATAAACTGCCCCGGCCAGCGCCAGCGGAATGGCGAACAGCATGGCATAGGCCGCGGCCTTGAAGGTGCCAAAAATCACCGGCATCAGGCTGAATTTGGCCTGATAGCTGTCCTCGCCAGAGGTGGATTGCCAGACGTAAGCCGGTTCGGGGTAATTCTCGTACCACACCTTGTGCCAAAGCGAGCGCCAGGTGACGTCGGGATAAGGGTTGTCGATCGCATAATGTTGCCAGCCCTGTGCCGTTTCCAGCAGCAGGCCATCACCGCGTGGAGCGAACGCCATCTGCTGTACCCCGGCGCTCAGCCTGCCGTTCAACAGTGGCTGCGGCTGGATGCTGGAAAACAGCGAGAAACCGCCGTCCGGTCTCAGGGTGGCGAACACCCGGCGATAAGGTTCGGCCACCAGCAAATCCTGCGGCTCGGACTGGTGGTCGAAATGCTGCACCGGCGTCAGTTGCCAGCGCCGATCTTTTTCGACATCAAACCATTCGCGTACGCTGCCGTCAGGCGCTTCGATCAGCAACGCGCTGCCGCCAGGCAACGCCGTCAGTTGATAAGGAGAATGTTCGCCAAGCGTACGCGTTTCTTTTAGCTGCAGCTGCGTGTCGTTAATTTGGTAGCGCGCCAGCCGATTCCCCGCCAGCAGATACAATTGGCGACCGTCGGGCGTCAACACCAACTGCTGCACCGCACTGTCCAGCGTGATCTCACTTAGCTGCGGTGGGTGGTCGCTGCCGAAACGGCCAAACACCAAACGACGATCTTCGGTCACACCGGCCAGAAGGTACTGCCCATGGCGTGCTTCAGCCAACGTCAGCAGCGTTAATGCTCGCCCCTGTTTATCCAACGTCAGCGGTCGTTGCCCAAGCGGAAACAACCACTGCGGTGCCGACGCCCCGGCTGCTGCGAAGTCCGCACTGGCGACGATAAACCGGCCGTCGGCCTGTGCCAAAGCAAACAGATCGCGTTCGCCAGCCGCCTGAGTCAGCAGCGTCGGTTTGGCCAGCAGCGTCTGTTGCGTCAGAGGATGGGCGTTCTGCTGCGTCAGAGGATAGAACTGCCCCTGCCCTTGCGCATCGATGCGGTAACCTATCCGCTGCTGCACATCCATACCCAGCGCCAGCGCAGGTGCAGAGGCACTGATCGTCAGCGGTTTCGCCTGCCCCATTGCCGCCGGTTTAAACAGCGGCAGCACCGCAAACAGCAGGTAAACGAAGATCAGCATCAGCGTCATCAACACCAGCAGCCCGCTGACGGTAACCGCCGCCTGAACGCTACGGTCGATGCGCGCGCGCAGGCGATCCCGGGGATGTTGGTTTACCGTAGTTTGTGCCATGTCTCTCGCTGTCGCTGATGTAAGCAGGCTTGCGCCATAGAATAACCGGGCATCTTATGTCAGTTTTGTGACGTTTGCATGACAAAGTTGCCTGCCGCCAATATCGAATTTAACGCTATTCATTAGCGTTATTAACCCTATATATTGCTGAAAAATGATGATTAAGCCGATCATCTGTAGAGATATTTAGCATTATTGTCTTCATTTTATATTGCTCCGACATGTTCAACGCCCCGAACGCCGCAGAGAATATTTTTACGCCTTAAAATGCCTCGCCCCAAGGTAATGGATATGTTGGACTTTCCTGTCAATCTCTCGCAATAATGATGAAGGACACTAGAGCGGCATCCGGGCGCTGCGTCCCGGATCCTTTTCTAAAATTGAACTGGAGTGGCAATGGGTCAGGAAAAGCTCTACATCGAAAAAGAACTAAGCTGGTTATCCTTTAATGAACGCGTGTTGCAGGAAGCCGCAGATAAGAGCAATCCCCTGATTGAGCGCATGCGTTTTCTGGGCATTTATTCCAATAACCTTGACGAGTTCTATAAGGTCCGCTTTGCCGATCTCAAACGACGCATTCTGATCAGCGAAGAACAGGGCTCTGGCGGCGCTTCACGCCATCTGTTGAAAAAGATCCAGGCCAAGGTATTAAAAACCGATCAAGAATTCGACAGCCTGTATAACGATTTGCTGCTGGAAATGGCACGCAACCAGATCTTCCTGATCAACGAACGCCAGGTGTCGGAAAACCAGCAAATCTGGCTGCGGCAATACTTTAAACAGCATCTGCGCCAGCACATCACGCCGATCCTGATCAACAATGAAACCAACCTGGTGCAGTTCCTGAAAGACGATTACACCTATCTGGCGGTGGAGATTATCCGCGGTACGCGCATCGATTACGCGCTGCTGGAGATCCCGTCCGACAAGGTACCGCGCTTCGTCAACCTGCCGCCGGAAGCCCCTCGTCGCCGCAAGCCGATGATCCTGCTGGATAACATTCTTCGCTACTGCCTGGACGACATCTTCAAGGGCTTCTTCGATTACGACGCGCTCAACGCCTATTCGATGAAAATGACCCGCGATGCGGAATACGATCTGGTTACCGAGATGGAATCCAGCCTGCTGGAACTGATGTCTTCCAGCCTGAAGCAGCGCCTGACTGCAGAGCCGGTGCGCTTTGTTTATCAGCGCGACATGCCCAATGAAATGGTGGAACTGCTGCGCGGCAAGCTCGGTATTTCCAACTATGATTCGGTCATTGCCGGCGGCCGTTACCATAACTTCAAAGACTTCATCGGTTTTCCGAACGTCGGCAAGGCCAACCTGGTCAACAAACCGCTGCCGCGCCTGCGCCATACCTGGTTCGAAAAATTCCGCAACGGGTTTGACGCCATTCGCGAGCACGACGTGCTGCTTTACTACCCGTACCACACCTTTGAACACGTGCTGGAGTTGGTGCGCCAGGCGTCGTTCGACCCCAGCGTGCTGGCGATCAAAATCAATATTTACCGCGTGGCAAAAGACTCGCGCATCATCGAATCGATGATCCACGCCGCCCATAACGGCAAAAAAGTCACGGTGGTGGTGGAGCTGCAGGCGCGCTTTGATGAAGAGGCCAATATCCACTGGGCCAAGCGCCTGACGGAAGCCGGGGTGCACGTTATTTTCTCCGCGCCTGGCTTGAAAATTCACGCCAAACTGTTCCTGATCTCACGCCGTGAAGGCGACGAGATTGTGCGCTATGCTCATATCGGCACCGGTAACTTTAACGAGAAAACCGCGCGCATTTACACCGACTATTCATTGCTGACCGCCGATTCGCGCATCACCAACGAAGTACGCCGGGTGTTCAACTTTATCGAAAACCCGTACCGGCCGGTCACCTTCGACAACCTGATGGTGTCGCCGCAGAACTCGCGTCTGAAATTGTATGAGTTGATCGACAACGAAATTGCCAACGCCGAAGCCGGGCTTCCGGCCGGCATTATGCTGAAAATCAACAATCTGGTGGATAAAGGGCTGGTAGATCGGTTATATACCGCCTCCGGCGCCGGCGTAAAAATCCGCCTGTTGGTGCGCGGGATGTGTTCTTTGATTCCCAACCTGCCGGGGATCAGTGACAATATTCAGATAATCAGCATCGTCGACCGCTATCTGGAACACGATCGGGTTTACGTTTTCGAAAACAAAGGTGACAAACTGGTTTATCTGTCCTCTGCCGACTGGATGACCCGTAACATAGATTACCGCATCGAAGTCGCGGTCTCGCTGCTGGATCCAACGCTGAAACAACGGGTTCTGGATATTCTGGAAATCCTGTTCAGCGACACGGTCAAGGCACGTTACCTCGATAAAGAACTGAGCAACCAGTACGTGCCGCGCGGCAACCGCCGCAAAGTCCGTTCTCAGGTTGCCATTTACGAGTATTTAAAAGCTCTGGAACAACCAGGACAGTAGGCCAGCAACTATGCCGCTAAAAAGCACTGCAACGAACAAACCGCAGGAAATCGCTGCCATCGACCTCGGGTCGAACAGCTTCCACATGGTGATTGCCCGCGTCGTCAATGGCGCCTTACAGGTATTGGGGCGTTTAAAACAGCGGGTCCACCTCGCCGATGGATTGGACAGCAACAATGTGCTCAGTGAAGAGGCAATAGAACGCGGCCTGGCCTGCCTGGCGCTGTTCGCCGAACGGCTGCAAGGCTTCCCGGCGGATAACGTCACCATCGTCGGTACCCACACCTTGCGCCAGGCGGTGAACGCCGAGGTATTCCTCAAGCGCGCAGCCAAAGTGATCCCCTACCCGATCGAAATCATCGCCGGGCAGGAAGAGGCGCGTCTGATCTTTATGGGTGTGGAACATACCCAACCGGAAAAAGGTCGCAAGCTGGTGATCGACATCGGCGGCGGTTCTACCGAGCTGGTGATCGGCGAAGATTTTGAACCCCTGCTGGCGGAAAGCCGCCGCATGGGCTGCGTCAGCTTCGCCCAACAGTTCTTCCCGGGCGGGGAAATCAGCAAAAACAACTTCAAACGCGCACGCCTGGCGGCGGCACAGAAGCTGGAAACGCTGGCCTGGCAGTACCGCATTCAAGGCTGGCAATATGCTCTGGGCGCGTCGGGCACCATCAAGGCCGCGCACGAAGTGCTGGTGGCAATGGGCGAAAAAGATGGCCTGATCACCCTCGAGCGGCTGGAAATGATGGCGGAACAGGTGCTGCAGTTTAAAAATTTCAGCGCTATGAGCCTGCCGGGGCTGTCGGAAGACCGCCAGTCGGTATTTGTGCCGGGGTTGGCAATCCTGTGCGGCGTGTTCGATGCGTTGGCGATCCGCGACCTGCGCCTTTCCGACGGTGCGCTGCGCGAAGGCGTGCTGTATGAGATGGAGGGCCGTTTCCGTCATCAGGACATTCGCAGCCGCACCGCCAAGAGCCTGGCCGATCACTACAATATCGACCGCGAGCAGGCCAAACGTGTGCTGGATACCACTGAGCTATTGTATGCGCAGTGGATGGCACAAAATACCAAGCTGGCGAACCCGCAGTTGGAAGCCTTGCTGAAATGGGCAGCGATGTTGCACGAAGTGGGGTTGAGCATCAACCACAGCGGCATGCATCGCCACTCGGCCTACATTCTGCAAAACACCAACCTGCCGGGCTTCAACCAGGAGCAGCAGTTGCTGCTGTCGGCGCTGGTACGCTTCCATCGCAAGGGTATCAAGCTGGAAGAATTGCCGCGCCTGAACCTGTTCAAGAAAAAGCATTACCTGCCGCTGATCCAACTGTTGCGTCTGAGTACCCTGCTCAACAACCAGCGCCAGTCGACCACCACGCCGGAAACGCTGCGCCTGAGCACCGACGATAACCACTGGACGCTGCGCTTCCCGGCCGGTTATCTGGCGCTGAACAACCTGGTGCAACTGGATCTCGAACGTGAACAGGCCTATTGGAACGACGTCGTGGGCTGGAAACTGATTTGCGAAGAGGAAGGTTCGCAAGACGAGCAGCGCTCGGCCTGAGTCTGTCGCCCCCGTACTGCGGGGGCGACCATCAATTCTGTTCTGATAGCAACGTCGCCAAGGGTTGCGGTTCGCCGACGAAATACCCCTGCATATAGTCTACGCCCACCCCTTTCAACGCGACCAACTGCTCCAGGCTTTCTACGTATTCCGCCACAATGGTCAAGCGCTTCATTCGCGCGACTTTACAGATAGAGGCAATCACCTGGAAATCCACCGCGCTGGTGAGCATGTCACGTACAAAGCTGCCGTCGATTTTCAGCATATCAACCGGCAACATCTTGAGCCGATCGTAACCGGCATAACCAGTGCCGAAATCATCCAGAGCAATGCGGCAGCCCATTTCACGCAGCGCCTGCAGGTTGGCGCCGGCGTAATCCGTATTCTGCAGCAGATGCGACTCGGTCACCTCCAACGTCAGTTGATACGGTTCGATGCGATACTGCTGCAACAGGTTGTCTACATCCTGGCTCAGCATCGGTCGGCACAGCGAAGAGGGCGTCAAATTCACCGCAAAGCGTGCACTGGGCAGATCGATACGGTGCTGGTCCATAAACTTCAACGTATTGCGCAGCACCCACAGATCCAGCCGATAAGCCAGGCCAAACTCATGCGCCACCGGCAGAAAATCATTCGGCGATACTGTGTTCCCCTGATCGTCGAGCATACGCAGCAGAATCTCATAATAACGATCACCGCGCAGGCCCACTATCGGCTGCGCCATCAAGATAAAGCCGTCGTTATCCAGCGAACGTTGTACCCCATGTAAGAGCGCCACCTTGCGTTTGACTTCATCCTGCACCAAATTGCCGCTGCTCTGCACATTCTCCGGCTTACCGCTGGTCAGCGACACTTCCGCCAACGCGCTAAGCTCCCCCAGCAACTGGTAGAGGTGTTCAAAATCGGGCAGCACGCTGCAATACCCTAACCCCAGCGGGGGGTGCAGCGGCAAACCGTTCCAGATCAGGCGGAATTTTTCCAACGCGCGGTAAATCGCTTCGACCTTTTCTTCGCTATTGTCCGCATCCACTCGCAGCAACAAGTCATAGCCCGGCAGATGATAGACCCCTTCACCGGGGGCCAATACCTGATGCAGCAGCGCCGCCAGTTGCTGTTTGAAACGAATACGAAGCTGCATGCCATAGTTACGGCTCAGCAAATCCAGTTCGCTGACGCGCAGGAAACACAGGGTTGAAGGCGGAGACTGAGCCAGATCACGCTTGAGGGCACGCAGGTTCGGCAGGCCAATTACCGGATCTTGCAGCGAGGCGCTTTGTGCCCTGGCATGGCTTAACCGTTGGTGAGTATTGAGCGCCGACATCAGGAAAATGCACAGGGTGAACACCACCATCATCGAAGAGATGACCGCCAGGTTATGCAACAGATTGTCGGGTTGTGAAGCGCCGGGATAATGAAAAAACAGCACCAACAGAGTGGCAGACCAGATAAGGCAGTTGAATTGATAGCCAAAACGCATCGCACCGTAGAGCATTACCGGCAGCAGTAAGACCAATCCGTACCCCCCGAGCAACAGGGGAATGGCTTCTTTAGCGTGATGGGACAGCACCGCCACCATCCCCACCAGCACCAACAGCCACAGCGACAGCTCTTTTTTATCGACGTTTGGCGCCATTTCACGACCAAAGCGTCGCCAGAGCGTCAGGGCAAAACGGGGTTTATTCAAGATGCGCAACATGATGTAGAGCAAGGGCATGGCGGAGAGACAGCCCAGCAACAGCGCTTGAAAATTAACCAGTGCCATCAGGTAGCTGTTATCGCCGGGCATCATCCCGAGTTCGTCGGGCAACCGGGCAAAGGCGACCAGCAGTTTCAGGCCGAAGACAAACAGCAATGCCGGTAGCACCACCAGCCAGATTAGCCGCTCCTTCACCAGCGCCGCACCACCCGGGGCCGCACACCAACGGCGTTGCGTTTGCCTGCGATACCCCAGCCAACACAGGCTCAGGCAAGACAGGTACAGCAGCGTCACCAGCAGGCCGCTTTCCAGCCCCAGCCGGTGGGCGTAACGCAGCATGATGGCGAGGGCAATACCCGGCAGCGCCCGCCAGTCGTAGACCATCAACAGCGCAATACAGGCGGTGAGCGGTAGATAGAGCAGATAGACTTTGCCTTCAGGCAGCATTATCCGCGGCGATAGCCAACCTGCGAACGGGATCAATAACAGGCTCCAGAGGAGGGGACACCCCCACCAGCGCTCGCGTAAATGCTTCCAGAATATTGGCTTGATCATAAAAATAACGAGTCCGTCAGGGCGTAATTCCATTCACGCGTTCGGGTAACAAGGCAGGTTCCTTTTCGTACCTCTATCCATTCATGAGGCAAGCTGAAAGTATCATATGCGACAGGAGAATGGCGGAAATTTTAGGCGCCGGGCGGGGGTGAGGCTTGACTCCGATCAACCAAAGAGGAAAAGTTGGGTAAAAATGTGTAAGCCTATTTTTTGCCTCATCTTAAGCTGCTGATCCGACAGATAAAGCCAAACTTAAGCTAAACAGCGGCGAGATACCGGGTTTTGCTGCCCGGAAATATATACTCTAAATAATTGGAGTTGCATCGAGGCGGCAACGCAGCGAATCCCCAGAAGCTTACACTAGTAAGTGACTGGGGTGAGTGAGGAAAGCCAACAAAGATGCAGCTTCAAGTATGACGGGTATAGACAATATTTGTCATCAATGGCTAGAATTCCGTTTACACTCTATGGGCCTGCATCAGTGTTCAATATCTCTATAAATTTCAAGTGGCCGCAGCACGGCCAGCGTGAAAGATGGCGGGCATAACACAGGAAACCGGCATGCCGGGTGATATATGCGTAGAAAATCCACCGGACAGATGACCAAAATAGTGCTGTTTGTCAGCTTTATCATTTTAGTCGGCCGTCTGCTGTATGCCGCGGTCGTCGCGGTGCCCCACCATCAGGAAAAAAAACTCGCCCCTCAGCAAAGCACCACTGAGATGAGCGACGAAAACCGGGACACCACTCCCTGAACTCACAGATTCAAGTTATCCCGCAGGGCTTGCGAATAGTTAAGCAGCCTGCCGTCGGCCAGTATCTCGGCGCGCCAGACCCCTTACTTATTCCTCAGCAACTGCTCCCATTTCATAAAAATGACGCCTGCATTCACTATGCTCTATCTAGTCCAGAGTGGGTCTTAAGGATCACGGGTGCCAGTAAGGAAGACCATGTCAGCTGCAACACATAACGTTAAAAAAGTCGCTGAGTACCGCCAGCGCATTCTTTCTCTGCTGTTAAACAACAAAGATCTGGTCGATGGCATTCTCGGCCGGCCAGGGGATGAAAACACCCTCAGCAAAAGCGAGCTGCTAAACCAGACTGCAGAAATCACCGGCCTGCTGGACGACATGCACGCCGCTGACCTCGCGGACCTGCTGGAAGCGCTGCCCCAAGACGAGCGACTGGCACTGTGGCGGCTGGTGGGGAACGCCAAACGCGGTCAAACGCTGGTGGAAGTTGCCGAGCCCGTGTGGGACAGCCTGATCGAAGAGATGAGCGACAAGGACCTGCTCAAAGCGATCAAGACGCTGGACGTCGATGAACAGGCCTATTTGGCACAATACCTGCCGCGTAACCTGATGGGACGCCTGTTGACCTCCATGGAGCCGGATCAACGCGCACAGGTGCGCGAGATGATCCACTACGGCAAGGACACCGTCGGCTGGATGATGGATTTTGAACTGGTCACGGTACGCCCCGACGTCACTATCGGTGCCGTACATCGCTTCTTGCGCCTGCGCAAAACCATCCCGGAAGCCACCGACAAGCTCTTCGTCACCGATCGTAAAAATACTCTGCTGGGCGAACTGCCGCTCACCGCCGTGCTGCTTAATGACCCGGAAACCCTGGTCCAGACGGTGATGGACAGCGACCCTACCCGCTTCCAGCCGGATGACAAGGCCGAAGCGGCGGCCAGCGCATTCGAACGTTATGACCTGATCAGCGCCCCGGTGGTCGACGCCAAGGGCAAGCTGATGGGCCGTTTGACCATCGAAGAAATCGTCGATGTGGTCAATGAAGAAAGCGACAGTAACCTGCGCCGCATGGGGGGCTTAAGCCCGGAAGAAGATGTGTTTGCCCCGGTCAGCAAGGCGGTGAAAACCCGTTGGGCATGGCTGGCCATCAACCTGTGTACCGCGTTTATCGCCTCGCGCGTCATCGGCCTGTTCGAACACACCATTTCACAACTGGTGGCACTGGCGGCGTTAATGCCGATCGTCGCGGGGATCGGCGGCAATACCGGTAATCAGACCATCACCATGATCGTACGCGCGCTGGCACTGCACCAAATTGAGGTCGGCAACATTTCCCGCCTGATGTTCAGAGAACTGGGGGTAGCCATTATCAACGGCGTGGTCTGGGGCGGCATCATGGGAGTCGTGACCTGGCTGCTGTACGGCGACTGGGCGATGGGCGGCGTCATGACGCTGGCGATGATCCTCAACCTGCTGGTAGCCGCGCTGATGGGGGTGGTGATCCCGATGACCATGCTCAAACTGGGGCGCGATCCGGCGGTAGGTTCCAGCGTATTGATCACCGCTCTGACCGATACCGGCGGCTTCTTTATCTTCCTCGGACTGGCTACCTTGTTCCTGCTTTAAACCTCCAGAAGGCCGGCCACGCGCCGGCTTTTGCGTTTGCTCACTAAAGCTGTCTGATTCAGTGGGTTTTATTGCCGCGCTGTACTACCCTTTGCCAATAAACTTTCCATCTCATTCGCGTCATGACCTCGTTCAGTGACAGATGCCAGAGTTAAGGGTTGTCTATGGATATCAGCGCACCGAATCATCTCATCACGCGTCAGGGCGCCTTGTTGACGCACAGCCTGCTGGCGGCGGTGGCGGTATTTTTACTGGCATTGCTGTGCCTGACGCTGTCGAACGAATCCAGCCACTTTACCCCGCTGTGGTTCCCCACTGCCGCCATTATTGCCGTGCTGTTTCGCCACTCGCCACGCCAATGGGGGTTGCCGCTGCTGGCATGCGGGGTTGGCATCGTGGCCGCCAGCTTCACGCTGTTCGGCTTTAGCTGGTTCCCGGTAAAACTGACCCTGATCAACCTGCTGGAAGCCGTGGTTTGCACCCTGCTGTTGCGCCGCATGCTGCTGCAGGACGATCCGCTGAACAGCCTGGCCAGTTGGCTTAAATTTGTCGTCTGCGCGGTGATATTCACCCCTTTGTTCAGCGCCCTGCTGGCCGCCTGGTGGGTTCCCGCCCCGGGTCACCCTTTCTGGCACCCCTTCAGTACCTGGTTTATTTCAGAAGCTATTGGCGTCCTGTCGCTGACGCCCATCGGGCTGGTTTATCGCCGTCGCATGCTGGATACGCTGAATCTGTACACTCTGCTGCTGACGTTGATAGTCGCGCTGACCTTCAGCTATCTGGCGCTGAGCTACCTGCCCTTTCCGTTCACCTTCGTCATTCTGCCGCTGCTGTGGGCGGCAATCGCGCTGCCGCGGCTCGAGGCTTTCGTCATCTGCTTTTGCACCACGCTGATGATCACCGTGATGATTTCCATCGGGTTGCTGCATTTTCATGCGCCCACCGGTCCGTTCAGCGATATCGAGATTTACCTGCCGATCCTGTTGATTTTGATCCCGGCGCACTCGATGGCCATGGTGATGCACGCCTTCCGGGTGGAGAAACAGCATATCGTCGAGAGTGAAACTCGCTTTCGTAATGCGTTGGAATATTCGGCCATCGGCATGGCGCTGGTGTCGCCGCAGGGGAAATGGCTGCAGGTCAATCAGGCGTTGTGCAAACTGCTCGACTATACCCCGGAGGCTCTGCGGCGCCTGACTTTCCAGGAAATCACCCACCCGGACGATCTGAACGCCGATCTGACGCAGCTGCACGATCTGCTCGATGGGCATATCAGCAGTTACACCCTGGAGAAACGCTATATTCGCAGCGACGGCGAGCACGTCTGGGCGCTACTGGCCGTATCGCTGGTGCGCGATGCCGAAGGGCTGCCGCTGTATTTTATTTCGCAGGTAGAAGACATCAGCGAATTGAAACGCACGGCCGCAGAGAACCATCGACTGATGGAGCGCATTACGCTGGCGAATAAAGTGGGCGGCATCGGCGTTTGGGAATGGATGATGCACGGCGAAGAGCTCACCTGGGACAAGCGTATGTTTGAACTTTACGACCTCAGCCCGGACCAGACGCCAACGTTTTCGCTATGGCGGACGCTGCTGGTACCGGAGGATCGTGAACGCACCGACCGTGAGATGGCCACATTGTTGAAGCGGCCGGGCCCCTTTGTTCTGGAGTTCCGACTGCTCACCCGCGAGGGAAAAGTGCGGCATATCCGCGGCCAGGGTAACGTTATTTTAGACGCTCAGGGTCTGCCGCTGCGCATGATCGGCACCAATATCGACATGACGGAGGTCCGTAATCTGACCGAAGCACTGCACGAAGAAAAAGAGCGTCTGCACATTACGCTCGATGCGATCGGCGAAGCGGTGATATCCACCGACGACGAAATGCACATTACCTTTATGAACCCGGTGGCCGAACAAATGTGTGGCTGGCCACTCAGTCTGGCGATCGGCATGCCCGTCGCCGGCGTGGTTCGAATGACCAACGGCAAAGACGGTGAAGAGGTAGAAAACCCGATCCAGTGCTGCCTGCAGGAAAACCGGCAGCTGTCCCCAGACTATGCCCTGGTGCTGCATGGTCGCGACGGTCGCTGTTTTGACATCCAGCAGTCGGTATCACCATTGAAAACGATCGACGGCAACGTCATGGGCGCGGTGATGGTACTGCAGGATGTCACGGCCTCGCGCGAACTGATGCAGAAGTTGAGTTACAGCGCGTCCCACGATGCCCTGACCACGCTGCCCAATCGCACCAGTTTTGAAAAGCGCCTGAAGGCCGCTATCGCCAACGCCACTGAAAAACGACTGCAGCACGCGCTGGTGTTCCTCGATCTCGACCGTTTCAAGGCGGTCAATGACAATGCCGGCCACGCCGCGGGCGACGCGCTGTTGAAAGATCTTTCCCTGTTGATGCGGCACCATCTGCGTAACAGCGACTGTCTGGCCCGGCTTGGCGGCGATGAGTTCGGGCTGATCCTGTTCGACTGCACGCGGGAACAGGCCCAGTCGCTGATACAGCAATTGGTTAATCACATCAGCCAGCATCCGTTCTTTTGGGAAGGGAAGATTTACCACGTCGGCGCCAGTGCAGGCGTAACCCGTATTGATGCCGATGCCGGCAAGAGCAGCGAGCTGCTGGCGCAGGCGGATATTGCCTGTTATACCGCCAAGCATCGCGGACGTGGCCAGGTTTATCTCTATGAGGCGCGTCAAAAAATGATCCTGGAACGTCAGCATGAACTGCTGACGCGTCAGGAAGTGACGGACATCATCAACGATGGGCAATTATTGCTGCATGTCAGGGCGGTCGCACCGCCAAAAACGCCGCTGGCGGTCTGTTTCTATCAGTTGAAACTGCAGGTGAGGGATCAGGACGGTCAGGCGCTGGCGAGCGACGATTTTATCTCCGCTGCCCGGCTATACGATCTGACGCAAGAGGTTGACCGCTGGATCATCGGGCAGATTTTGACGCAGCGCGCCCCTGATATTGCCCGCAAGGGGTTGTCCATCGCGCTGCCGCTGACAACCGACAGCCTGCTGGACGCCAGCTTCCAGGACGATCTGCTGGCAGCGCTGGACGCCTCCCCCTTGCAACCAGGAGCATTGCTGCTGGCGGTCGATGATGCGGTGGTGCTGGAGCACGCCGGTATTTGCAGGCCGTTCCTCCAGCAGTTGCAGCAACGGGGCTGCAAGCTGATCGTTAACGGTTTTGGGCACAGCCTCAACGCCTTTGACGAGTTGCATGGCCAAAAGATTGACTATATCCGCGTCGACGAACGCTTCATCACCAACGTGCACTGCAACCAGATGGACGAACTGATGGTGTCGATGCTCAATGGGGCGACGCATCGGGTGCACGCCCAAACGCTGGCCGGCCCGGCACACCAGCAGATAACGCTGAACACCCTGCAGGCGATTGGCATCGATCTGTCGGACGGCGACGCCATCGCACTGGAACAATCGCTGACGGAACTGCTCAGCGGCGGTTACTTTGGTATCCGCTAGTCGCCATTCCCAGCAATATCCCCCTGCCTTTCGAGCGGCGGCCTCGCCGCCGCATCTCATCCATTCTGCTTTTTTTGCTTAGCCCGCCTGAGGTTAGTGGTATAACTAACAGGTCAAAGTTAATCGCTTGCATAACACCTCGATACGGAAATCAGCATGCGAATTAATTTTTTCCTCTCTCAATACACCTAATTGTTCAGGGATGAATGGCTATGAAAAAAGAGTGGTTTGCCGCCAGAGAGCTGACCGGCATTGCAGGACTGCCCTCCTCGCCACAGGGCATCAATTTAATGGCCCGCCGCGAAGGCTGGATCAGCCGCCGGCGCAAAGGCGTGCAGGGCAAAGCGGTGGAATACCACATCAACAGCCTGCCGATCGGCGCGCGCAGCTTACTGATACTGCAAGAAGATCCTGCTGAATATCAGGTTGAACGCCAAGATCCGCTGGCGGTGTGGATTGAGTATTACCATCATCTGAGTGAAAGCGAGCGCGAGAAGGTACTGAGCTTCCTGATGCGCGAAGGAATAGACGGCCTGCTGACGCGCATTGCTGCCAAAGACTAGCCCGTCGCCGCTACCCGACAGCCTCCGTTGACGGCGCCCAGCCATCGTTATGCCACAGATGCAGCGTGGCGTAGGAACGCCAGGGTCGCCAGCTTTCAGCATAGCGCTCAATCTGGCGTGGCGTCATGCCGGGAAAACGCTGTTTGATCAGATAATCCCCCGCCAGGAACACGTCCGGCCACGACCAGGCTCGCATGGCGATATAGCTGGCGGTCCAACTGCCAATCCCCGGTAGCGCAGTCAGCGCCTTGATCCCCTGCTCAATATCCAGCACGTTCTCCAGTTGCAACCGCCCTGCGGTCACCGCCTGCGCAATACCGATTAACGCCGCCGCTCGTTTTAACTGCACCCCCAGCGGGCGTAGCGCCTCAGGCTGTAATCGCGCAATCTGTTCGGCAGTGGGAAAGACGTGGGTAATGCCACCGTAGGGCTGTTCCAGCGGGGTGCCCCAAAGTTCAGCCATCCGTCCGGCAAAGGTCGCCGCCATTTTGACGCTGACCAACTGCCCAAGCACCGCGCGGGTCGCCTGTTCGAATGCGTTGACGCAGCCCGGTAGCCGCAGGCCCGGCGCCTCGGCAGCCAACGGCCCCAATGCCTGAGCGATAAGGTCCGGCGCGGCGTCGAGATCAAACAGTTGGCGAGTGCGGCGCAGCACTTCCGTCGTCACCCGGCTCAGGGAAGGTGCAATTTCCACCCTTACCCGATTATGCGCCTCTTCCGGCTGCACGCTGACCCAGCCACGATATTCGATGCCGCCCTGAGTGATGGCTATCGCCCGCAGGTACTGTTGCCCCTCCACCCGCTCCACACCGCTCACCGCACGGGTTTGCAAAAAACCCAGCATGCGCGACCAGTCATAGGGCGGTCGATAGCCCAGATGAAACACCAGCCCGCTGGCGACGGTACGTTCGTTACGGCCACTGCTGCTGCGCAGTGCCGAGGGGACCAGCCGGTAGCGCGCCTTGAACAGTTCGTTAAAACGCCGCAGGCTGCCGAAACCGGCGGCAAAGGCCACCTCACTCAACGGCATATCGGTATCCGCCAGCAGGCGTTTGGCCTGCAACAGCCGGTGCGACTGGGCATAATCAATCGGCGAGGCGCCAAACTGATCGGCAAAAATACGCCGCAGGTGGCGATCGGAAATGCCTAGCCGCGTTGCCAGTTGCTCGCAGCTGTGCTCCGACAGATACCCCTGCTCAATCAACTGCACCGCCACCTGAGCATAACGATTGCCGAGATCGATCAATGCCAATCCCGGCGCCAATTCCGGCCGACACTTCAGGCAGGGGCGAAACCCCGCCAGTTCCGCCGCCGCCGCGCTCGGGTAAAAGGTGCAGTTTTCAATTTTTGGCGTACGGGCGCTACACACCGGGCGACAATAAATACCGGTCGACGAAACGCCGACGAAGAAGCGACCGTCAAATTTGCGATCGCGCGCACTCAGTGCTTCATACAACGCCTGCTGTTGGTTTTTCATAGCCACGCTCGGGGTCAGTTTTTTGTGCATTATGCGACTCGATGGGTGCGCTGACGTGCGAGATTCGGACATTAAGTTAAGCATGCTAGCGCCGTCGCCGCTAAATTTTTCGTCAGTTAAGCGCTCTCAGATTGCCCAGGGGCCGAGTCTCGGGTAAAGTCGCCCCCCTTCATTGGCATGGGGATAGAGAAAAGACATGTTTATTGGATTTGACTACGGAACGGCCAACTGTTCCGTCGCAGTGATGCGAGAAAATGGCCCCGAGCTGCTGACGCTGGAAAACAACGAGCCCTATCTGCCGTCGATGCTGTGTGCTCCGACGCGCGAAGCCGTCAGCGAGTGTTTGCACCGCCACTGGCAGGTGCCGACCGCCAGCGAGGAAAACCAGCAACTTCTGCGCCGGGCAATCAACTATAACCGCGAAGAAGATATCCCGGTCGCCAGCGACAGCGTGCTGTTTGGCCTGCAGGCGCTGGCGCACTACGTTGAAGATCCGGAAGAAGTGTATTTTGTCCGCTCCCCGAAATCCTTCCTCGGCGCCAACGGCCTGAAACCACAACAGATCGCGCTGTTTGAAGATCTGGTGTGCGCCATGATGTTCCACATCAAACGTCAGGCGGAAAACGTACTGCAAGACAGCATCAGCCAGGCGGTGATCGGCCGTCCGATCAACTTCCAGGGCATCGGTGGCGAAGAAGCCAACCGCCAGGCGCAGGGTATTTTGCACCGCGCTGCCGAGCGTGCAGGCTTCAAAGACATTGAATTCCAGTTCGAGCCGGTCGCCGCAGGCCTGGATTTCGAAGCGACTCTGGAAGAAGAAAAAACCGTGCTGGTGGTGGATATTGGCGGCGGGACAACCGACTGTTCGGTGCTGTTGATGGGGCCGCAATGGCGTGACCGTGCCGATCGCCAGCAAAGCCTGCTGGGCCACAGCGGTTGCCGCGTTGGCGGTAACGATCTGGACATCATGCTGGCGTTCAAACAGTTGATGCCGCTGTTCGGTATGGGTGGCGAAACTGAAAAAGGCATCGCTTTGCCTGCGTTGCCTTACTGGAATGCGGTAGCCACCAACGACGTTCCGGCGCAGATCGACTTTTACAGCGCCGCCAATGGCCGCATGCTGCGCGATTTGATCCGCGATGCCGCCGAGCCTGAAAAAGTTAAACGCCTGCTGAAAGTGCATCAGCAACGCCTGAGCTACCGTCTGGTGCGTGCCGCGGAGGAGAGTAAAATCGCCCTGTCGGCACAGCAAAACATCAGCGCTCCGCTGGCCTTCGTCCAGACTGATTTGGCAGAAACCATCAGCCAGGATCAGCTTGCCGAGGCCATCTCACAGCCGCTGCTGCGCATTCAGGAACAGGTCAGCGCCGCGCTGGCCAGTAGCCAGACCGCACCGCAGGTGATTTATCTCACCGGCGGCAGCGCACGTTCCCCGCTGTTGCGCGCCGCGCTACAACAGCAGTTGCCGGGCATTCCTATCGTCGGCGGCAACGACTTCGGCTCGGTCACCGCCGGGTTGGCTCGCTGGGCGCAGACGCTGTTCCGTTAAGGGCACCAGGGCGCGGTAGCTCAATGCCGCGCCCCGCCGCCAAGCCATTCGCTGCGAAATCAGGTACTGTATCGGCTGGAACCATAATCATGGCAGGAACAACAATGCTGATCGTTCTTTCCGGGCTGCCAGGCAGTGGTAAAACTACGCTCGCACGGGCGCTGGCTCGCGCATTACCGGCAATGCATCTGCGCATCGATACCCTTGAACAAGCTATCCGTAACAGTGGCTCCCTGGCCGATGACGTCGGCCCCGCCGGGTATTTTGCCGCTTATGGCGTTGCCGAAGACAACCTGCGTCTGGGCCACTGGGTGATTGCCGACTCGGTCAACCCGTTGCCGGTCACTCGCGAAGCCTGGCATAACGTCGCACAACGGGCTGGTGTAGCCTGCATAGATTTTGAGGTGGTTTGCTCAGACAGTGCCGAGCACCGTCGCAGGGTTGAAACCCGCGACGGGGACGTTGCCGGACTGCGCCTCCCTAACTGGCACAGCGTCACCCGCCACGATTACCTACCCTGGCATACCCCGGTGGCCCGTATTGATACCGCAGGCCAGCCAGTGGAAGCCAGCGTGGCTCAGTTGCTGTCCTTGATTAACGCCGTCGGCAACTGAGCAGGTCACCAGGCGCTGGCGTCGTTCAGGATGCGGATATCCTCGGCATCCAGCCGCAGCCGGGTAGCGCTGATCAGCTCATCCAACTGCTTTAGCGACGTGGCGCTGACGATCGGCGCGGTGATGTCCGGCCGCGCTATCAGCCAGGCCAGTGAAACCTGCGTTGGCGAGGTGTGGTGTTTTTCCGCAACCCGATCCAGCGCAGCCAAGATCTTGAAACCGCGTGGATTAAGGTATCGCTCAACGATGGTGTCACCACGTTGGCTCTTGCCGATATCTTTTTCACTGCGGTATTTGCCGGTCAGGAAACCGCTGGCCAGCGAGAAGAAGTTAATCACGCCCAATCCATGGCGCTGCACCACCGGCGCCAGGCTGCGTTCATACTCCTCACGCGCATAAAGATTGTACTCCGGTTGCAGGGTCTCATAGTGCGCCAACCCATTATCTTCACTGACTTTCAATGCCTCCTCCAGACGATCGGCCTGATAGTTGGAAGCGCCTATCGCCCGCACCTTACCGGCCTTGATCAAGCCGTCGAACGCCGCCAGGGTTTCCGCCAACGGCGTGTCCCGGTCGTCGTCATGCGATTGATAAAGGTCGATATAATCGGTCTGCAAACGCCGCAGTGAATCCTCTACCGCCTGCTGGATATAGCGTGGTGACAGCCCCTGCTTACCCTCGCCCATCGGCTTGCCGACTTTGGTAGCGATGATCACCTGGTCACGCTTGCCGCTCTTTTTTAGCCACTGGCCGATGGTGGTTTCCGATTCACCGCCCTGATTGCCCGGCACCCAGCTCGAGTACACGTCGGCGGTATCGATAAAGTTGAGCTGATTTTCCACCAGCGCATCCAACAGGCTGAATGAAGTTTCGCGATCCGCCGTCCAGCCAAACACGTTACCGCCGAAGGTCAATGCCGGCACTTTGATGCCCGAACGGCCCAGTTCTTTATGACTCATTGCATGCTCCATGGAGTTGATGATTCGCAGGGTAATTATTAGCGCGAAAGCAGGAAATCCGCTAAAACGCATTCGCTATAAGCCGGATGGCAACGCTTATAAACATAGCATGATCAAATCTACAACTTATTCGGACAATGCTGACGGTTCCTCCATATTTCCTTCATTTTTATGCCGTCTTTCCTCGCTAAACTAGTATTCTGTAAGGAGTGTAACTTTTTTGGCAATGAGTGCCCGCACGCCTGCCTTTTGGAGAGATTTTCGCCACCATGAATGCAAAAAACCCACGTCGTTCACTGTTACTGCGCCTGTTGGTGGTGGTTATTGTGGCTATTGCCGCCGTGCTGATATGGCGTCACTTCAGCGCTCCGCAGCCGGCCGACAATGCTGCCCCTGGAGCGCGTCACGCCGGTGGGGGCAAAGCGGCGGCAGGCGCAGGACGACGGGGAGCGCCAATGTCACCGGTACAGGCTGCGACCGCCACGCAGCAAACGGTGCCGCGTTACCTTTCCGGGCTGGGCACGGCTACCGCCGCCAACACCGTGACCGTCACCAGCCGGGTCGATGGCCAACTGATGGCGATCCACTTCACCGAAGGGCAACAGGTCAAAGCCGGCGATTTGCTGGTTGAAATTGACCCGCGTCCGTTCCAGGTACAGCTGGCTCAAGCGCAGGGACAACTGGCCAAAGATCAGGCCACCCTCGCCAATGCCCGGCGCGATCTGGCACGTTATCAGCAACTGGCCAAAACCAATCTGGTGTCGCGGCAGGATCTGGACACTCAGCTGTCGCTGGTGCAACAGACCGAAGGCGCAATCAAAGCCGATCAGGGCTCCGTCGACAGCGCCAAGCTGCAAATCACCTACAGCCGTATCACCGCACCAATTGACGGTCGTGTCGGTCTGAAGCTGGTGGACGTCGGTAATTACATCACCAGCGGCAGCACCACCGGCATTGTGGTGATCACCCAAACTCACCCTATCGATGTGGTATTTACCCTGCCTGAGGCTACTATCAGCGATTTGATCAAAGCGCAAAAAGCTGGCCCGGTCAGCGTCGAAGCCTGGGATCGCACCAACCAAAATCTGCTGTCGACCGGTTCACTGCTGAGCCTGGATAACCTAATCGACACCACCACCGGCACCATCAAACTGAAAGCGCGCTTCACCAACGAGGACGACGCGCTGTTCCCCAACCAATTTGTTAATGCACGCCTGAAAGTGGCAACGCTGCTGGATGCGATCGTTATCCCTACGGCGGCCTTGCAGATGGGCAACGAAGGCAACTTCGTCTGGACCCTGAGCGAAGATAACAAGGTCAGTAAACATTTGGTGACCACCGGCGTGCAGGACAGCCAAAAAGTGGTGATTAACGCCGGGCTGAACGCCGGTGACCGGGTAGTGACCGACGGCATAGATCGCCTGACCGAAGGCATGCAGGTTGAGGTGGTCACGCCGCAGGCGGCGTCTGCGGCCGGCAAACCAATCCACTCACCTCGCACCCAGGGGAAATCCTGATGCAGGTGATGCCACCTAACGCCGGCGGCGGTCCATCCCGCCTGTTTATACTGCGGCCGGTTGCCACCACGCTGTTGATGCTGGCGATCCTGCTGGCGGGGATCATCGGTTATCGCGCTCTGCCGGTGTCCGCCCTGCCGGAGGTCGACTATCCGACCATTCAGGTGGTCACGCTGTATCCCGGAGCCAGCCCGGACGTGGTCACCTCGGCGATCACGGCTCCGCTGGAGCGTCAGTTTGGCCAGATGTCCGGCCTCAAGCAGATGGCATCGCAAAGTTCCGGTGGCGCCTCGGTCGTCACCTTGCAATTCCAGCTTGAGCTGCCGCTCGACGTCGCCGAACAGGAAGTGCAGGCGGCAATCAACTCCGCCACCAACCTGTTGCCGAACGATCTGCCCTACCCGCCGATTTACAGCAAGGTTAACCCGGCCGATCCACCGATCCTGACGCTGGCCGTGACCTCCAGCGCCATGCCGATGACCCAGGTGGAAGACATGGTGGAAACCCGTGTCGCGCAGAAAATATCTCAGGTCACCGGCGTCGGACTGGTGACCATTTCCGGTGGCCAACGGCCGGCAGTCCGCGTGAAGCTCAATGCGGCGGCCGTTGCCGCCTACGGTCTGGACAGCGAAACCATCCGCACCGCCATCAGCAACGCCAACGTCAACTCTGCCAAAGGTAGCCTGGACGGCCCGACGCGTTCGGTCACCCTTTCGGCCAATGACCAGATGAAATCAGCCGACGACTATCGTCAGCTGATTGTCGCTTACCAGAACGGTGCGGCTATCCGCCTGCAGGATATCGCCACCATCGAACAAGGCGCGGAAAATACCCGGCTGGCGGCCTGGGCCAATAAGCAGCCGGCCATCGTGCTCAATATTCAGCGCCAGCCAGGCGTAAACGTCATCACCACCGCCGACAGCATCCGCGAGATGCTGCCTCAGTTGATTAAAAGCCTGCCCAAGTCGGTCGACGTCAAGGTGCTGACCGATCGAACCACCACCATTCGCGCCTCGGTCAGCGACGTGCAGTTCGAGCTGCTCTTGGCGGTAGCGCTGGTGGTGATGGTGATTTACGTGTTCTTGCGCAATGTCCCGGCCACTATTATTCCCAGCGTCGCCGTACCGCTGTCGTTGATCGGTACCTTCGCCGCCATGTACTTTTTGGACTTTTCGATCAATAACCTGACGCTGATGGCGCTAACCATCGCCACCGGTTTTGTGGTCGATGACGCCATCGTGGTGATCGAGAACATTTCACGCTATATCGAAAAGGGCGAGAAACCGCTCGACGCCGCCTTAAAAGGCGCCGGCGAAATCGGCTTCACCATTATTTCACTGACCTTCTCGCTGGTAGCCGTGCTGATCCCCTTGCTGTTTATGGGTGATATCGTTGGCAGGTTGTTCCGTGAATTTGCCGTGACGCTGGCGGTGGCAATTTTGATTTCGGCGGTGGTTTCGCTGACGCTGACACCGATGATGTGCGCACGCATGCTGAGCCACGAATCCCTGCGCAAGCAGAACCGTTTTTCCGCCGCTTCTGAACGCTTCTTTGACCGGGTCATCGCCCGCTACGGCAAATGGCTGAAAACCGTGCTGAATCATCCCTGGTTGACGCTAGGTGTGGCGTTCAGCACGCTGGTGCTCACCGTCTTGCTTTACCTGCTGATCCCGAAAGGATTCTTCCCGGTACAGGACAACGGCATTATTCAGGGCACGCTGGAGGCGCCGCAGTCGGTGTCGTTCAGTAATATGGCCGAGCGCCAACAGCAGGTGGCGGCAGAAATCCTCAAGGATCCGGCGGTGGAGAGCCTGACGTCGTTTGTTGGCGTCGATGGCAGCAACGCCACGCTCAACAGCGGCCGGTTGCAAATCAACCTCAAACCCTTGAGCGAACGCAGCGACCGTATTCCGGCCATCATCACTCGTCTGCAGCAGCAGAGCGCACAGTTCCCCGGCGTGAAGCTGTATCTGCAACCGGTGCAGGATCTGACCATCGACACCCAGGTCAGCCGCACCCAGTACCAGTTTACCCTGCAGGCCATGTCGCTGGACGAGCTCAGCCTGTGGGTACCGCAGCTGATGGCGGAATTGAAACAGGCACCGCAGTTGGCGGACGTCACCAGTAACTGGCAGGATCAAGGACTGGTGGCCTACGTGAACGTCGATCGCGATTCGGCTTCCCGCCTCGGCATCAGCATGAGTGACGTGGATAACGCCCTGTACAACGCTTTCGGCCAGCGGTTGATCTCCACCATTTACACCCAGGCCAATCAGTACCGGGTGGTGCTGGAACATGACGTCAGCACCACGCCAGGGTTGGCGGCGCTGAGTGAGATCCGCCTGACCAGCAGCAACGGCACCATCGTGCCGCTGAACACCATTGCCAAAATCGAAGAGCGTTTCGGACCGCTATCGGTCAATCATCTCGATCAGTTCCCGGCGGCCACCATCTCCTTTAACGTGGCCGGCAATTATTCGCTTGGGGAAGCGGTCGACGCCATCACCCTGGCGGAAAAAAATCTCGATATGCCGAAAGATATCACCACCCAGTTCCAGGGCGCGACGCTGGCGTTCCAGGCGGCGTTGGGGGGGACCCTGTGGCTGATCCTGGCGGCGGTGGTAGCGATGTATATCGTGCTGGGCGTGCTGTATGAGAGCTTTATTCACCCGGTTACCATTCTTTCAACCTTGCCCACCGCCGGGGTCGGTGCCTTGCTGGCACTGATGATGGCCGGCAGCGAACTGGATGTGATCGCCATCATCGGCATCATCTTGCTGATCGGCATCGTGAAGAAAAACGCCATCATGATGATCGACTTCGCGCTGGCCGCCGAACGTGAGCAAGGTATGACGCCGTACGATGCGATTTATCAGGCCTGCCTGCTGCGTTTCCGGCCGATACTGATGACCACGCTGGCGGCATTGCTGGGGGCACTGCCGCTGATGCTCAGCACCGGCGTCGGCGCGGAACTGCGACACCCGCTCGGGGTTTGCATGGTCGGCGGGCTGGTAATGAGCCAGATCCTGACGCTGTTCACCACTCCGGTGATCTACCTGCTGTTTGACAAGCTGGCGCGTAACACTCGCCGGCAGCCGGATGTGCAGGAGCTGCCGTGAAATTCTTCGCCCTGTTCATCTACCGACCGGTGGCCACCACGCTGCTGACGTTGGCAATTGCCATCAGCGGTGTGATTGGTTTTAGCCTGTTGCCAGTATCGCCGCTGCCACAGGTCGACTATCCGGTGATTTCGATCAGCGCTTCGTTGCCGGGGGCCGATCCGGAAACCATGGCCTCGTCGGTGGCTACGCCGCTGGAACGCGCTCTGGGCCGGATAGCCGGGGTCAATGAAATGACCTCGATGAGTTCACTCGGCAGCACCCGGGTCATTTTGCAGTTCGATCTCGACCGTGATATCAACGGCGCGGCCCGTGACGTGCAGGCGGCGATCAACGCGGCGCAAAGCCTGCTGCCCACCGGTATGCCGAGCCGCCCGAGCTACCGTAAGGTCAATCCGTCAGACGCGCCAATCATGATCCTGACGCTGACCTCCGACACCTACAGCCAGGGCCAGCTTTACGACTTCGCCTCGACTCAGCTGGCGCAAAAAATCGCCCAGACCGAAGGGGTGGGCGACGTCTCGGTCGGCGGCAGTTCACTGCCTGCGGTGCGGGTCGAACTTAACCCAAGCGCGCTGTTCAATCAGGGGATATCGCTCGATGCGGTGCGCCAAACCATCAGTGATGCCAACGTACGCAGACCGCAGGGTTCGGTAGACAATCAGCAGCAGCGCTGGCAGATCCAGGCCAACGATGAATTGAAAACCGCCGAGGCTTATCGCCCGCTGATTATCCACTACAACAACGGCGCGGCGGTGCGCCTGAGTGACGTGGCCGAGATCAAAGACTCGGTACAGGACGTACGCAACGCCGGGATGACCAACGCCAAACCGGCGATTATTCTGGCCATCAGCCGGGCGCCGGACGCCAACATCATCGAAACCGTCGATCGCATTCGCGCCGAATTGCCCGCCTTGCAAGACAACATCCCGGCGTCCATTCAGCTGAATATCGCGCAGGATCGCTCGCCAACCATCCGTGCTTCGCTGGCGGAAGTGGAACAGTCGCTGGTGATCGCCATTGGGCTGGTGATATTGGTGGTGTTCATCTTCCTGCGGTCCGGGCGCGCGACGCTGATCCCGGCGGTGGCAGTACCGGTGTCGCTGATCGGCTCTTTTGCCGCGATGTACCTGTGCGGCTTCAGCCTGAATAACCTGTCGCTGATGGCGCTGACCATCGCCACCGGCTTTGTGGTCGATGATGCCATCGTGGTGCTGGAAAATATTTCGCGCCACGTCGAAGCCGGCATGAAACCGCTGAACGCCGCGTTGCAGGGGGTTCGGGAGGTCGGCTTTACCGTGCTGTCGATGAGCGTGTCGCTGGTGGCGGTATTTATCCCGCTGCTGTTGATGGAAGGCCTGCCCGGCAGGCTGTTCCGCGAGTTTGCCGTCACCCTGTCAGTCTCGATCGGGCTGTCGTTGATTATCTCTCTGACGCTGACGCCAATGATGTGCGCCTACCTGCTGCGTCACCAGCCGCCGCGAGCGCAGCGGCGCATTCGTGGTTTCGGTAAAATGCTGCTGGCGCTACAAAAAGGCTATGGACGCTCGCTGAGCTGGGTGCTTGGCCATTCACGCTGGGTATTGGCCCTATTTCTCGCCACCATCGCGCTCAATGTCTGGCTGTATATCAGCATTCCGAAAACCTTCTTCCCGGAGCAGGACACCGGCCGACTGATGGGCTTTATCCAGGCAGACCAGAGCATCTCCTTCCAGGCTATGCGCGTTAAGCTGGAAGATTTCATGAAGATCGTGCGTGAAGATCCGGATGTGGAAAACGTCACCGGTTTCACCGGCGGTTCACGCACCAACAGCGGATCGATGTTTATCTCGTTAAAACCGCTATCGGTGCGCAGCGACGATGCACAGAAAGTGATTGCCCGGCTGCGTGCCCGGTTAGCGAAAGAACCGGGAGCCAGTCTGTTCCTGATGGCGGTGCAGGATATCCGCGTCGGCGGCCGGCAGGCTAACGCCAGTTACCAGTACACGCTGTTGGCGGACGATCTCGCCGCGCTACGCGAATGGGAACCGAAAATCCGTATTGCGCTGGCTGCACTGCCAGAGCTGGCAGACGTCAACTCCGATCAGCAGGACAAAGGTTCAGAAATGGATCTGGTTTACGATCGCGAGACCATGGCCCGTTTGGGTATTTCGGTTTCCGATGCCAACAACCTACTGAATAACGCCTTTGGCCAACGTCAGATTTCGACTATCTATCAACCGCTCAATCAGTACAAAGTGGTGATGGAAGTCGCCCCCCCATACACCCAGGACGTCAGTTCACTGGACAAAATGTTTGTGATCAACAAAGACGGCAAGGCAATCCCGCTGTCCTACTTTGCCAGTTGGCGGCCCGCCAATGCACCGCTGTCGGTCAATCATCAGAGCCTGTCGGCCGCGTCAACTATTTCGTTTAACCTGCCGGATGGCGGCAGCCTGTCGGACGCCACCTCCGCCGTAGAGCGAACCATGACGGCGCTCGGCGTGCCTTCCACCGTACGCGGCACTTTTGCCGGGACCGCCCAGGTGTTCCAGGAAACGCTGAAATCTCAGTTGCTGCTGATCGCCGCCGCCATCGCTACTGTGTATATCGTGCTGGGCATTCTTTATGAAAGTTACATTCATCCGCTGACCATTCTGTCCACCCTGCCCTCCGCCGGGGTGGGTGCCCTGCTGGCGCTGGAGCTGTTCGGTGCGCCGTTCAGCCTGATAGCGTTGATTGGCATTATGCTGTTGATCGGTATCGTGAAGAAAAACGCCATCATGATGGTCGATTTTGCCCTCGACGCGCAGCGCAATGGCGGCATCAGCGCACATGACGCCATTTTCCAGGCGTGCCTGCTGCGCTTCAGGCCAATCATGATGACCACCCTGGCGGCGCTGTTTGGCGCATTGCCGCTGGTGTTGACCCACGGCGACGGCGCCGAGCTGCGCCAGCCGCTTGGTATCACCATCGCTGGCGGCCTGATCGTCAGCCAGCTGTTGACGCTGTACACCACCCCGGTGGTGTACCTGTATTTTGACCGGCTGCAGATGAAATTCCGTCGCGGCAAGAAACTGGATCCATTGCCCCAATAATGGCCACCCGATGCTGATAAAACACACCGCCTCCGTACAATGGCAACTTTGGATCGTGGCATTCGGCTTCTTTATGCAGACGCTCGACACCACTATCGTCAACACCGCCCTGCCGTCGATGGCCGTCAGCCTGGGGGAGAACCCGCTGCGCATGCAGTCGGTGATTGTCTCCTATGTGCTGACGGTGGCGGTGATGCTGCCTGCCAGCGGCTGGTTGGCGGATCGATTTGGGGTGCAGCGGGTGTTCTTCAGCGCCATCGTGTTGTTTACTCTGGGGTCCATTCTGTGCGCCCGTTCTGAGACGCTGAATGAGCTGATCGCCTCGCGCGTGATCCAGGGCATCGGCGGCGCCATGATGGTACCGGTGGGTCGCCTGACGGTGATGAAAATCGTCCCGCGCGAACAGTATATGGCCGCGATGACCTTCGTCACCCTGCCCGGCCAAATTGGCCCGTTAATGGGGCCGGCGTTGGGCGGTTTTCTGGTGCAGTACGCCAGTTGGCACTGGATTTTCCTGATCAATATCCCGGTGGGGATCGCCGGTGCCATCGCCACGTTGCTGCTGATGCCCAATTACCGCATGCAGACCCGTCGCTTCGACATCAGCGGCTTTATCATGCTGGCGATCGGCATGGCGACGCTGACGCTGGCGCTCGACGGCCACAAAGGGATGGGGCTCTCCTCTCCCGCCATCGCCGCGCTGGTGATTGCCGGCATCGCGGCACTGGCGGGTTACTGGTGGCATGCGCATGGCAATAGCCGCGCATTGTTCTCACTGCGGTTATTCAAAACCCAAACCTATAAAGTGGGGCTGACGGCCAGCCTGCTGGGCCGTATCGGCAGCGGCATGTTGCCCTTTATGACACCGCTGTTTATGCAGGTCGGCATGGGCTTCTCCCCGTTCCACGCCGGGTTGATGATGATCCCGATGATTATCGGCAGCATGGGAATGAAACGCATTGTGGTGCGGGTGGTTAACCGCTTCGGTTACCGTAACGTGCTGGTTGCCGCCACGCTGATGCTGGCGTTGATCAGCCTGAGTTTCCCGCTGGTAGCGATGCTGGGCTGGATCTGGCTGCTGCCGGTAGTACTGTTTTTCCAGGGCATGGTCAACTCATTGCGCTTCTCGGCCATGAACACCCTGACGCTGAAAGATCTGCCGGATCGACTGGCCAGCAGCGGCAACAGCCTGCTGTCGATGGTGATGCAGCTGTCGATGAGCCTCGGCGTCAGCATCGCCGGTATTCTGATCGGCAGCTTTGCCCATCATCAGGTGGTTACCGACAGCCCGGCCATCCATAGCGCATTTATTTACAGCTACTGTTGCATGGCGTTGATCATCGCGCTGCCCGCGCTGGCCTTCGCCCGCGTTCCGGCCGATACCGCCCCCAACCGTACGCTGACCAAAGAGCCGGGGACCGGCTCCAAGAGGTTGCAATAATGAAAATAGGCATCACCGGCAAGCTGTTCATGGCCATTTTCGCCACCTGCATGTTGGTGCTCATTACCATGCATTGGGGCGTTCGCATCAGCTTCGAGCGCGGTTTTATCGACTACATCAAAAACAGCAACGAGCAGCGCATCAACATGCTGAGCGAAGCATTGGAAGAACAGTACAGTCGTCACGGTAACTGGGTTTTTCTGCGTAATAACGATCAGGTGATTTACCAGATCATGCGTTCGTTCGAACAAAACAGCGACAGCAGCCACAATTTGCCGCCCAAAGGCTGGCGCACCCAGTTTTGGGTGGTGGACAGCCAGTACAACCGGCTGGTGGGGCACTCCGGCCCGGTACCGAAGGAGGGCCCGCGTCATCCGATTCGCTACAACAATGAAATCGTCGGCTGGGTAATTACGACGCCCATAGAGAGGCTGACACGTAATACCGACATCAGTTTCGATCAGCAGCAAAGACGCACCAGTTGGATGATTGTCGCCCTGTCCACCCTGCTGGCAGCGGCGGTCACCTGGCTGATGTCGCGCGGGTTGCTGGCGCCGGTCAAACGGCTGGTAGCCGGTACCCACCGGCTGGCGGCTGGCGATTTCAGCACCCGCGTAGCCGTCAGCAGCCAGGATGAACTGGGTCGGCTGGCGCATGACTTCAACCAGCTCGCTACCTCATTGGAAAAAAATGAGCAGATGCGCCGCGCCGTGATGGCCGACGTCTCGCACGAGTTGCGTACCCCGCTGGCGGTGCTGCGCGGTGAGCTGGAGGCGCTGCAGGACGGCGTACGTCAGCCTACGGCTGCTTCGCTGGGATCCTTGCAGGCCGAAGTCTCCACCCTGACCAAACTGGTGGACGATCTGCATCAACTGTCGTTATCCGATCTCGGTGCGCTCGCCTACCGTAAATCGCAGGTTGATTGCGTGCATTTACTGCAAATCGCGGTTGCCAGCTTCCGCGAGCGTTTTCACGCCAAAGGGTTGGACATCGTGACCCAACTGCCAGAACAGGCACCGCTGTTTGGTGACCCGGACAGGCTTAACCAACTATTCAACAACCTGCTGGAAAACAGCCTGCGTTACACCGACGCCGGTGGCAAGCTGGAGATTGGCGCCCAGACGCAGCCAGGCCGCCTGCTGATTTACTGGCAGGATAGCGCACCGGGCGTCAATGACGATCAGTTGGCGCGCATTTTCGAACGTTTTTACCGTACCGAAGGTTCGCGTAACCGCGCCAGTGGCGGCTCCGGTCTGGGGTTGTCAATCTGTCAAAACATAGTGGAAGCACACAACGGGACGATCTACGCCCAGCACTCGCCTTTGGGCGGCGTGCGGATTACAGTAGAATTCGCCACCCCGGTAATGAATAAGGCGTCATGATGGAAACCCAGAATCAACCGTTGCAAATTATGATTGTTGAAGATGAGCCCAAGCTCGGCCAACTGCTGGTGGACTACCTGCAGGCGGCGGGATATGCCACGCGTTGGCTGACCAACGGCAGCGAGGTGGTCCCGGCGGTACATGAACATTCGCCGGCGCTGATCCTGTTGGATCTGATGCTGCCGGGCAGCGATGGGTTAACGGTATGCCGAGAATTGCGCCGTTTCACCGATATTCCGGTGGTGATGGTGACGGCAAAAATTGAAGAGATCGACCGCCTGCTGGGGCTGGAGATCGGTGCAGACGATTATATCTGCAAACCTTACAGCCCGCGTGAAGTGGTTGCGCGCGTAAAAACCATTCTGCGCCGCTGCTATCGCCCATTGGACAATATGCAGGAAGAAACGCAGCTTCACATTGACGAACCGCGCTTTCAGGCCAGCTATCAGGGGCAGATGCTGGATCTCACTCCGGCGGAGTTTCGCCTGTTGAAAACCCTGGCCAGCCAGCCGGGCAACGTGTTCTCGCGCGAGCAGCTGCTGAATAATCTGTATGACGACTACCGGGTGGTGACCGACCGTACCATCGACAGCCACATCAAAAACCTGCGGCGCAAACTGGAGCTGATCGACGGCGAGAAATCATTTATCCGCTCCGTGTACGGCGTCGGTTACCGCTGGGAGTCCGAACCTTGCCGCCTGGTGAACGGGCTTTAATCGGCCCTAGGTCCAGTCTTCTATCGTCAGGCCTGGCACCATGGCAAACGCCCGGTCGTTAGTCACTATTGTCGCTCCGCGGCTCTGCGCGTGGGCGGCAATAAGCTGATCCAGGGCCCCCATCACCCGCCCCTTTTGCGTCATTTCCGCCCGCAGCGTGCCATAGCAATGCGCGGCTTCACTGTCCCAGACATATACCGTCACGGAATCAAGAAATGCCGCGACCGTCGCTTTCAGCGCAAGGTTCTGCCGCTTGGCTACGCCATAAAGCAGTTCCGCCTGCGTAATGCTGGAAATGCATACCGCAGAAGGCGGGATTTTTTCCATTAGGCTCAGCAAGCGGGGATGCCGACGGAACAGTTGGCTGACCGTATTGGTGTCAAACATATACATGCTTACTCTTCCCCGGCGAACGGATCGCGGGTGGCACTGCCCTGCTGACGTTCATCAGCCGCCAGAAAGTCATGCGGTACCTGCGTTTTTTCGATCATTTGCAGCAGCGGAGCCCAGCTGTCAGGTTTGGCCGGATATTTAGATAAAATCACGTTTCCCTCCCGATCGCGGCGGATATACACACGATCTGTATCAAATTCGAATTCCACGGGTAACCTCACCGCCTGATTTCTGCCGTTTTTAAACAGTTTCGCGACCCTTTCCATTTCCATCCCCCTTAACAGGCATAGGCCTAAGCATATGCCTGTTAAGGGGAGATGCCAATATGCGGTGCTTATTTTTTGACCGCAATAATGCAACGGCCTCACCCTAGCCTTCCCAGGTTGCGGTTGAAATACTGCGTGCTCAAGAATGCGGCGGGCTGCGCAAAATTTCGGCATGACAATCCCCCGTTAGCTTCCCGTGCTACAGCAGTATCCGCTGCACAAAACTCCCTGTCAGCGCAAAAAAATGGCGTTTTTTTTGCGCTACCCTTCTCAAGTCCGGTTTATTAGCCGCTCAATTTCAAGCCATTGGCTACACTTACATCACTAATCGGAACCCACAGGAGAAGAACCATGGCAATCGGTCACTATGAGCTGAAAAAAGCAAAGAATGGGCAATACCACTTCAACCTGAAAGCCAGCAATGGCGAAATCATTCTGGCCAGCGAGATGTACGCCAGCAAGGCCTCGGCGGAGAATGGCATTGCCTCGGTGCAAACCAATTCCCCCCACGAAGCACAATACGAACTGAAGCACAGCACCAGCAATCAGCCTTATTTCGTGCTGAAAGCCAAAAACCATCAGGTGATCGGCGTCAGTGAGATGTACAGCTCTGAAACTGCGGCAAAGAACGGTATTCAGTCGGTGATCAAAAACGGTCCGGCCACCGACGTGCGCGATCTGAGCGCTTAATGCATCTGTAAGGCGCGCGATGCCCGCCATCGCGCGTTTTTCTTATGACCAGGATCAATCTCCCTGTAATAAATCCGGTTACCTGCTGATTTCTCGCCGCGCTGCGGCTACAATTCCCCGCTTTTACTGCGCCATTTGGGGCGCGTTATACCCACTGGCTTTCATACAGCAGCTAGGCGGCAAGTTCGTGAGTCTCCGGGAGCTTGGTAGACCAAGTGACTGGGGTGAACGAATGCAGCCAACAACGCTGCGGTTAGAAAGACAGAGGTATACTGACCTGAAATCAGACCGAGACTCATTATGTTTACACCGGAACTCCTCTCCCCAGCCGGCACGCTGAAAAACATGCGTTACGCCTTTGCCTATGGCGCCGACGCGGTTTATGCAGGCCAGCCGCGTTACAGCCTGCGGGTACGTAACAATGAATTCAACCACGAGAATCTGGCGCAGGGAATTAACGAAGCCCATGCGTTGGGAAAACGCTTCTACGTGGTAGTGAATATCGCCCCGCACAATGCCAAGCTGAAAACCTTCCTGCGCGATCTTAAACCCGTGATCGACATGGGCCCGGACGCGCTGATCATGTCCGATCCCGGCCTGATCATGATGGTACGTGAAGCCTTCCCGCAGATGGATATCCACCTGTCGGTGCAGGCAAACGCGGTAAACTGGGCGACGGTAAAATTCTGGCAGCAAATGGGCCTGACGCGGGTGATCCTGTCGCGTGAACTGTCGCTGGAGGAGATCGCCGAAATCCGCACCCAGGTGCCGGAGATGGAACTGGAAATCTTCGTCCACGGTGCGCTGTGCATGGCCTACTCCGGCCGCTGCCTGCTGTCCGGCTATATCAACAAACGCGATCCTAACCAGGGCACCTGCACCAACGCCTGCCGCTGGCAGTACAAAGCGGAAGAAGGTAAAGAAGACGAGACCGGCAACATCGTGCATATGCATGAACCGATCCCGGTGCAAACCGTCG
Source organism: Serratia sp. GW822-FHT06D09 (assembly GCF_058799515.1). Lineage (NCBI taxonomy): Bacteria > Pseudomonadati > Pseudomonadota > Gammaproteobacteria > Enterobacterales > Yersiniaceae > Serratia > Serratia sp. GW822-FHT06D09. Next base: position 87,274 of record NZ_JBXALO010000011.1, read on the forward strand.
AGCCGACGCTGGGCATCGGGGCCCCCACCGACAAGGTGTTCATGCTGTCCGAAGCGCAGAAACCCGGTGAATACATGAGCGCCTTTGAGGATGAACACGGCACTTACATCATGAACTCGAAGGATTTGCGCGCCATCCAGCACGTGGAGCGCCTGACGCAACTTGGTGTGCATTCGCTGAAGATTGAAGGCCGCACCAAATCCTTCTACTACTGCGCGCGTACCGCGCAGGTCTATCGTCGCGCTATCGATGACGCCGTCGCCGGCAAGCCTTTCGATCCCACTCTGTTGACCACGCTCGAAGGCCTGGCACATCGGGGTTACACCGAAGGCTTCCTGCGCCGTCACGTACACGAAGCGCAGCAAAACTACGATTACGGCTCATCGCTGTCTGAGCGCCAACAGTTTGTCGGCGAATTCACCGGGGTACGGCGTGACGGCTGGGCTGAAGTTGACGTGAAAAACAAATTCCTGCTCGGCGACAGCGTAGAAATGATGACCCCAGGAGGTAACGTCTTGTTTACCCTGGAGAGCATGCAAAATAAGAAAGGTGAAGCGATCGACGTGGCGCCGGGTAACGGCCATATCGTTTATTTGCCGATCCCGCAAGATATCGATCTCAATTACGCGTTGCTGATCCGAAATTTGCCGGATACCAATACTCCTGCGGCATAAAATGCAGGGAGTGATCCTTTAATGGCATTTTTTAGCAAATATTAGAATTGGATCACATCAATTACTCCGCAGCTTGGTTAACATCAGGCTGCTTAAAACTAAGAACGAAAAAGATTTGCATAGCAATACTAGGAACCACCTCCTTAGCCAGTCCAATCTCCCTTGGACTGGCTTTTTCTTTGCTGTCGTAAAATAATCCTATCTAATATATCCATTAGCTTTCAATTCACTGACTTGCCTATTTTTCATTACGACCTGTTGTCATGGCGATATAAAAATAAAGCTACAACGATTAATTAATGCATTAACAAAAACCACTAACTTGCCCACGGATATATCTTAATTTAAGTCAATCCTGCAGAAATAATCTCTGCCAGGTCAGGATTAATCAGAATTAACTGAATATTCTGATGGCCTGCCGCCGATGGGTAGTTTATCGTTGCCCTATAGTTTACAGCCGGGAGATATCGGGAATGCATTCACCAGCACCAGCGCTTCTTATCATTAACGGCAAAGGCGCCGGCAACGACGAGGTTCGCCTTGCCGTACAAAAGTTGCGAGATGAAGGCCAGCCTCTTCACGTTCGCGTAACCTGGGAACAGGGTGACGCAGCGCGTTACGCACGGGAAGCCTGCCAACTGGGTGTGAAAACGCTGATTGCCGGCGGTGGTGACGGCACCATCAACGAAGTGGCTGCGGCGCTAACGGCCTTGCCGGCGGCCGGACGCCCGGTACTGGGTATTCTGCCGCTGGGCACCGCCAATGACTTTGCCATGGCCTGCAACATTCCTTTGATGCCGGAACAGGCATTGCGGTTGGCAGTAAAAGGCCGCGCGGTGCCGATAGACCTGGCGAAAGTGAACGATGAACGCTATTTCATCAATATGGCAACCGGCGGATTCGGCACACGCATCACCACCGAAACACCAGAGAAGCTGAAGGCGGCGCTGGGTGGCGTGTCCTACTTTATCCACGGTTTGTTGCGCATGGATACGCTCAAGGCCGACCGCTGCGAGATCCGCGGGCCGGATTTCCACTGGGCAGGCAATGCGTTGGTCATCGGCATCGGCAATGGCAAACAGGCCGGAGGTGGTCAGCAACTCTGCCCGGACGCGCTGATCAACGACGGCTTGCTGCAACTGCGCCTGTTGATCGCGGATGAACTTCTGCCGGCGCTGGTAGCCAGCCTGTTTAACGACGAAGAAAACAAAAACGTCATCAGCGCCGCACTGCCGTGGTTGGAGATCAAGGCCCCGCACGAGATGACCTTTAACCTCGACGGTGAACCCCTGAAGGGCAAGCATTTTCGCATTGAAGTGTTGCCGCATGCCATTGAATGTCGCCTGCCGCCTAACTGCGGGCTGCTGGGTCAAGGCCCTACCCCCGAATAACCGTCTATGGCGCTCACCGGCAAGGCTGAGCGCCACTCGTCATAGCATCAGCCCCTTTATCCCAAAGAATTTACCGCCTGTCGCTTGCACTTTATTCCGCATCGAAATGTGATCCTCTCCGGCAAATCCTTTAAATCATACTTGTATGGTAGTTGGTTCATAGCGTATTTTCCGTCCAATATGATGACCCGTGGGAACAGGATAAAGACGTTATGAAGATTGTTAACGCAGAGGTATTTGTGACCTGCCCAGGCAGGAATTTTGTCACGCTGAAGATCACCACCGACGAGGGTATTACCGGTATCGGTGACGCCACGCTTAATGGCCGTGAACTACCGGTGGCGTCCTATCTGAAAGATCATGTCTGTCCGCAGTTGATCGGCCGGGACGCCCATCAGATCGAAGACATATGGCAGTTCTTCTATAAAGGCGCCTACTGGCGCCGCGGGCCTGTCACCATGTCCGCCATCTCTGCCGTAGACATGGCGCTGTGGGACATCAAGGGCAAGGCCGCCAATATGCCGCTGTACCAATTGCTCGGTGGCGCATCGCGTACCGGCGTCATGGTGTACTGCCACACCACCGGCCATTCCATCGACGAAGTGCTCGACGACTACGCCAAACATAAAGAGTTGGGCTTTAAAGCCATTCGTGCCCAATGCGGTGTGCCTGGCATGAAAACCACCTACGGCATGGCCAAAGGCAAAGGCCTGGCTTATGAACCCGCCACCAAAGGCAACTGGCCGGAAGAACAGCTGTGGTCAACGGAAAAATACCTCGATTTCACCCCCAAGCTGTTTGAAGCAGTACGTAACCGTTTCGGTTTCGACGAACATCTGCTGCACGACATGCACCATCGGCTGACCCCTATCGAAGCCGCCCGCTTCGGTAAAAGCATTGAACAATACCGCCTGTTCTGGATGGAGGATCCGACCCCGGCAGAAAATCAGGAATGCTTCCGTTTGATCCGCCAGCATACCGTGACCCCTATCGCCGTCGGCGAAGTCTTCAACAGTATTTGGGACTGCAAGCAACTGATCGAAGAACAGCTGATCGACTATATCCGTACCACCCTGACCCACGCCGGCGGCATTACCGGCATGCGCCGTATCGCCGACTTTGCCTCGCTGTATCAGGTACGTACCGGTTCACACGGGCCATCCGATTTGTCCCCTATCTGCATGGCGGCGGCGCTGCACTTTGATCTGTGGGTCCCTAACTTCGGCGTACAAGAATACATGGGCTACTCCGAACAGATGCTCGAAGTATTCCCGCACAGCTGGAGCTTCAACGACGGCTACATGCATCCGGGCAACAAGCCGGGGCTGGGTATCGAGTTCGATGAAAAACTGGCGGCCCGTTATCCCTATGAACCGGCTTATCTGCCGGTCGCACGCCTGGAGGATGGCACCTTATGGAACTGGTAACAGAAGAACACACCATGCACAGCGTGGTCATTGAAAAACCAGGCCAACTGGTTATCCAGCAACGCCCCTTGCCGCAGCCGGCAGCCAACGAAGTGCGGGTGAAGATAAAGTTCGCCGGTATTTGCGGCTCAGATGTGCATATCTACCATGGCCATAACCCTTTCGCTCGCTACCCGCGCGTCATCGGGCATGAGTTTTTTGGCGTCATTGACCAAGTGGGGAGCGATGTCGATCCACAACGCATCGGGGAACGCGTTGCGGTCGATCCGGTCGTCAGCTGCGGGCATTGCTACCCTTGCTCTATAGGCCGCCCTAACGTCTGCACCGAACTGCAGGTAATTGGCGTGCACCGCGACGGGGGATTCAGCGACTACGCCTGCGCTCCGGCGCGCAATGCCTACCGCATCCCGGACAGCATCAGCGATCGCCATGCCGCCATGGTCGAACCCTTCACCATTGGCGCCAATATCACCGCCCACCTGCAACCCACTGCCGATGACATCGCACTGATCTACGGCGCCGGGCCGATGGGGCTGACGGTGATCCAAACGCTGAAAGGGGTCTACGGCGTGAAGCAGGTGATCGTGACCGACCGCATCAGTGAGCGCCTGGTGATGGCGCAGGAAAACGGTGCCGACTGGACCTTCAATAACGCTGAAGGCTCGCTGCAAGCCGAGTTGGAGCGGCGCGGACTCCAGCCGACGCTGATCGTCGACGCCGCCTGCCATCCGGCCATTTTGCAGGAGGCGATTAACCTGGCATCACCGGCGGCGCGTATCGGCATCATGGGCTTCTCCGGCGAGGCCTGCCCCCTGACCCAGCAAAGCATCACCAGTAAGGAGCTGTCGATTTTCTCCTCACGCCTAAACAGCGGGCGCTTCCCGCAGGTCATCGATTGGATGGCCAGCGGCAAAATCGATCCGCAACGATTAATTACCCACTGCGTCTCGGCCAGCGAGGTTGAGCAGGCGATGCTGATGTTCGAACAAGACCAGCGCACCTGCTGCAAGGTGTTATTACAGTTCGATTAGCACCCGGCGTCGCCACCTTTGCAAAGAACTAAGCATCACAATGAAAACAACATAAGTGGAGTGCTTTATGTTTAAAAACCTGCGTTGGACCATCGTATTCCTGCTGTTTATGGTCTACATGATCAACTACCTCGACCGCGTTGCGCTGTCGATTACCGTGCCGATGATCGAGAAGGATCTGATGTTGAATGCCGAACAGTTCGGCATCATCTTCGGCAGCTTCTTCTTCGGTTACGCCATCTTCAACTTTGTCGGCGGGCTGGCGGTAGACAAGTTCGGCCCGACGCTGGTGCTCGGTGTCGCCGTTGGCCTGTGGTCGATTTTCTGCGGCATGACGGCATTAGCCACCGGTTTCTATTCCATGCTGATCCTGCGCGTGCTGTTCGGCATGGCAGAAGGGCCAATCTGCGCCTCGGCCAATAAGATGATCAACGGCTGGTTCCCGAAGAAACAGGCCGCAACCGCCATGGGGCTGCTCAGCGCCGGTTCACCTTTGGGTGGTGCCGTCGCCGGGCCAATCGTCGGCTATCTGGCACTGGCGTTCGGCTGGCGACCGGCGTTTATGATTATCTGCTCGATCGGTATCGTCTGGATGCTGGTGTGGTTCTTCGTGGTGGCGGATAATCCGGCGAAAAGCAAACGCGTCAGCGATGAGGAACTTGCGCTGGTCAACCGGATGAAACAGGAAACCCACAGCGCGGAAGAAGAGCTGAGCAACGCGGCACACGGGCTGGGTTACTACCTGAAACAGCCGATCATCCTGGTCACTGCGTTCGCTTTCTTCTGCTACAACTACATCCTGTTCTTCTTCCTGAGCTGGTTCCCTTCCTATCTGGTTCAGGCGCATAACCTGAACATCAAGGAAATGAGCCTCACCACCATGATCCCGTGGATTGTCGGCTTTGTCGGGCTGGCGCTCGGCGGCTATATCTCCGACAAGATTTTCAATATCACCGGCAAGCTATTGCTGTCGCGCAAGATCGTGCTGGTCACCAGCCTGCTGGCGGCGGCCATCTGCGTGGCCCTGGCGGGTACCGTCAGCAGCGTAGTACCGGCGGTGGTACTGATGTCAGTATCGATCTTCTTCCTGTACATCACCGGCGCCATTTACTGGGCGATTATTCAGGACGTGGTGCATAAGTCCCGGGTCGGCGGTGCCAGTGGCTTTATCCATTTGGTCGGCAGCGTTTCCGGCATCATTGGCCCTATCGTGACCGGCTACATTGTGCAAAACACCGGTAAGTTCGACAGCGCCTTTATGTTGGCTGGCGGCGTGGCTGCGCTGGGTGCAGTGCTGGTGCTGTTGGTGATCAAGGCACCGCGCAACACCGTACAGCCGCAAATCTCGAAATCTTAATGCTTCAGGGGCGGCCAAGGTCGCCCCGCTTTCCCCTTCTTCAGGAACGACAACATGACGCTTTCCAGCACCGCCGCGCTACCGGCGGCAATTGCAGCACCAGGCTACGATCGCCAACGGCTAAAACCCCGAATCGTACACCTCGGTTTTGGCGCATTTTTCCGGGCTCATCAGGCGATTTACGCCGAGCGTCTGGCAAAGGATCACGCCAGCGATTGGGGCTACGGCGTGATCAGCATGCACAACGGCCAGCAAAAAATCGCCGATATACAACGTCAGGACCTGTTATATACGGTGGCCGAAATGGACGACAGCGCCTGGCGAGGTCAGGTTGTCGGCATTATCAGGCAAGCGCTGCATCTGCAGGTCGACGGGCTGGAAGCCGTACTTGAAGCTATGGCGCAGCCGGAAGTCGCTATCGTTTCACTGACCATCAGCGAGAAAGGCTACTGTTATCATCCCGCCAGTGGCCAGTTGCTGGCTGAACATCCGGACATTCAGCATGATATCGCCCACCCGCAGCGGCCAAAGTCCGCTCCCGGTTTGCTGCTGGCGGCGCTACGGCTACGTCGTGAGCGTGGGCTGCCGGCATTCGCCGTGATGTCCTGCGACAACATGCCGGCCAATGGCCAGGTGACCCGCAACCTGCTCTGCCAACTGGCGCAGCGACAGGATGCGGAACTGGCGGCGTGGGTTCAACAGCATGTCGCTTTTCCCTCCACCATGGTCGACCGCATTGTTCCGGCGATGACGGCGGAAACGCTGCGGCACATTGAAGGTTTACTGGGTGGTATCGTCGATCCGGTCGCTGTCGCCTGCGAGCCCTTTAGCCAATGGGTAATAGAAGATAACTTCCCACAGGGGCGTCCGGCGTGGGAAAAGGTCGGAGCCGAACTGGTCCACGACGTGCTGCCTTACGAAGAAATGAAGCTGCGGATGCTCAACGGCAGCCACTCTTTTCTGGCTTATCTGGGCTATTTGGCCGGCTATGCGCATATCAGCGACTGCATGCAGGATGCGCATTTTGTGCGTGCGGCGCGCCATCTGATGCTGGCGGAACAGGCGCCGACGCTGCAAGTCAGCGGTGTGGATCTGACGCAGTACGCCGAATCGCTGCTGGCTCGCTATCGCAATGGTGCGCTGAAGCACCGCACCGGACAAATCGCCATGGACGGCACGCAAAAACTGCCACAGCGTTTGCAGGACGCCATCCGCTGGCACCTGGCACAGGGCAGCGATTTTAGCTGCCTGGCTTTAGGGGTGGCCGCCTGGATGCGTTACGTCGGCGGCCAGGACGAACAGGGTCAGATTATCGAAATCAACGATCCCCTGCGTGAACATCTTGCCGAACGGGTCGGCAACAGCCGCGAAGGCGCCGAACGGGTATTGGCGCTGCTGCAGCTTGAAACGGTGTTTGGGCGCGATCTGCCGGACAGCTTACGGTTCGTCAAGGCGGTGACCGATGCCTACCTTACGCTGCTGGCGCAGGGGGCTCGAGCCACCGTTGCCGCGCTGCCCGTCATCGAAAACACATCGGAAGCACGATGATGGATGTCACTGTGCCGAAGCCCCTGGCCAGCGAATGACATCATTGAGTTATCATATTAAGTGGGTGGATTAATCCGCCCGCCATCAAAGAATAATCTGCTAGTATGGTGGCATCCGAATCTCAGCCAGATTACCGATCTTCACCATGTCTGAAACCTACAGCCTTACCAACAACCTCCCGGTCAATCAGCAAATCTATCGGTTCCTACGTAAGGATATCGTCGATTGCACCATTCCCCCCGGCACCTTGTTGTCTGAGAAAGAGATCTCCACCCGCTTTAGCGTTTCACGTCAGCCGGTGCGCGAGGCCTTTATCAAGCTGGCGGAAGCGGGACTGGTGCAGATCCTGCCGCAGCGCGGTACTTTCGTGATGAAGATTTCCGCCAAGCGGGTAGCCGACGGGCGCTTTATTCGTCAGGCAGTGGAATGCGCGATTGTTCGTCGTGTCGCAGAACGGATCACGGCGGAGCAGCTGATGACGCTGGAGCATAATTTGCATCGCCAGACGTTGGCGGCGCAAAATCGGCAAACCCGTGAGTTTTTGGCTCTGGACGACGAGTTCCACCAGTTGCTAACCCAGTTTGCCGACTGCCCGCTGGCCTGGGAAACCATCGAAACCATCAAGGCCACCATGGATCGGGTGCGCTTTCTCAGCCTGAGCGAGGTTTCGCCGCCGGAAAGCCTGATCCAACAGCATTACCGCATTTTTGAAGCGCTGAAAGCACAGGATGCCGACGCCGCCGAGCGCGCCATTCATGAACACCTGCAAGAGATGATTTACTCCATTACCCCTATCTCTATGCAAAATACCGAGTGGTTTGAAGTCGAATAATCAGCCACAAATCTTCCGTGGGGCGATCGTCCCCACGTATTTGGCCACGCAAATGGCAATTCCTCTCAATCGCATCTATTGTTTCTCCTTGCCATCAGGATTTCATTACTATCGTTCTATCAGCTTCAATCACCGCTTTTTGCTACGCCGGTGGTCAGATACCTTAGGTTGCCGGTGTATGAAGAAGCTAAATCGGGAGTTAATCATGACTGATATTGCACAGTTGTTAGGAAAGGAAGCGGAAGACCTGTTGCAACACCGCTGTACTACCATCCCTGCTGAAAATCTCTACCTGCCGGGCGCCGACTTTGTTGACCGGATAATGATCGATAACAACCGCCCCAACACCGTGTTGCGTTCAATGCAAAGCCTGCTTAACCATGGCCGCCTGGCCGGCACCGGCTACCTGTCTATTCTGCCGGTCGATCAGGGCATTGAGCATTCTGCCGGCGCGTCTTTCGCCGCTAACCCGCTGTATTTTGATCCGAAAAATATCGTCGAACTGGCCATTGAGGCCGGTTGTAACTGCGTCGCCTCCACTTATGGCGTGCTGGCGTCAGTCTCGCGCCGCTACGCGCACAAAATTCCGTTCCTGGTCAAACTGAACCATAACGAAACCCTGAGCTACCCGACCCAATACGACCAGACGCTGTACGCCAGCGTCGAGCAAGCGTTCAACATGGGCGCGGTTGCGGTCGGCGCCACTATTTACTTTGGTTCCGAGCAGTCACGCCGCCAGATTGAAGAAATTTCCAGCGCCTTCGAGCGCGCTCACGAGCTGGGTATGGTCACCGTGCTGTGGGCCTATCTGCGCAACCCGGCGTTCAACAAAGATGGCGTGGACTATCATTCCAGTGCCGATCTCACCGGCCAGGCCAACCACATTGCCGCCACTATCGGCGCCGATATCGTTAAGCAAAAAATGGCGGAAAACAACGGCGGCTACCGCGCGGTGAAATTCGGTTATACCGATGACCGCGTTTACAGCAAGCTGACTACCGACCATCCGATCGATTTGGTGCGCTACCAACTGGCCAACTGCTATATGGGCCGCGCCGGGTTGATTAACTCCGGCGGTGCCGCCGGTGAGAATGACCTGCAGGAGTCGGTTCGCACCGCGGTCATCAACAAACGCGCAGGCGGCATGGGCCTGATTCTGGGGCGCAAGGCGTTCAAGAAATCGATGAAAGAAGGCGTGGCGTTGATCAATGCCGTTCAGGACACCTACCTGGACAAGAAAGTCACCATCGCCTGATCCCAAGCCACACCCAGTTCGTTTCTCCAGCCCGGTTCGCCGGGCTTTTTTGTCGCATTTTTCTGTCGATCCCCGCTCCCCTTTTCTGCTCCCCCGCCGCTTAATGTTATTTTTCTTTCATCATTAACTTTCACAATAAAATATTTATCTTTCAAATTGTGATCTATTTAAAACAAATGAATCCATAAAGTGATTAGTGTTAGGCCCATGGCGACAGAGCCGCCGTTCGCTCCAGGCCATACCTTCCATCACAGGAGAATAATAATGATTGAGCTAATCACCCACGGAGCCGAATGGTTTATCGGCCTGTTTCAGAAAGGCGGTGAAGTGTTTGTCGGCATGGTGACGGGCATTTTACCTTTGTTAATCAGCCTGTTGGTCATTATGAACGCGCTGATCAAATTTGTAGGCCAGGAACGTATCGAACGCTTGGCGCAGCGCTGTGCGGGGAACCCGGTTTCTCGTTATCTGCTGCTGCCGCTGATCGGCACCTTTGTTTTTTGCAACCCGATGACCCTCAGCCTAGGGCGCTTTATGCCGGAGAAATACAAACCCAGCTATTACGCGGCAGCGTCCTACAGTTGCCACTCGATGAACGGTCTGTTCCCGCATATCAACCCTGGCGAACTCTTCGTTTATCTCGGCATTGCCAGCGGGTTGACCACCCTCGGCCTGCCACTGGGGCCGCTGGCGGTGAGCTATTTTCTGGTCGGGCTGTTCACCAACTTTTTCCGCGGCTGGATCACCGATCTCACCACCAGCCTGTTCGAACGCAAGATGGGGATCCGCCTGGATCGCCAGGTGCAACTTTAATTCGTGGAGTGCAGCATGAGTGCTTATATCCGTATTGAGAAAGGCGCCAGCGGCTGGGGTGGCCCATTAACGTTGCCGATCGAACCTGGCAAAAAAGTGGTGTACATCACTGCCGGTACCCGCCCATCGATCGTCGACCGGATTAGCGAACTGGCCGGCTGGCCTGCCGTCGATGGCTTTAAAGAAGGCGAACCGCCAGCAGACGAAATTGGCGTCATGGTGATCGACTGCGGCGGTACCCTGCGCTGCGGCCTGTACCCGAAGCGCCGTATTCCGACGGTCAACATTCACGCTACCGGCCAATCCGGCCCGTTGGCGAAGTTTATCCTCGAGGATATTTACGTCTCCGGCGTGCGTGATAGCAACATCAGCCGGGTGGAAGCAGCTACCGATCAGATCCCGACAGCCACGTCGCAACCCAAGGGACGGGATTACGACACCAGTAAAAAAATCACCGAGCAGAGCGACGGCCTGTTGGCCAAAGTGGGTATGGGCATGGGATCGGTGGTGGCGGTGTTCTTCCAGGCCGGGCGCGACACCATCGACACGGTGCTGAAGACCATACTGCCGTTTATGGCGTTCGTCTCGGCGCTGATCGGCATCATCATGGCTTCCGGCCTGGGGGATTTTATCGCCCATGGCCTGACGCCATTGGCCAACAGCCCGATTGGGTTGGTGACGCTGGCGCTGATCTGCTCCTTCCCACTGCTATCGCCGTTCCTCGGCCCTGGTGCAGTGATCGCTCAGGTGATCGGCGTATTGGTCGGGGTGCAGATAGGCCTCGGCCATATTCCGCCGCAACTGGCGCTGCCCGCGCTGTTCGCGATTAACGCGCAGGCCGCCTGTGACTTTATTCCCGTCGGCCTGTCGCTGGCGGAGGCCAAGCAGGATACGGTTCGGGTCGGCGTTCCTTCGGTATTGGTCGGACGTTTCCTGACCGGCGCACCGACGGTACTGATCGCCTGGGCCGCATCCGCCTTCATCTACCAATAACTTCGTTTGCCAGGGAGCCGTTATGAATACCATTTTCCAGACCACCATCACCCAGATTGGCGACTGCGCCCGCGAGGCGCTGCAAGATGACATGTTGATCACCTTCCGTGAAGGCGCACCGGCAGACATCGAAGAATTCTGTTTCATCCATCAGCACGGCAACACTTCCGGTGAATTGAAGGCCGGGGGGTGGATGGAGCTGGCAGAGCAACGTTATCCAATCACCGCCGTTGGCGACGTCGCCACTCAAAACCTGCGTGAATTGGGCCACCTTACCGTACGTTTCGACGGCGAGCCACAGGCCGAATTCCCCGGATCGATCCACGTATCCGGCACCACGCCGGCGGATATCCCGCTGGGCAGCACGCTGAAATTTATCGCATAAGGAGTAAACCATGTCTGAAGTAGCTGTAGTGATTGGCGGTGGCCAAACGTTGGGTGCATTTCTGTGCCAGGGTCTGGCGCAGGCGGGCTATCGCGTGGCGGTCGCCGATTTAAACGCGGATAACGCCCGGCAGGTAGCACAACAGATTAACGACCAATACGGCGCGGGCAGCGCGCGTGGTTTCCAGGCCGACGCCACCGACGAACAAAGCGTGATTGCGCTGGCGGCAGCGGTTGACGATGAATTCGGCCCGGCCAACCTGCTAGTGTACAGCGCCGGTATCGCCAAGGCGGCACCGATCACCGATTTCCCGCTGGGGGATTTCGACCGCTCGCTGCAGGTCAATCTGGTGGGCTATTTTCTCTGTGCCCGCGAGTTTTCTCGCCTGATGATCCGCGACGGCATTGCCGGACGCATCATTCAGATCAACTCTAAATCCGGCAAGGTCGGCAGCAAGCACAACTCGGGCTACAGCGCCGCCAAGTTCGGCGGCGTGGGGCTGACACAGTCGTTGGCGCTCGATCTGGCGGAATACGGCATTACCGTGCATTCCTTAATGCTGGGTAACCTGTTGAAGTCGCCGATGTTCCAGTCGCTGCTGCCGCAGTACGCACAAAAACTGGGGATCGCGCCGGATCAGGTTGAAAAGTATTACACCGACAAGGTGCCGCTGAAACGCGGATGTGACTATCAGGACGTGCTCAATACCCTGCTGTTTTACGCCAGCGATAAGGCTTCTTACTGCACCGGCCAGTCGATCAACATTACCGGCGGTCAGGTGATGTTCTGATCTTGTCAACGCTCCCTCTCCTTCTGGAGAGGGAAAACAAACAGGAGGCTATATGACTCAGGCATTGATCACCTTCGCAGTTCTGGCCTGGCTACTGCAAATCGCCCTCGGCTGGTGGCAGATCCAACGTTTCAACCGTGCCTTCGACGGCCTGTGCCGACTGGGTGCCGTCGGTGTCGGGCGTTCCGGCGGACGCTTTCAACCCCGGGTGGTGCTGGCGCTGGCCTTTGATTCCGAGCGGCGGGTTTGCGGCAGCATGTTAATGCGCGGCCTGACCATCTTTGCCCAACCGAAACCTATCGCCAGGCTGCACGGCCTGCATCAGCGCGATCTTCGCCCGGATGTGATCTTCCCCGAGGATCCCGCATGCCAGACTGCACTATCGTTAGCGATTGCCCCTAAATCATGATATTTTCACATTAAAAGACATTACCTTTCATATTGAATTGTTAGCCGAAGGGAAATGCGCAACTCTTGTGAACAGGACGGGCTATGAAACCAAAGCAGCGGCAGGCCGCTATCCTTGAATATCTGCAGCGGCATGGCAAAACGGCAGTGGATGCCCTGGCAGCGCACTTTGCCACCACCGGCACCACCATCCGCAAGGATCTCACCCTGCTGGAAGAGGAAGGTGAAGTGATCCGCACTTATGGCGGCGTGGTGCTCAGCCGCGACGATGGCGATCAGCCTATCGACCGCAAAACTCATATCAATACCGAAAAGAAACGCCAGATCGCCTATGCCGCCATCGGGCTTATCAACGACGGCGACTCGCTGATTTTCGACGCCGGCAGCACCGTGCTGCAAATGGTGCCGCATCTGGCGCAGTTCAATAACATCACCGTCATGACCAATAGCCTGCACATCGTCAATGCGCTGGTGGAGCTGGATAACGACCAAACCATCCTGATGCCCGGCGGCACCTATCGCAAAAAGTCGGCGTCCTTTCACGGCAGCCTGGCGGAATCGGCTTTCCAGCAGTTCAGCTTCGACAAACTGTTTATCGGGGCGGACGGCGTGGACCTTAATGCCGGTGTCACCACCTTTAACGAAGTGCACAACGTCAGCAAGGCGATGTGCGAAGCCGCCAGCCGCATTATCCTGCTGGTGGACTCGTCAAAGTTCGGCCGCAAAAGCCCGAACGTGGTCTGCGACCTGAGCGCCGTGGATACCCTGATCACCGATAAAAACATCAATCCGGATTACCTCGCCGCATTGCAGGCGAAAGGGATCAATATCATTCTGGTAGGAGATTTTGATGAGTAACGCCGCTGCCCTGCTGGCCTTTGCCCGCGAAACGCTGGAAATTGAGCTGACTGAAGCACAACGCCTGCTGGCGCGACTGGACGATAATTTCGTCTGCGCCTGCGAACTGCTGCTGAACTGCCGGGGCAAGGCGGTGATTTCCGGCATCGGCAAGTCCGGCCACATCGGTAAAAAAATTGCCGCCTCGCTGGCCAGTACCGGCACTCCGTCGTTCTTCGTGCACCCGGCAGAAGCACTGCATGGCGATCTCGGCATGATTGGCGCCGACGACGTGGTGGTGTTTATCTCTTATTCCGGCCGCGCCAAAGAGCTGGATTTAATCCTGCCGTTGCTGGCGGAAAATAACATCCCGGTGATTGCCATCACCGGCGGCAAAGAGTCACCTCTGGCGTTGGCTGCGGCCTGCATGCTGGACATCAGCGTCGAACGCGAGGCTTGCCCGATGGGTTTGGCGCCGACCTCCAGCGCGGTCAATACGCTGATGATGGGCGACGCATTGGCAATGGCTTTAATGCGCCAGCGCGGTTTCAACGCCGAAGACTTTGCCCGTTCACATCCGGGCGGCAGCCTGGGTGCGCGTTTGCTCAACCGGGTACATCACCTGATGCGCACCGGCGATCGTCTGCCGAAAGTCAGTGAAAGCGCCAACGTGATGGAAGCCATGCTCGAACTGAGCCGCACCGGGCTGGGGTTGGTCGCGGTGTGCGACGCACAGCAGAAAGTGGTGGGGGTATTTACCGATGGCGACCTGCGCCGCTGGCTGGTAAAAGGCAATAGCCTGCAGGATGCGTTGAGCCCGGCCATTACCCGCCCTGGCTATCGCTTGCCGGAGCAGTGGCGCGCAGGGGAAGCCCTGGAAGCTTTGCACGAACAGCATATCAGTGCCGCACCGGTGGTCAATCTGGACGGCGTGCTGGTCGGCGCGATCAACCTGCACGATTTGCATCAGGCCGGGATCGGCTAATTAAACTGAAGAAACCCGCAGCAATGCGGGTTCCTCCTTGCCTATTCATCCCGGGTATCAATTCGGTACAGCCTCGACGATCGACAAATAACAACCGGTATCGATAATCCGGTTCAGCTTCAGGTCGGCGCTGGCCAACAGCGCCTTCAGTTCTTCTTCGGTGCGCACCTGCCCACCGTCAAAACTGCCCATCAGAACCAAATCAAGCTCCCGGCAGCTGTCCCAGGCGGTGTTATTCGGCACTATTACAGGTTCAATAAGCAATAGCTTCGATTGCGGGTGCATCGCATTACGACAGGTGCGTAATATGCGACTGGCCGGCTCATCGGCCCAGTCCATGACGATAAATTTCAACAGATAAAAGTCTGCCGTCGGACAGGCTTCAAAGAAACTGCCCGCGCAGGTTTCCCAACGCGAATCATCACCCAATTCACCAAGGCGGTTTCTTGGCAATACCTGCGGTTGGTCAAAAAGAATGCCTTTAACCGTCGGATTGGCGCGCAATACGCTCAGCAGCAATCCGCCAAATCCCCCGGCGATATCTACCACCGTAGAATGCTCGGGGAATTTATAACTGCGCAT
This sequence comes from Serratia sp. GW822-FHT06D09, assembly GCF_058799515.1. Taxonomy (NCBI): domain Bacteria; kingdom Pseudomonadati; phylum Pseudomonadota; class Gammaproteobacteria; order Enterobacterales; family Yersiniaceae; genus Serratia; species Serratia sp. GW822-FHT06D09. The sequence goes on from NZ_JBXALO010000011.1 coordinate 102,582, forward strand.
CAAAATTTTATTTTCCAACGCCGACATCGATGCCATGCCGATATGGAAATCATTTTCCGCGTCAGGAATATCCTCTTGCGACCAATAATCATAGAATGGCATGCCGAATATTTGTTTAAATACCGGCTCGCCGCGTAACGTTGCCGCCAATTTTCCCAACGGACGCCACATTGTTTCATCCGTCAGCATCATTACACCGCCGCGCAGTGAATCCGGCAAGTCTGAACGTAAATATTGCGCTACCGGGTTAAGCGAGAAACGTCCGTCTTCGGAAACGGAAAAAATATTGCGCGATGCCAGAATACTCAAGACCCGATGCAGCATTCTGCTATTTACTTCCAGCTTCCTTGCCAGCTCCTGGGCCGTTTTGGGGCCGTCGATCAGATGATCGGCCACGCACAGCTCAGCCGCAGCCCGCAAGGCGGCCTGCACGGTGAATCCCATCGTTTGATCCAACAAATACAAAGAGGCTTTTTCATCTTCAGAAAGAGTGACGTGATTAGTTGCCATGATCATAATGCTCCGTTTGGATATTTAACCTCAAACACCATTGCAAAATTAACAATGATTATTTATTTCAGGTGAAATAAATTCGCCAAACAAGATCATAGACACTAAATAAAATAAAACCATAAACCCAACAAGGTTATCAGGCAAAAACAACCATAAATCACGCAACCAATTAAATGACAAAGGAATATATATAACAGAGAAAACAAAATGATAAAGCATAGATACAATTAGATAATTAATTCATGATGAAGCAATACACTCCTCACTAGGATTTATTTCATATAAATATTATTTCAATAATAGACACATACCTTAAAAATTCGGCTGAATGCAGATGCCTTCAGCCGAAAAATGATTATTTCCAGTCGGGATTATTCTCAAACTGTTGTTTCAGCAACGCCTTCATATCGTCGTTCGGTTTACCCAGCCATTGGTATTTGGCGTATTTCTTCGGATGGTCAACCGCTTCCGGCTTATCCGCCACCTCAACGCGCACGGCCCAGGCCTGTGATTTGTCTTCCTTAAACGCCACTATCATAAAGTTGTTGGCGCAGTCATGCGGCTTGCACAGATTGCCCACCAGATAGTTCTGCCCTTTCCAGCTCAGGCTCTGCGCCGGCGTGGAGGTTCCCATCCCCTTGCGCGCCCAACCCGGCAAGCGAGCCTGACCTTTGACCATATTTTGCCAACTGGTCTGGTAACCCGGCTGCTGGATCACGTCCGAGGTGGTGACGATCTGCTGAGCGAAACCACCCACGCTGAAGCTGAGTAACGCGCCGAAGATGGCGCCGCGAAGTGCGTTTTGTCCTGTCATGGCCTTCTCCCTAGAAAAATTCGGTTGCACCCGGCCCAAGCCGGGTCTGGATCTAGTCAGACCACAAGGGTAGCAAAAAGTTGACTTACCACCAGGCATGAAAATGATGTACCGGCCCAATACCGTGCCCCACTTCCAGGGTATCCGCCTGCAGCAAGGCCTGTTGCAAATAGTCCTTGGCGGCAGCGACCGTTCCGGCCCAGTCGTCGTGACGCGGTCGCAGCGCCGCCAGGGCGGCAGACAGCGTACAGCCGGTGCCGTGAGTATGTCGGGTCGCCACGCGCGGCGCGGTAAACCGCAGCTCCTGCTCGGCCGTAAACAGCCAATCCGGACTTTCGCTTTCGCTAAGGTGACCCCCTTTCATCAACACCGCCTGACACCCCATCGCCAGGAGCGCCCGGCCCTGCTCACGCATCTGGCGCTCATTTTCCGCCGGGGCGCACGCCAGCAGCGCCGCCGCCTCCGGCAGGTTCGGCGTGATGATCGACACCAGCGGCAACAGTTCACGACGGATCGAATCCACCGCCTCCGGCGCCAGCAGCGGATCGCCGCTTTTTGCCAGCATCACGGTATCCAGTACCACAAAAGACGGCTGATAATGGCGCAAACGCTCCGCCACCGCCTGCACAATATCGGCGTTGGCCAACATGCCAATCTTGGTGCTGTCGATGCGCAGGTCGCTGAAGACGGAATCCAGCTGAGCGGCGACAAAGGCCGGATCTATGTTGTAGACCGACTGCACACCACGGGTGTTTTGCGCCACCAGCGCGGTAATCACCGAGGCACCATAGGCCCCCAACGCAGAAAAAGCTTTTAGATCGGCCTGAATGCCGGCGCCGCCGCTCGGATCGGTCCCGGCAATTGTCAGTGCGTTAATGCGTTTCATTGCAGTTCCTCCGGGCGCAGTTGATACAGTGCGTCGAGGAACGCCGGGGTGAAACTGCCCGGCCCGGCGGCACGGCGCGTGGCCCGTTCACCGCAAAGCGACATCACCCGGCAGGCGGTCGCCACGTTATCGAGCCGATCGCCCGGTAAACTGCAAAATGCCGCCACCACCGCAGAAAGTGCACAACCGGTACCGACCACCCGCGTCATCAGCACATCACCGCCGGTGACCGCCCAGTCACGCTGGCCATCGGTGATGTAATCAACAACGCCGGTTACTGCCACTACCGCACCGCTGCTGCGCGCCAATTCGCGCGCCGCCGGCAATGCCGCCAGCGAGTCGTCTGCACTGTCTACGCCACGTCCGTTAGCCTGCAAACCGCTCAGCGCCATGATTTCAGAAGCGTTGCCGCGGATCGCCGCCGGCTTCTCACCCAACAAACGATGGGCAAACGCAGTGCGATAGACCAACCCGCCGACCGCTACCGGATCCAGCGTCCAGGGTGTTTGTGCCACGTTGGCAGCTTCCACCGCAGCCAGCATGGATTCAGCGCGTGATGCATTGAGGGTGCCAACGTTGATCAGCACCGCATCCGCCAGTCGGCTGAACTGCGCTGCTTCGGTCGGTTCTACCACCATCGCCGGCGAAGCGCCGAGCGCCAACAGGACGTTAGCCGTCAGTTCCTGCACCACTTCGTTGGTCAGGCAATGGATCAGGGGCGATTGGCGTTTAAATTGAGTCAAACAGGCCGCGGCGCGGGCGCCGGGGAAAACATCAGGTCGAGCGAGCATATTCCTCCCAACCGGCGTTCAAGAAGGCGGGTACCGGTTGGGGCACCGAGACTTCCCTACGCTGGCATAATCCAGATCAGGTAATACGGGTAAAATCTCAGCCACCGCGCATCGCGCAGGGCACCCCGAGTCAAGACGGCCATTATTGGGGTTGCCGCCGGTGAGGTCAATCGCGCTATAGTGTCAAAAAATAAAAAGGAGGCGCCATGCAGATAAGAAAATACCAAGAGGCCGATCGCCCCTTCCTGCGCACCCTGTATCTGGCTTCGCGTAAAGCGGCGTTTCCGTGGCGCGATACCGAAGATTACCGGCTGGAGGATTTCGATCGCTCAACGCTGGGCGAAGATATTTGGGTGGCGGAAGATCAGGGGAAGCGGCTGGGATTTGTGTCGATTTATCGCCAGGACAACTTTATTCACAACCTGTATGTCGATCCGCATCTGCCGCCGCTCGGCGTCGGCAGCGCTCTGTTACAAGCGGCGGAACAGACCTTTACCGCCACCGGTTCGCTGAAATGCCTGGTGAAGAATAAGAAGGCGCTAGCGTTCTACCACAAGCACGGTTGGCGAATCATCGCTACTGGCAATGACGGCGGGGAAGAATATTACCTGCTGCACTCCCCGGCAAAATAAAATAAGGGCACAGCGCAAACCGTGCCCGTTCATTAAAGCCCCCGGCTCAGGCGACAGAAGCCGCCGGGGTCAGTTTTGCGCGTGCGCGGATATTTCTGACCAACAGCCCCGACACTATGATCCCGGCACAGGCAAACATGCCCATCAGCCCGAAAACGATCTTGTAACCGGTCAGTCCTGGGAAGGCATCGAGAATATGACCGTACAGGCTAAAACAGAACATCGCCGGGGCATAACCGATAAAGCTGCCCAGCGCCATAGCCGCACCGGTATGTTCTTCGTCAATGCCGGCCTCACCGATGGGGGCAAAGAACACCGCTCTTTGGGTAAAGACCACTGCACCAAATCCCAGCGTACAGGCCATGCCCAAGTAAACCGGCATTTGTTCATGCGGTAACAGGATCAATAGCGCCAGCGCAATGGCGCTGATAATAAAGGTATAGAATAAATACTTGCTGGGAGACTTTAATACTTTATCGGCAATGAGACCACCAATCGGCCCCCCCACCATTTTTAAGCAGTATTGATTAATGATCCCGTAAGCACCCACCAGTGCAATCGGCAGCGCATAGACATGACTCAGGAAAGGAATAAAGAACGTCAATCCGCAATACACCGCGTAAACACAGAAAACGCTGAAGGCAATCAGCCATACCGTTTTGTTTTTCAATACGCTGCCCATGCCCGGTTTTTTATTAACGGGGGGTTGTTCTTTAGCGGGTAACTTTTCCTCTGGGCTTTCTTTCATCACCAACAGAATAATAACCCCTACGCAAATAGCGATGGCCGAATAAAACAATATGCCGACTTTAAAACCCAGGTAGCCGCTACCAAATGCGGTAAACAGCGCCAGCGCAGAAAAGGCCACCACCGTGTCGACAACCCCGCGCCCGGTTTCAAAAAAGCCGAACAACCGCCCCTGCTGAGTATTATCCCCCAGCATACTCACCGATTTGAGCAGCACCGGCCAATTCAGCATGTCACAGGTCACGCCGAACAGCGCCCAGACAAACAGTATGCCCCAGTACCCCGGCATGCTGGACAGGTAGATACCAAGCAAGCCAGTAGCAATCAGCGAAAACGACATGGTAAAACGTCGCGGCAGGCGATCGGAAAAATAGATTGATAAGAAGAAGCCAATGGTCGTCACAATCGAGTTAACCGACATGGCATTGCCTATTTCGCCATTACTCAAGTGAAAATACTGTTGCATCGGAACATAAAAAGCATCTTTAAGGGAAGGCAATTTATAGATTGTCCCTCCACATAAAACCAACAAGCTAAATAATGCCCATCTTTTTTTAGTTAACATAGTCCCCTCACAGCCAATAATTAATAAGCGGTGTTGTTTACCCGATAATGAGACGAGCGTTGATCGCTCATCAGCGAGAATATGTGATTTATAGATTTATTTTTATATTATGCCGGATTTAGCAGTTCCTGAGCTTGCTGCGTTAAACTGTCAATGATGGTGCGAACATAGTGAATTTGATTTAAAGCATCCTGAGTTTCTTTCTTTAATCGCGCTTCCAACCCTTGCTCCGGTAACGCTGTTTCACTCATTTCTCGCCATGGAATGGGAGGATTATTCCCTTCGTCGCTGAAACGAAACGGCGGTGCGTAATAATCCACCTCTTCTTCCAGCCCGTAGGCGGTGACCTGCGGTTGATCTTCACCCAGACAGATCAGCCCCAATAACAGTTCTCGGAATGGCAGATCTCCCTGTCCGGAAATACAGGCACGATGCCCCATCCCCTTGTTCTCTCGCACAATAATTGCGTCCTTGATGTGCACCTGGGTGATTTCCCCACTCATTGCCGCCAGTGCCGGCAGCGGCTCTTCATTGGCGTTAATCATGTTGGCGAAATCAAACAGCAGGGAAAGCTGAGGGAAATCTGCCGCCCGGACCAGGCCGACCAATTCATGGCTCTTGAGATCTTCATGCTGTTCCAGAGTAAAACTCAGGCCGCTGTGTTGATAACGCTGTTTGATGTACTGAATATCCGCACCGATACGCGCCAACACCTCTTGCAAAGGGCCCTGATAGCGCGGATAAAAACGCACTGAGCTGGCCCCACATTTCAGCGCGATATTCACCGCCTGATCGATAGTTTGTGAGTCGGAGGCACTGGTTTCGATATGAATATCCAATCCATAGCGCCGAGCCTGTTCGCCAAACCGGCGCAGCCGGGCATCATCAGCATGGCAAAGCGCCTGACTTTCCCCATCCAGCACATGCAGCTTCACCCCTCGCAACCGCTGCTGATGGGCGATGCTCAGCAAATCCTCTGGCAGGATCTTCTCCATACGCATATTGAGATGAAAGGCGTAAGCATGCAGGTAAAGGGGCAAGTTATGCGCCCGTAGAAGGACTTTCTCCGCCGTTAAGCGATCCATGATATTCACCTATAAGTTAATAAAGAAATCTACCGACTCGAAGCGCCAGTGCTCGATATCCACCTGCACGATACGGCGTTCGGCATCGGCACGATGCTTTTCGACCAAAATCGCAGGCGTGCTGGCATTTCCGCCCATCACCTTGCAGGCCTCTCCGGATAACCGGGTGGGTTTAAAGGCCAGATGACGGGTTCGCGTGGAAGTGCCATAAGCCTGTTCCCAGACCTCGGCAAACGAGTTCTCACCCAGGCGTTCGATAAAACCGGGTGCCACTCGCGGGCTGATAAAGGTTTCGTGATAAAACACGATGTGATTATCCAGCGCTCCCCAACCAGAAATCTTGTAGATCTCGCTCGCCGCGTCGACCTGCAATAACTCTTTGATAAACCCCGGAGCTGCCAATACGCACTCTTTGGTCATATAGTCCCAGGAGGGACAACGGCCCTGCTCGATAGCCGCCTGTTTGAAACTGGTAGAGGAATTGGGGTTGTAGTTAAAACGCGGCAGTGCCGCAAACCAACCCCGTCGATCCTTGCGGAAGATCCTCGATTCGCTTTCCAGGAACAACAGCGCCTGACGTAACGTCATGCGTTTGATGTTCAGCAATTCTCCCAGTTCTCGCTCCGAAGGAAGCTTGTCACCGGGGGCGATTGCCCCCTGGCTCAGCCAGTCATTCAACCTGGCCTTTGCCAATTCAACGGTTGAGCTGTTTTCCATATCCACACCTAATTGGTTTAAACCAGATTGCACAACAGTATCGCGGTGAATTATGACAAACAATGGGGGTATTGGATTTTATGTGTGACTTCGGTCCCAGAACAGAAGGGATCTTGGCAACCTTGGGCAAGATCCCCCCTCCGGTCCTCTCTTACTGCGGATTAAGCAAGCGGCCAGGCAGAATCAAGAACGCCGTCATTTTCCCGGCGCCGTCGGCATCGCACGCAGCGTCAGCCCCCAGAACACCAGGGCAATAAAGCTGACGCCCGCCCCCAGCCAGCACACCCCCTGCCAACCTGCCAGGGCGAATACGTGAGTGCTGGCAAAAGCGCCGAGCCCACTGCCAATGGCATAGAACAGCATGTAGACGCCCACTAACCGGCTATGCGCCTGCGGATGTGCGCTGAAAATCAGGCTCTGATTCAACACATGAATGGCTTGGCCTGCCAAATCGAGCAATACAATGCCGATAATCAACCACCCCAGGCCATAACCCAGCATGCCGAGCGGCAGCCAGGCCAGCACCAACAGCAGCAGACAGATGCCGCTCGCCACCTGCGCCAAGCCGCGGTCCGCCAGGTGCCCTGCTCTTACCGCCGCCAGCGCCCCCACTGCGCCCACCAGGCCAAAGGCACCAATCACCGCATGCGAAAAGTTGAACGGTGCCTGACTCAGCGGCAGCACCAATGCACTCCAGAAGATGCTGAATGCCGCAAACATCAACAGCGCCAGCATGCCGCGAATTTGCAACGTGCGATCGCGCAGCAACAGCGTCAGCATCGAACGCAGCAAGGCGGTGTAGCTAAGCGTTGAAGGCGGCGTGCTCGGCGCAGGCAGCAAACGTGCCAGAATCGGCAGCAAGACCAGCGTCACTCCGGCGGAAAAAAAATACACCGTGCGCCAACCTCCTGCGTCTGCCAACGCGCCGGACAGGGTTCTCGCCAATAGCAGACCCAGCACCACACCGCCCTGCGCCGCCCCCACGACCCGCCCGCGCTCATGAGGTGCCGCCAGCGTGGCGGCAAAAGCGATGAGTCCTTGCGTCATGGCGGTGCCCAATAATCCCACCAGCAACATGCCGATCAGCATAAGCAGGCTGCTGTTTGCCCAACCGACCATGCACAATGCGGCAATCAACAACAGTTGCTGTACCGCTAACAGCCGATGGCGATTAATGCGATCCCCCAGCGGGACCACCAATACCAGCGCCAACGCGCAACCAAGCTGGGTGGCGGTGATCACCATACCCACCGACGCCACGCTGATAGCAAATTCCTGGGCTATGGCATCCAACAACGGCTGGGCGTAATAGACATTAGCCACGCTAAAAGCGCTGGCGCCGGCCAGCAACAACACCAGCGAAGCCGGCAGCCGACTCAGTCCCCTCGCCTGAGATACGCAGATCGGATCCAGCGTTTTGTCACTCATCGTTTCCTCCAAAGTGGTTTCATTATTAAACTTAATGGACATTACGCGCAGAGGTTTTATAATGCAACCAGATAGTGTGGCAGGAGGGATAACGTGAAACGTAAAAGCCTGGAAGATGCGCCGTGCCCGGTGGCACGCACTTTGGATGTGATTGGAGACTGGTGGTCACTGTTGATTGTGCGCGACGCGTTCGACGGCGTGCGCCGCTTCAGTGAATTCCAAAAGGGGCTGGGGATGGCGAAAAATATCCTTTCCACCCGTCTGCGCACCCTGGTGGCACAGGGCATTCTGGAGATCGCACCGGCCTCAGACGGCAGCGCCTATCAGGAGTATATTCTCACCGACAAGGGCCGAGCCCTGTTCCCGGTGATCGTCGGCTTGCGCCAATGGGGGGAAGACCATCTGTTTGCCGAGCAAGAGGCGCATTCAACCTTGGTCGAAAGCGACAGCGGCCAACCGATCCCGCGCATGACGCCGACCGGCAGCGTCGGGCAAACGCTCACACCGCTGAATACCCGGGTGGTAAAGGTGGGTGAAGAGTCAAATCACATTAGTTGAACCTTAGAGCCGCTGAGGCAGATGTTTGGCTGGAACGCGGCTTTGGTGCAAAACTGCAAGAATGGTAATTTCGCTGTTTGCTGTAGCGTAATAAATCATATGGCTGAGGTAGGGAAAGCTATAAACACCGTTCCCTGGATCCTCGACTCGATGCTGCCCAATGCCTGGTATTTCCGTCAGGTTGGTTAATCCTTGGCGCAGTCTTACAAGGTAATCTCTGGATTGCTGCATGCCCCTGTCGCTCAATGTGTAGTCGCGAATCTCCCGGATATCGTTTTGCGCCTCACCGGTCAGTCGGTAACTGGCCATTTATCCTTTATCCTGCTCCAGCAGCTCAGAGAAAAACGTCTCGCCATCAACGGCATTGCCGATCGCCATATCATGCTGGGAACGCTGAATCTTCATTTGTAACAGTTGGAGTTTCATCGCTTCAATTTGCTCGTAATCTTCGGCAGTCACCGCAACGGGCTTGCCATTACGGGTGATTTGCACCGGTTCACGCTGAGCCTTAAGCAGCAAATCGCCAAACTGGGTTTTGGCTTCATTGGCTGTCAGAATATGCATTTTCATTACCTTTCGACTGAATCGTTCGATTCGCTCATTCGATTTCTTGAGCAAAAATTATTCACACGATTTTCTTGGGGGCGATCTTTCGGTTTACGCATTACCCCATATGCCCCTTCGCAAGGCCTCAAGGGTTACTGTATAGTCCGCGTTTTACGGGGAAATCATGCTGACTCAATCATCCATTCGCCTTAATAAATACATTAGCGACAGCGGCATCTGTTCACGCCGCAGTGCCGATCGTCATATCAAACAGGGCAACGTTTTCATCAACGGCAACGTAGCCGCCGTGGCCGCTCAGGTATTTGTCGGGGACGTGGTGCAAGTTAACGGCCAGCGGATTGAGCCACGTAATGCGGAAGATTTGGTGCTTATCGCGCTGAACAAGCCGGTGGGCATCATCACCAGCATGGGAAAGCACGTGCAAAATAACATCGGTGATTTCGTCAATCACAGCAAGCGCACCTTTCCTATAGGCCGTCTGGACAAAGATTCCCAGGGGCTGATTTTCCTGACCAATCACGGCGAACTGGTCAATAAGATCCTTCGTGCCGGCAATAACCACGAAAAAGAGTATCTGGTTACCGTCGATAAGCCGCTGACCGACGCGTTTATTCAGGGGATGAGCGCCGGTGTCCCCATCCTGGATACGGTGACGAAAAAGTGCCGGGTGGAGAAAATCGCGCCGCAGATGTTTCGCATCACGCTGGTTCAGGGCCTTAACCGCCAAATCCGCCGTATGAGCAAATACTTTGGTTATCACGTCACCAAACTTGAGCGTGTGCGCATTATGAATGTCGATCTGACAGGATTGCCGCTGGGCGAATGGCGAGATTTGACCGGTGACGAAAAGAACGTGCTGTTTAAGCTGATTGAGCACTCATCTTGCGAGGATGTTCGCCTGCCCGTTTCGCTAGCGCCTGATGTCAGCGAAAGTCTCGACACGGAGTGAAGGTTTTCTGGAGCAGAGATATCGCCAGGCAACCAGGTAAAACTGCAAGTTGCCCAACGACATCTCAAGACCAAAGGCCCTTTTCCTCAGTGAATCAGAACGACCATCTGATATTGGCATTGACCGAATTGACCTGGGTATCAGAACCGTACTGCCCCTGATAACCGAGAGCCAACGTAGTGGAACGCGACAGCTTCACGCTCACCCCCACATCCGCCACCAGCAGATTGTCATCTACCGCCTGTCCCTGCGTGATAAATGCGTCGCTGCCGGCAAATGCCATGCGCGATGACGTATTTTTATCGCCGTAAGCGTGCTGCCAGCCTAATGAACCGTAAAGGCTGACGTTTTTCGGCAGTTCGGTAGATCCCCGCACGCCCAACGTTGAATAGAACGTATTCATCGTTTCATTACGGACGCTCAGCGCCGCTGCCCCGCCTTTCTCCTGGAAGTTATCGGTATGCAAACGGATATAACTCAGGTTGACGAATGGCTCGATATTCGCATCCAACTGACCAAAACGGTAACCCGCTTCGGTGAACGCCAGCAGCGAGTCTGCGTCATAGTCCGCCTTGAGCCGATCCGAGTAATTGCCGAAATTAACGTTGCGCTCATTTTCGAGTCGGTGCCAGGTATAGCCCAGCGCACCGCGCAGGGAGAAGGCATCCTGCTGCCCTGCAGCGTACAGACCCAGGTGGTAATTATCGCTGTCGGAACTGGAGCGACGGCTATCGACATCATAGTCGCCACGGCTATAGCCTACGTATCCCCCAACGCGGATACTGTGGTCAGCGAGTTTACGATCGGCGCCCAACAGGAAACCGCTGGTGTGGCCGTCCAATTTCCCAACGTTATCGTTACCGCTGTTTCTCATCCAGGAGCCGAACGTCTGCCCCCAAACGCCGTTATTTTCAGCCTGAGCCGGTTGAACCAACGTCATCGCCATCGGTGGAACAGGCAGCGCATCATTATCAAATACGCGAAGCATGCGCTGATTCAACACGTTGAGCAGCATGCTACTGCCGGCGATCAGGTTAGACTGAATGGACGGATAAACTTCACCGGACAGTTGATTGAACGCCTCGCGCGCTTCCGGTGCGCTCAACAGCAGCACAGAGTTATACAAGGCCAGCGAAGGACCGCTTTGCGTTAACGTCGAGAGCGCACCGGCGGTATTCCACTGATTGCTACTTTGCGCGACCGTTTGGAAAATACCGGGCTTGCCGCCCTCGCCTGGGTTACCACCTTCACCTGGGTTACCGCCCTCGCCTGGGTTACCGCCCTCGCCTGGGTTACCGCCCTCGCCTGGGTTACCGCCCTCACCTGGGTTACCGCCCTCGCCTGGGTTACCGCCTTCGCCTGGGTTGCCGCCTTCACCTGGGTTACCGCCCTCGCCTGGGTTGCCGCCCTCACCTGGATTACCGTCCTTTTGTGCAATCGTCAGATCCACGGCGTTGGTGCTGTGGTTAAGCGCAACGTCCAAAAATGCAGATTTTGAGACGGCTTCAGCAAACCGACCGTCAATCCCGCCATCCGAGGTCAAAATGCGATAGCTTTGGCCGGTTTGATAGCTGGTTTGCGGATCCAACGCGGTCACCTGCACCTTGGCCTGATCGCTGATGGTGGTTTTGCCTGAAACGACCAGTTTGTCGCTGCTGCCATCACCGGCGATATCGACGTCATAGAAGGATTCACCCAGGAAATTCAGATAGCGTTTCAGCGTCAGGGTACCGATGTTGCCGTCGCCAGGGGAAATATGGCCGCCGGACTGGATTTCAGTCTGCCCCAAGGTGCCGTTGCCGCCCAGCGTCCCGCCGGCTTTGATTGACGCGGCGCTGCTGTAACCCAGACCATTGCTGACGTCAGAACCGGCAGTGGCGTTCAGGATCAGCGTGCCGCCATTCTCGGCGCTCAGCGTCTGCACATCGAAAACGTTGTCTTCTTGCTGCGTATTGATGTCGCTGGCGATGGTGATTTTGCCGCCGCGTGCGGTGACATTCGCCTGGAGTTGAGTCAGGTCGCCGCTCAACGTCGTCTGGCCGGCCGTGTTGATGACTTCGCCTTCGCCGACCATCTTGTTGCGGAAGTCGTAGTTATCTGAGTTGTGATTAAAGTAAACGTAGCTGCCGAACAACCCGCCACGCAGATTGACCACCGTTTGGGCATCGACAGTACCCGCACCACCCGCCGCGCCGAGCGTAGGTTCGGTCAAGCCGGTGCCGGTATCCATGTTGCCTCGGCTGCCGATAATCAACGCGCCGCGGTTAGAGCCGGACCCGGTATCCCCCAGCCGCAATTCGTTGCTGCCGGCAGAGAATGAGCCGCCATCAACAACCGACAGCACCCCGTTGCCATAATCCCCTACGTTGACATTGCCCGCACTGGTAAAGCGTGAGCCGTTGCCGGCGATGTAAAGCTCTGCGGTTTTTCTTGAGCCTGAAACACCGGCAATCTCCGCGCTACCAACGTTGACCGCACCGCCGTTCAGCACGTCCACATCGCCATTGGCGGTGAGCGACTGGGTGATATTCCACAGAGAGTTATTGCCGGTCACCGTGGCTTTGGGGTTGAGCTTGTCAGCCTCGTCGGGGCGAAAACCGCTGTCGATTCTGGCGGCGGCCGTGGTGGTCACTACCCCGCCATCTTCAATCAGCAAGGTTGAACGTGCGCCCTGTCCGAAGCCGAGACCGAGTCTCTCACTGATCACCTGGGAACCGGCCCCTTTGACATTAAGATGGCTGTCATACCCCCCGGTGGTGCCGACGATAATCTCTTCCGCCGTCGCCAATCCGCCCTCTTCTACCCGTAACGTCCCCAGCCCCAGATTCAGACTGCCGTGCATAACGGATTGGTCATTGATCGCATTTAATACGGCATTTGGCCCTTTGACCGTGACCAGGCTTTCGTATATCTGGCCATTAGCACGACGGCCAATATTGACGTTATAGGCATTGATTTGGCCATTATCGATCAACAGGTTTCCACTTTGATTACGGCCGACGTAAACATCCCCGGTGTAAGTCAAAGATTCGGTAATACGTGATTCACCATCAAAAATAGCATCATCGGCACGCGCCACGTCGGCTGGGCCAATCAATATCAACGGTGCGGAAAAAAGTGCGAGGTAAACTTTCGAAAGCGGTTTTCTTACCGCTAAGTTATGCGATGTTTTATCTTTCATGTTTTCTCTCCGGCCCAATTATCTTGATGCCATCAAAGTTATTATTTATATGAAAAACTCAATGCATTAGAGGATGCGCGGCGCGTTTTGCGAGAACACAGGCTGATTTGTCATCGAGACACTAGCTTATTGCCCCCCAGCGCTAACGTCTCGATGCCAAAATTATGGGAACTGCGGATCGGTATTGATCATCCACCCTCGCTAAACGCGTCAGGTGAATTATTTATGCGTAACGACCGGGGTACAGCTTGGTGTGCTTAACGACGGGGCTGAACCTAAAATACCCGGCATCATCATCGAGGAACAGTCAAAGATTCGTCCTTTCTCCGTAGTGGCACGGTAAGAAAGTTTTTGCCCGCCAAGGGCGTCGGGTTGGGCACCATTAACATTGGTGACGGTAATTTCATCCGATGAACCCAGGCCCAGCATTTTGGCCGTTTCCGCCTGCAGCAGCGGTATTGCCTGATCGGTTTTCAATGTGGAACAGCCAGCTACCAGAAGCGTAACGGTTAATGCGATAAGTGGTTTTCTCATAAATTGTCCTTTGTAACCAAACAGTTCCAAATGCTGAATGGCTTTATGTTTTACCTTATCAAAATCCCTGAATAATATATTTCCCTTTCCTAACCGAAAAAACCCTCCTAAAGTAGGGAGGGTAGAAAATAACAAGTCGTCAGACCAATCTGATAGGTTTTAGCAAAAGGAGATACCCTTGGGGCAGGATTATGCGTTGGTCGTTGATGACCATCCGTTGGTGGCAAGTGGCATCGCCAATTTCCTGAATACGCACTGTCGATTTAAACACGCCTACGTGATGACAAACGAGGAGAGTTGTTATCGACATATTCTGGAAAATGGTGCCCCGCGTTTAATCGTCATCGACTTTTGGTTATCCGACGGCACGGCATTAAAATTACTCAAAGAGCTCAGACAGCTTTACCCACAGGTAAGATTATTAGTGGTCAGCGGCGATGAAAATAATGAAATAGGCCAAAAGGTACGTGATGCCGGAGGCCATGGTTTCGTGCTCAAAAATGAGCCGCCAGAATTATTCGCCAAAGCCGTTGCTGCGCTGTTAGAAAATCAAAGCTGGTTTCCTATGGATAATCTATTGGAGGCTTCCAGTGCCAAAAGCCCTCTTCAAAATTTCAATTTAACGCCGCGACAAATTGACGTTTTGACCATGATGATGCGCGGCTTCCCCAATAAGAGAATAGCCTCTCAGCTTGCTATTTCCGAACCTACGGTTAAAGAGCACATCAGCAATATCCTTAAAAAAATAGGCGTAAACAGTCGGGTAGAAGCTATTACGTTACTGCATGGCAGGCAGGGGCCGTCCGAATGAAACTACTTCAATCTTTACAAGATGATGGCATTTCGTCGCACGCGCAAATCCGATTATTGAACAATACGTTTATTCGATTGGTCTTTAGTTTCAGTGCTGTGCCCTGCGTCGGCATCCCCTTTGCTATTTGGATATATTTACTGGGTGAACCACTGTGGCCGATAATCAGCTGGATAATAGTGTATTTATTCTGCGCTTTGGCTATCCGATTATGGCACCAAAGATATCAACGCGAAGCGGAGAAAGAGGATGCGGGCGTTATTCTTAACCGCTGGCTCCCACATATCAACAAAGTCGCCTTCGTACATGGGATAGGTATATCCTCATTATATTTAATAACCCCACAAATAAATAATTTCGATTTTTTCCTGTTATTAAATATCAGCATCGCGGCCATCGTCGCGGCTAACGCGACCCATTTGACGCCCATCATCAGTACCTTTACCCTGTTCTTCTTTGCCTGCTGGGGCATGCTTAACGTTGGCATCATTTGGCGTTTAAACGACGTCATGCTCATTGTGTTGATGCTCAACCTGCTTTACGGGTTCGCCATCTACCGCCACGCATTGAGTTCTCATCAGTTTTTTATTCAGCAAGCCCGTCTCGAAGAGAAGAGCTCTCGCCTTGCGGAGCAATTCCGCCAGGCCAAAGAGGAGGCGGAACAAGCCCTGCTCGATAAAAACCAGTTTCTGACCACCGCCAGTCACGACTTGCGCCAACCGGTACATGCCATGGGTTTCCTGATCGAGGCCATCATCCATAAAAATCGCGATGCCTCTTTAACCCCCCAGCTGTTGGATCTGCAGCAGAGCGTGCGCTCCGTGCACCTGATGTTCAATTCTTTGCTCGATCTCAGCAAGATTGAGTCCGGCAACGTCAGTACGGCGACCACCCATGTCGATATTGGAACCCTGCTTGACTCGGTGATTACCCTGTTCCGTGAAGAAGCGAACAGCCGGGGATTATCCCTGCGAACATGGCGTCCCAAGCGACGCATTGCCGTGATGGGCGATCAATTGCTCATCCGACAATCGCTGATTAACCTGATACAAAATGCGCTGCGCTACACCCAGAAAGGCGGCGTATTGATTGCCATCCGCCCACAAAAGGGAGAATGCCTGATCGAAGTCTGGGACACCGGCGTGGGCATCGCCGACGAAGAGAAAGGCAAAATCTTCTCCCCCTACTATCGTCCCGAACTGGCGTGGAAAATCGATAGCGCCGGTCATGGGTTAGGCCTTGCGGTAGTGGCCCGCTGCGCCAAATTGATGAAGGTGAAATACGGCATGCGCTCCGTGGAGGGCAAGGGATCGCATTTCTGGATGCGTTTTGCCCTCTATACCGGCGAAGTCAAAACGCCAGAAAACCTCAACGCCTATACCCACAGCCAGATCCCTACCCGCTATGAGTCATTGAGCGGCGCCTGCCTGGTGGTGGATGATGATCCGCTGGTCACCTCCGCCTGGTCGAGTTTGATGAGTACCTGGGGGATCACCGTGCGTTGCGCCGCTTCCGCCGAGGAGGCTTTTGCGATTATCGACGCAGGCTTCACCCCCTTCGCCGTGCTTTGCGATCAACGGCTCCGCTCCGGTGAAAGCGGCTTCGATATATTGAAAGCGCTGTTCGAACGCCTGCCGGACACCAGCGGCGCCATGGTCAGCGGGGAATTTAACTCCCCCATTTTGCAAGAGGCCGAACAGGAAGGTTATCTGGTATTAAGAAAGCCGCTGGAACCCGCGAAGCTGCATGCCTTGCTGTCGCAGTGGTCATCCTGCTAGCCGTTGCCAGGCCTGTTCGGGGCTTTATCCTGCCGGCACTCCATTTCCGGCATCGGCAAGATTGCGGCTGAGACTGCCGCTTAGGCACCAAGATTGCGCAGCAGGCCTTCGAGGTTGCGCTCACCTACCTTGGTTTGGGCGCCCGCCTTCAGTCCGTCCCGAATGCGTCTCTCCGCTGCAGGACGTTCAAAAAGCCCCGCCCAGGCCTCATGCTCACGATAAAAACCTTCCCGCAGATCTGCCGCCGGCATCGCCTGCTTGGCCGCCGCGATAACCCCTTCGGGCAGTGCCGCAATGTTGTGCGCCAGGCGTTCGACAAAGTCGTCGAGTTCGGATGCGGGCAAGGCGCGGTTAATCCAGCCATAGCGCTCTGCGGTCGCCGCGTCGATAAGATCGGCCCCCAGGACCACTTCAAGCGCGCGACCACGCGTCATGCGGTTCGTCAGGTATTGCGTCGCGCCGCCACCGGGCGTAATACCCATCAAGGCTTCGCATTGGGCCAGTCCTGCCCGCCCTTCGGCGGCAAAAGCCATGTCGGCCGCCGCAACGAATTCTGCGCCGCCCCCACGCGCCAGCCCGGCAAGCTTAACGATAGTCACCTGGGGCTGGCTGCGCAGCAACTCACCGAATGCCTGGAACGGGTTGAGCCCTTCCGGCGCATTACGCGCCAGCTCATCAAAAGCGTGCGGTTCATCGATTAAGGTCATGTCGACATGAGCGATGAAGAACTCCGGATCCGCACTCTGGAAAACCAGCACGCGAGTATCCGGGTCGTCACGCACGGCACGCAGTAAGCGGCTGATTTCCGACATCAAAGCCACATCAAGCACGTTGACCGGCGGATTATTGAGGGTGATCGTCATGACCCCCTTTGCGTGAGACAAGCTGAGTTTGCTGAAATCGGTATCTTTCATGTCGATGTCCTTGTTTGTCAGGGTATCGGCGCTGGACTTTCGCGCCGCCGATCGAATGGTATACTTTGCATACCTGGCGTCAATTACGCACTTGAAGCATCCCAGGGATGCTGGAGGATACCGATGGAGACGAATGAAACTGTCTACCGCGCTGACTGCCCGAGCCGAATCATTCTCGACCAGATCGCGGACAAATGGTCAATGATGGTGCTGGAGGTGCTGCGTGAGCCGAGGCGCTTCAATGCGATCAAGCGTCGCCTTGATGGCGTCACTCAACGTGTGCTCACCCAGACGCTGCGCAAGCTGGAGCGTAACGGCATGGTGAACCGCAAGGTTTTGGATGGGCGGGTGCTCGGCGTCGAGTATTCGCTGACGCCGCTCGGCCAGTCATTGCAAGGGCCGTTCTCTATTCTGTTTGAGTGGACTATGGGGAATATGGAGGCTATTCAGGACTGCCGGCGCAGATATGATGAGCAAAACCAGCAGCTTGAACAGTGAGGCTCCTGCCTCACTTTTCCTTGCGATGAATGGCCGCATACATCCAGTAATCACCCGGCGATAACCGAAACTCTAGAAATGAGTGGGAGGCGATCAGAGGTTGCGGAATATTCCCGAGATCAGCGTCCTGGAAAGCAGAGAAGTCGGGTCAGCCCACTCCATCAGCACATCGAAATGGTTGCAATGGGGCACCTCGAGCATATTCGTTTCCGCACCGGCCGCTTTATACAAAGCGGCAAAGGCTTCGGACTGCCGCTTGAAGCCGGGCGGATCGCCTTCAGCCCAGGCAACGGTGATGGGGCACCCCGGCGCAGGGATGTGACGCATCGGGCTGTAATCGGCCACGCTGGTGTCGGAGAGTGCCAGCCATGCCTGCACGTGCGTCTTCATCAAAGGTGCGAGTTCAAAAAGCCCGCTGATGGGAAAAGCAAACTTCACCACATCGGTCGGCACGCCAAAGGCTGCATGCCAGCCTGGTGCTAATAGTGTTGCAAGCAAATGGCCACCAGCAGAACTGCCACCCAGCGAGATCCGTTGCGGATCCAGCCCAAACTCATGTCCCCGCCGCCAAATGAACGCCACCGCACTGCGTACGGCATGAACGATGTCACCGATGCCGGCTGCCGGCGCAAGCGGATAATCTATAACCACCGTGGCAATGCCATTTGCCGCCAATGTGCCCGCCATCATCGCGGAATCTGCTTTCGACAGCGCTCGCCAGTATCCCCCGTGAATAAAAAGAAAAACGGGCAGCAGCGGCCCGTTTCCATTCACCGTTGGCCCATAAATATCCAGAGCCTGGCCACTTTTCTGGCAATAGGTGATATCAAAATGGAGGCCATAAGCCAGTTTCATCTTTTCAGACTGCGAGCGATAACGCGCCATTTCTTTGGCAAAGCCATCGACACCTACCGTAGCGCGTGCATCGTAATCCTCATTGAGGCGTGCCGGATCCATAAACACTTCGTCTGCCAAAAGCGTCATTTTTCAACCTCCCTGATGAACACCGCCTTATCCCAGCGGCTGCGGACTAAAAAAGTGGTTACTCCCGGCCCCGTTTCTCGGGCCGGAGCAATGATCAGGCCAAAGTGCCCGTCGGCAGGCTTAACGCCGTTTTCATACGCTCTGCGCCGATCTGCTCGCAGCGTCCGGTGATACGCAAAACGGCCGAACGAACGTCGTCTGGCCACAGGTTCATATGCCCCATGCGTTCCGCCGTGTCTTGGGTATGTTCGGTCAACGGCCTTTCCTGCGCTTCCCAGGCTGCCAGCGCCGCCGGAATATCCCGGTTATTTTCCAGACTGACCGCCAATCCAAGAGCATTCATCAGTGCGCAACCGCCCCCTTGGCCGAGGTAAGGCGGCATCGCATGGGCTGCATCGCCGAGGATCGCCACCTGCCCTTTGCTCCAGGCCTTGAGCTTCAGCACCTCAAAAGCATCCCAGCGGCCGGCCTCGCCAAAACGTGCGATCAGGCCGGAAAGGTGTGGGAAGGATTTGCGCCAAAGTTCCGGGGCAATCGGAAGCTGATAGGCACCCACATCGTCCTCAGCGCAGCACAGTGCAACATAAAGATCGGTCGCGCTGGCGGGCGTATAAAGGATCCGCCTCGTGCCTGAAAAGTACTCAATGTAGTTCGAGCGATCTGCAGGCGGTACGTCATCGTCATCGCGCTTCAACATCATTCTGACCGCGCCATAGTGCAGCGGCTTGCGGTACATCAGCAGGTCCAGAGATTCTCTCACCCGTGAGTTGATACCGTCAGCGCCGATCACCAAATCGGCTGACAGCGTTCGCTTGTCCGCCATCAGCAGCTTTCCATCCGGTGTCGCCCCCACCGCCTCGGAATCGCTGACAATTTCGGCACCGGCGCGGCGAGCCGCATTGAGCAAAGACAGCAGCAGCCGCTCGCGCAAGATGGTAACCAGACGTGGGGCACCGCTGCTGTTGATCGGAATATCCTCCATCGTTGCGTTGCCGTGATCCCGGGTCTGGAATACGGCCCCTTCGTGTGCCCCCACCATAGCTTCGTCATAGGCTCCAATCGCCTCGAGCACACGCAGCCCATTACTCCAGATATAGATGCCCGCACCAAAGGTGCGCAGGTTTGCCGAACGCTCATGCACTCTCACGCTCCAGCCACGCTGAGCCAGCGCCGCCGCCGCCGTAAGCCCGGCGATACCTGCCCCAGCAATTTCTGCATGCAGTTGCTTCATACCCTCTCCTCAGCCCCGTTTGTTTTGATCGTACCCGTCGTTAAGAACCCGCCTGTACCGCAAACAGATCCTTTCTCCTGGTCATGCAGAACAACGCCAAAGCGGCAATTAATGCGGGAATCGCCATCCAGTAGAAAAAATTCTGCAAATCACCAACCACGGTATACAGCCAAGAGCCAAGATAAGCCCCCGTGATGGAACCCACATGACCCACGCCGATCCCCCATGACACTCCGGTCGCACGTGCCGTGGTGGGATAAAGGCCAGCGCTCAAAATACTGATGTTGTTCAATGCTCCCGTGAGGGTAAAACCCACGAAAAAAACGCAAACCAATAAACGGGTAGAACTGCCGAGCTGGCTGCCGGTAACCAGCAGCGCGACCGAGGCCAATAAGGCTAAAGGAGGGAGTATTTTGGCGATACCGATTCGATCGATGAGAAGTGCGGTGATGATGCCACCAATCATGCCCCCCAGCGGCAGCATTGCGGCAACATATAAGGCCATCCGAGCGTCAAAGCCGCTGCTGCGCAATACCGAGGGTAGCCAATTGCTCAACAGGTAGAACGAGAATAAGCAGCAGAAAAAGGTCAGCCAGAGTAGCAGCGTACGCTCGGTTCGCCCTTCAGAAAATAGCGCTGCCACGGGAGACAGCTGCAGGTTTTTTTCGCCGGGCTTTCTGTCCATACCGTCGGTAAAGATTACGTCCTGCCACTTCCTATGGCCGCCAATCCGTTCGACGATCCGCAGTAATTTAGCTCTCTGTTGCGGCCTGTTGGCCAGGAAACAGATCGACTCAGGGAGCATGAAATACAGCACTGGCAGCATCACCAAAGGAGCGATACTGCCCACAAAGAGCAGGCCTCTCCAGCCCAGCACCGGCAGCAGCAAGTCGGCCACCCAGCCGCCGAGCGCCATACCCAAGGTAAAACCGGAAAAGCTCAAGGTGACCAGCAACATGCGCCAGCGAATGGGCGAATACTCTGACACCAGAGTAATGCAACCGGGCAATACGCCGCCTAGTCCCATGCCAGTTAGCAACCGCAGTGCCACAAGCACGGTAATCGATGAGGAAAAGGCATAACCCAGGGTGCCTAAAGCGACGATAACCGAGCAGATCAGCAACACCGTTTTGCGCCCATAACGGTCCGCCGCGGGGCCACAAATAAAACTGCCGAGTAACATGCCGAACAGACCTGCAGCGAAAGCCGGGCCCAACTCGGCGCGATCAATCCCCCATTCTTGAGCCAATTCAGGGGCGATATAACCCATCGCGCTGGCATCCAGACCATTAATCATCAATACAATAAAACACAAGAGCAGCGTCATTATCTGTAAACCACCGATCGGGCTTTGATCGACAATGTCGGTGACGGATTGTTTGTTCATGGCAAAAATCCTCTTTTCTTGTTTTTGTATTACCTTGCATCATGAAAAGCACGCCACCACCGGCAGGAAGACCCGGGATTAACCGGTGAATGAAATGGCATCAACATACTGATTAGTAATGATTTACCTTCTGCCAGTTCCGGAGCTTATGCATAACCTGGTGTTTTACTGGGTAGCGCTGCAGGGGCAGGTTTTCCAGAGAGCAGGGATTGATCGAGTATAGGGCTGTGCTGATATCAGGGAATAATCAAAAAAGGGATCTTTGGTATAACCAAAATGAATACAAGGAGGCGCGCAAAGGGAATATTTTGTGGGCGTCGGAAAAAAGAAAACCCCGCACAGCCTAGCCGCAACGGGGGTTTTTAAATCATCACTGATAGTCAGTGATTAGCGGTTAATCTAATCCAATTATTTATAAATAATGCAACCAATTGACTTTACAAACTTTTATTTTTTTCGGTGAAACCAGATACCGTCTTTTATGCCGTCACCAGAAAAAGCTGTTCGTTTTTTAAAAAGCGATTACTGATTTGCATGTACTTTACAAAATGTATATTTGTGTAACACTCATATTACAAAAAGCAAACATTTGTAAATTACTTCGCAAGGTTAATTATGCATACAGCTAAGGATTTGATTGAGCGTGACGGCTTTGTAGTTTTCCGTGACCTCTTTACCCCAGAAGAAATGGCTCGGATGAATTCTTCTATCCACAAATTTTTTCAAAGAAAAGGCGTAACATATCGCTATGGCTTAACCCAGCCTAACATAGCGGTTGAAGAGCCAGAGTTCTCATGGGTTATTAGCCATCCCAATGTTTTAAAAGCCTACCGATCCGTTTTTGGCCAGGACGATTTCGTATTTACATCACATGCGGACATTCATCACAATATGGGGTTCGGTTGGCATAAAGACGATGCTAAAGGAGCCTATTTTTCTGAGCCATATTTTACCCCTGATTGCCGCGTGTACAAAATGGGCATCTACATGAATGACCATTCCACTGATGGAAATGGAATGTCGGTACGAGTTGGTTCTCATCTTAAGGATAATCTAACTGAAGGAGAGGCAATATCGCTGGCAACCAAGCCGGGGGATGTAGTGATTTTTGACGTTAGAATTACTCATGCAGGCAAGGAGTATGATGTTGTTGAGCGAGGGTTGCTGAAAGCAGGAAGGATACTCGGTGATTTGAACGGTAAGTCAAATATTGGTCGCAAAGTACGAGATTTTTATTGCAGTCTTAAAGCTGGCAAACCAAAACGAAGCTTCTTTTTTACATTTGGCGCCCCGAACATTTTCACCTATGATTTTTCCCGTACAAACATGCGCAGGCAGATAGAACAATCTGGCGGAAGCGAATACGTTTTATCTGAAAAATTGTCAAATGAACTTCATAGTAATGGCGTTAAAACCCTCAGATTTGAAGAGGGTTTGTAGCATGATGGCCGGGGCTTCTCCGGCCTAACTTTATTACCATTAGAAATTTTTTTGTAATACTATTTGTGTTTTCGTTTATATAATCTTTGTACTTAAAAATATTTTATACTGAGCAGGATAAAAGAGCATCAGCACAAAAATTATGTAAAATAAATGTATTATCTTCTTTAGCTGATGGCATTGTCGGTTGTTATCTATCACTATACTTCATGGTCGATGTCTACCGGGTCATCAATTGACGTTATTGGTAGTGAGTTCTTTCTTGGAAAACTTGGTATATATGCCGTTTCTGTTTTTTATATAATTAGCAGAATCAACCTAGCATATATTTATGATGAAAAAATAACATCTACAAGCCATGTTGCTACATTTGCAGTGAAACGTGCTTTTAGAATGTTTCGTATCGGTGAGCATGTCGGCAATTCTCGGCTGTGATTAATACCTTCAAAAATTACCAAAGTGGTGTCGGACGGATTATCTGGAGAGTACAGCGAAATGTGATATACCCTCAAAGGTACCGTCAGAAAATGAATGCTTCCGCAAATAGCAGTTGATAGTCAGAAAAAGAAAACCCCCGCACAGCATAGCCGCAACGGGGGTTTTTAAATCATCACTGATAGTCAGTGATTAGCGGTTCATCATTCCCACTCGAATATCAATGAGAAAGAAATAAATATATATAACAGCTAGTTAGAAAGGTGACCGCTATCGATACCATCATCTATACCATGCGCAGAATTTTTTTGATTTTTTACTGCTCGTCGACGTTTTAGTTCTGCTTTAGCCCAAGCTGAGGATTCTTGCATATCAAGATGAAACTCTTGTTTCTCTTCAACCGTAAGCACTCGTGGGCCCAGTGTAATTCTATCCACCTTCTGTATCCAACCTGTCACTGTACATTTTAGATAGCGCACCAAAACCTGAGTTACCAGCAAGGAAGCTTAAGGATATTTTTAGATTATGTTTCATACACATATTGAAAGCTATACGCAGTGCCCAAAGATTATACAATGAGGGATAACCACACAAAATAAAAGGATTAATTCATGGATTTGAAACCAGGACCAAAACCAATAGCCAAGTCGACCGGCAAGCCAGATCAACGTCGACGTGACAACAAGAAAACACCAGGAAACACTCCGGATCTAAAACCGAGTAAATCCTCGACCAAGTAACGCGCTCGCCTACTAGTGCCTAATCAGAGTAAGTGGTACTGACTCTTGTTCTAAAACCTATCACTTACTTTTCACAAAAACTGCTTCTATCTCTCAAAGTTGACTCGATACAGTTGCCATCAGTTGACCTGCTTTGAATAATCAGTAACTATGTACCGAGTTTACTATGGTGTGTTAGGCGGAAAGTGTCTGTATTTTAAGATCTGCCTAGTCCAAAACTGATTTCTATCAAGATAGGTTTCGCCAAGCTTAGTCGGAATAAACTAAAAGTTGAAAACATTATATAAAGTGTTTTATATTGAAAAGTTCGGGTAGACATTTTCTGTCTAATAACTTTTATTTTCATTATTAAACAATGGATGTTAGAAAAATATGAGCATTAACCAATCAACCATAAAAAAATTATATGGACTGTCGGCTGGAAGATGTAATATTTGCAAAAGAGTATTAATTGAAGAAAATGTACAAATAGGGCAGATGGCACATGTAATTGCTAAAAATTCAAGTGGACCAAGAGGTGAAGATAATTTAGAAAATGATAATAGGTATGAAAATTTAATTCTTCTGTGCTCTATTGATCATACAATTGTTGATTGTAAGCCAAATGAATATCCCGTCAGCAGATTACACCAAATTAAAAATAACCATGAAACTTATGTTTATAATAGACTTAATAATAATCGAGGATATTTTGAAGATCTTTTAGCTTTAAATACTTTATTCAAATACATTCCAATCTTAGAATTAAGAGGAATGTCAATGGAACTTCCTAACCGAGTTTCTATTCGTTTCGAAGCGAAGGATATGTTCGATAATTTTCTCAAGGGAAATCCACATCTTTATCCATTTCAAGATAGACAGTTGGACATAAAATGGACTACATTTATATCAAATATAGAAAAACTGAATTGTTGGATTACTGGAAGTATTAGTGGGTTAAATCTTATAACTATTAGCGACATGTTTAACTTAGTTTCTATACCTCAACCATGTTACAATATTTATGTAAATGATGACCGTGGGAATATGGTTTTAAATAAGCAATATCTTTCCCCTGACCAGATTGATTATGTTAGTACTGAAGTCAGTAATATTGTACAAGAGTTTATATATTCTCATACTGATTTAGTTCATTATGTTCGTGATCAATTTAATGAAATAGAATGGTAACGATACATAACAAGACGAATAAATTGACAAAAGATATTTTCCGAATTTTCCTCCGCAAAATTTAGTGCCATATATTTTGCAACTGTTCTTTTCGTTATGTTTTAAAAGAGGTTTCAGTGAATCATTTAACTGAGTTTAGAAAGAAGTGTGGATTTGATAAAAATATCAATTTATCAAGTATTCAAGTCGCTCTTGAATGTGCAACTGAAGCCAATAAGCTTTCGTTTAACCATATAGCGTATATTGATAATCAAACCGAGAAAGATGCCTTTATTGTCCATTCCCATCTTAATTTAATAGGCAGAATCTTTGAACAAATCGAGGGAATGCTATGTTGCGTTGCTACGCAATGCTTTCCTAGTGCAGAAGCCCTAGCTCGAGTCGTTCAAGAGTCATCTATCAATCTGATGTATATGTCCTTGCATGGTGATGAACGTACAATTACGGCATACATGGCTAAATGGTATGATGAACATACTCGCAAACTCAATGAATGGAAAAAAGAAGTATCGACGAAAGAGTATGCAGCGCAAGTAATTCCATTAATTGACAAACGAATAGCTGCGATTTCAACTTACTCTGATTACGTTGAATTGGCTAAAACTAATTTTTCTGTTACACCACGTGAATACAATGATCTGTGGTGGAATTCACTATTTAAACGTTTTGAGACACTGGGGAAAGCGTGTGATTATTTCTCAATCTATCATAGATTAAGTGGATCAAGTCATATGACCGCCGAAGATACAATTCTTCATATGATGACACTTCAACTTCCTCCAGAAGCTAGGTATTTAATTGCATTTGAGGCTTGTTCGTACTCGGTAATGATGTCACGAATAGTGACTAGCACCTTTGTAGAAGCTGTGACTTTTTGCTGTATTCGACACAACATGATAGAAGAAGAAAGCTTGTCAAAATTTAAAGTTTTGCTATCAAGGCTTAACGATGCCACTAAAGAGATAGCCAAAGATGCGGGTGTTCCGAGCGCCAACGAACAGGAAAGTAAAGAACGTTTCGAAGAGCTTCAGAATCGGCTAGGTATATTTTTAGACAAGGCGGAGTAAACATTATAACAAACGCTCAAGGAATCAATTATTTTTCTTTATCCGGCAGAAGCGTTTAAACCAGTGGGGTTTACGCGCTTTTGTTCATTGTCGGCCTACGCTCATAGCTCAGCGATCTCGCGTTCAGCCAGTCTGAAACGCTCCTTTATTTCATCGCCCGCATAAAAAGCAAGCATATCTTCCTTATTAAGAGTACCTGACCCGCTCCCCGTATGTGATCCATTCATAATCAGGAATAACCGGCCTCATTCTGGCTGCATATTCTGGCAACCG